>NZ_JBAKFV010000020.1:0-92305 GCF_036889365.1 Caulobacter sp. CCNWLW153
CTGCGCCTGGAACTGGCCGATCCCGACAAGCTCGACGAGGCGGCCCTCAAGGCCGCCGGCGTGCGGGCGCTGGTCCGGCTCGACGGGCCGGTGGTGCATCTGGTGATCGGGCCGAAGGCCGAGGCGGTGGCCCTGGGGTTGTCGGAGATGGCGACCGCATAGGCGCCTCTCTTCCGTAAAATCCCCGCGAAAGCGGGGACCCAGGCTTTTTCTGCTACCCGCCGCGCTCGACGATAAAACACCTGGGTCCCCGCTTTCGCGGGGGTCTTACGGGGAAGGGGCTATCAGGCCGCCGCCAGGGCCCGCTCGCGGCGGTCGTCCCAGACGGCGATCGCCCAGATCACGAAGCCGCCCGCCGCCAGGGCGCAGCCGACCCAGCCGGTCGAGCGCCAGCCGAAGCCGGCCGCGACCGCCATGCCGGCCAGCCAGGGGCCCAGCGCGTTGGCGGTGTTGAAGGCCGAGTGGTTCAGCGCCGCCGCCAGGGTCTGGGCCTCGCCGGCCACGTCCATCAGGCGGGTCTGCAGGGCCGCGCCCAGGCCGCCGCCGCAGCCGATCAGGAACACCACCGGGACCAGGGTCCACAGGCTGCCCACGGCCAGCGGATAGAGCGCCAGCGACGCGGCGCTCCACAAGAGGATGGCGCCGACGGCCGGCATCAGGGCGCGGTCGGCGGCCCAGGCGCAGACCAGTGTGCCGGCCGTCATGCCCAGGCCAAACACCATCAGCACCAGCGGGAGGGCGGTGGGCGAGGCGTGGGTGACCTCGACCAGGGTCGAGGCCAGGTAGGTGTAGACCGCGAACATGCCGCCAAAGCCGATGGCGCCGATGCCCAGCGTCAGCCAGACACGGCGGCTGGCCAGGGCCGACAGTTCGCGCAGGGGGCTGGCGTCCTTGGGCGCGGGTTCGCGCGGGGCCAGCAGGAACACCGAGACGGCCGTCAGGGTCGCCAGCGCCGAGACGATGACGAAGCCCCAGCGCCAGCCGATCCACTGGCCCACGGCGTTGGCCAGGGGGACGCCGACGATGGTGGCCACGGTCAGGCCGATCATCACCCGCGCCACCGCCGAGGCCCGCTTGTCGGGCGGGGCCAGCGAGGCGGCGACCAGGGCGGCGACGCCGAAATAGGCCCCGTGCGGCAGGCCGCTGAGGAAGCGGAAGATCACCATGGTCTCGAAGGTCGGCGACAGGGCCGACAGGCCGTTGCCGATGGCGAACAGCACCATCAGCCCGACCAGCAGGGTGCGGCGGGCGATCTTGGCGGCCAGCACCGCGATCACCGGCGCGCCGACGACGACGCCCAGGGCATAGGCGCTGATGGCGTGGCCGGCCGTCGGCTCGTCCACGCCCAGGGCGCGGGCGAAGTCGGGCAGCAGGCTCATCGAGGCGAACTCGGTGGTGCCGATGGCGAAGCCGCCCAGGGCCAGGGCCAGTTGGACGAGCGCCGCGGAGGGGGCGGGGCGGCGGGCGGGGACGCTCATGGCGGACCTTGCTGGGGCGGAAAGCGGCGAGGCTGGTCGCGCACGCGCCCATCGCCCGCCCGGACGCGAAGGTCCGGCGGAGACGGCGCGCGGTTAGGAGCCGCGCTGCGGTTGGTCGAATGTGTGCATAGCTATTCACTCGCCATTCCGAAGGCAACCCTCTAATAGGGATCACGAGGGGAAATCGCGCGAGGGATCGCCGCATGAGCGGAAACTGGCGGCCGCCGTCGTCGACCGACGTGGCCAGGGCGGCGGGCGTGTCGCAGTCGGCGGTGTCGCGCGCCTTCACGCCCGGCGCCCGGATCGCGCAGGCCACGCGCGCCAGGATCCTGGAGGCGGCCGAGGCCCTGGGCTATCGGCCCAACCTCCTGCCCAAGATCCTGCAGACCAACCGTTCGGGCATCGTCGCCGTCGTGGTCGGCGGCTTCTACAATCCCTATTTCGCCATGACGCTGGAGGCCTTCTCCCGGGCCCTGACGGCGGCCGGCCGGCAGATGATGCTGGTGCGGGTCGACAGCGACCGCATCCTCGACGGGGTGGTCGACCAGCTGGCCGGCTACCGCGTCGACGCCGTGGTCTCGGCCCTGGCCCTGACCTCGCAAGGCGCCGCCGACCAGCTGTCGAAGCTGCGCATCCCGATCGTCACCCTGAACTCGGACCTGGCGGGCGACTGGATCCGCTCGGTGTCGTCCGACAACTTCGCCGCCGGGGTCGCGGCCGCGCGGCTGCTGAGCGAGCGGGGCGGAAGCCGCTTCGGTTTCGTGGCGGGGCCCGCCGACAGCCCGGCCCAGGTCGCCCGCGAGGCGGGCTTCGCCCATGGTCTCGCCGAGCTTGGCCTGCCGCCGGCGACGCGGGCCGGCGGCGGCTACGACTACGCCAGCGGCGCTCGGGCGGCGCGAGACCTGTTCTCGTCGTCCGATCGCCCGGACGCCCTGTTCTGCGCCAACGACCTGGCCGCCTTCGGCGTCATCGACGTGCTGCGCGAGGACTTCGGACTGACCGCGCCGGGCGACGTGCAGGTGATCGGCTACGACAATCTCGACATGGCCGAATGGGCTCCCTACCGCCTGACCTCGTTCGACCAGGACGTGGACGCCCATGTAGCCACGGCGATGGAGCTGCTCGACCTCGAGGCCGGCGCGACCTGCGTGGCGCGGACCGTGCCGTCGCGGCTTGTCGAGCGCGAGAGCACGCGACGAGGCTAGGCGCTGGAAGCGCTTTGGTCGGTCCAGGTTTTCAGGGGGTAATGGCGGAGAGGGTGGACACTCAATTTCTGTCAAACCTTCAGAGTTTCAAATTGTTAGGTTGAGTTAGGCGAGATACTGTCCCACAAATCGATCCGCAAACCTCCAAAATATGAGCAATCCTAAACGGGTCGAATCGCAATGGCGCGCCACCTAATGGTTGCGAGCTAGTTTGCTAGAACAGGCCGTCTCACGGCTGAGCGACGTCCTCTATAATGGATTGGATTGTCTGTCAGTGGCGCCAGACGCACCGCTCCGCGTGTGCGGCGCTAGCGATTGGGACGAATTGGGCGCCGTCATTGTCGGGCAGGAGCCCAATAGCGGCCCAACTAATCGCCTCTGACGTCCACAAGGCTGTGCATTAGGGGATGAAGAGCTTCACCGCCATATCGATGATAGCAGCTGTCCGGTCTTTAACTTGCTTAGGGCCCCAGGTAGGGCTGTCACTGATGTCCCGATTGATCCGCAGTTTAGATTTCTTAAGGACGCTTCGCTTGTCTTTGTAGGATTTGTTGGCGAGTTTATCATTTTCCTCTGGGCCAAATATTGTGAGATTGCCCAGGCTATCCTTATGTGGCTCAAGCGCCGCCACTTTATCTGCCGGTTTGGCTGAGCGCGGGTAGATGTGCTCCAGCGTCGTATTCGCAAAATCGAAGACGACGGCTTTGTCCTTACACTTCGGCGTTCCCGCTGCCTGCCCCTTCAACCAATCAATATGATCTTCAATGGCTATAAGAAGATAACGGACATGTCCGTTGCCGGTTCTTGGACTGTAAGATGTTTGAGCCAAATTCGTCCTGAATACAACCTCTGGGACATGCTTATCCAGCAGCTCATTGAGGTCGTTCTTCAGATTGGAAATTTTGTACGCGGCCGGGTTCCCACGAATTTGCTTGGCGTGTCTGACATAGAGCTCGGTCATCGGGGTGGCATGGCCATTTCCGATGGTTTTGTACCGAAAGACAAACCGCTCTAACGAGGCTACGGCCGTGGCGAAGTTTCGTGGACCTAGCAGTTGCAGTGAAAGCAACAGCGGCATGGCGTTGGTATGTTTGAGATGGGTGACAAGCATGCGCAGGCGCTCGCGGTCCCAAACAAAAACCTTAGGATCGGGATCAAGCGGCCACTCGCCTTCCCCCATTTCCTTCAATTGGCCGAAGGCCTCTGACATGGCTTTGACTTCGCCGAGGAGGCTCTGGGCCTTCGCTCCCATCAGCGCCGCGCCCTCCTCCAGCTTGAAGCGATACGTCATGAATTGGTCGGCGAGACCTGAGGAGGTAGGACGCCGCCCCTCATGGCTCGAAAAATACCAGCGCAGATAGTCGTCCGTGTCTTTAGGCGCGTACGCTAGGACCTCATCCCATCGCTTTGCGACCTTGGCCTGCATGGGGCGTAGAGCATCTGTATCCAGGGCTTCCATCGTCTTCGCGCGGAGCAGGTCGCCATCGGTTAGCAGAACGCCGCGGTCATTTAGCACCTGGAAGATCTGGTAGGCCTCGCTCCGGGTGTCGGCCGCCATGAAAATGACGCTGCAATCATTCTCCAGCACCGCATTAACAAGCATCCTGACCTTCTCGGCGCCCGCGACCGGCCCGTCGCCGAATATCGTGGCTTCAATGAAATCGCCAATCAGGCTCCAGGCTTTTGCAAGGCGCTCATGCGAGGCGCGTTGAGGCGCGATCGGCGTCGCATCAATAAGCGCCTGAAAAAACTCATTATCGGCTTCGGAAAGCGTTAGCTTACGAACCTCGACATACGCCATACCGACATTGTCTCTATAAAAGAGGTACAGAGCCCGAAGTTGTAATAGGGTCTCCGTCAGGAATGTCTTGACGACAACCTCATCGGCGCTCAAAGCCTTTTCTTTATCGAAAGCTTCGACGACTGCGGACATTTTTTGGCTGAGCTTAGCGATCAGTAGCACGAAGGTGGCCAATCGCTGTTGACCATCAATTACTTCATAGTTTGAGCGATTTGAGTTTTCGATCGGCCATTTTGCGGCCACGACGCCACCAAAAAAGTGGTTGAGAGGCGATCCGCTGGCCCGAGCTTTAAGACAGCGAGTAATATCAGACAGGAAATCCTCTACGGATTCATCCTCCCATGCGTAGCCGCGCTGGTATTTCGGGACCTGGAACGTGTGGTTTTGTTCAAAGAGCACCTTGATGCCGTGTTGTGTTGGCTTGATGGCCAAATTCCGCCCCCGTGATTGTCATCTACCCCTCGGCCTTCACCTGCCGACTCGCTTCTAACTTGTCATTTTTTCAAAAGACACGCACTGATTCCGAAGCCTAATCGCCCATAGGGCACCGATCGCCCGAGCCGGGCGGCCTTTTACGATAGGCGGACAGCCCCCTTCGCGCCTAAGCTGCGCTAGAAGCTCCACAATTAGACCTAGACGCTTTAGACGAGCCAAGAAGGTAAGCAGGCCAAGACCCTGGCGGCGATGATGCGCACGCCGCACCTGGGCGCGGCCGGGGCCCCATCCCGTTGTCGCCAGCGCGGCGCGCGAGCTTCTCAACTTGCTGAGAGATCGCGCTGAAGAACTCGACAACCGCCTGATCGGCATCTGGCCGAAAACCAAGTTCGAGCGCCAGGGATTCGATCTGATCCGCCGCACATACGTCGAAGCGCGCTATTCAGATCATTACCGGATTTCTGACGAACACCTCATTGGTTGGAGCAACGGGTGGCTGCGCTATAAGGCGTCGCTTTTGAAGTCTGCCAGGAGCGGATTGAGGCGCTTCGCCGCGCTTTGCCATAGTTCGTGCATCTGGGAGGCAGGTGGCAGGGGCATCACGCTACCCCGTGGCTCTGTCGAAAACTTCGGCCGCTAAAATAGGCTGAAGGCATGAAAATCTCGACGCGCTGGGCGATGGCGCATCGGCTAGTTGCCGTCAGCGAATTCGCCGATCGCGATCCTAAATCGAGTAATCGCGTTGGCATGCAATTTTGTCATACGGATTGGGCGCCAATCCTTGTGGCGTATCTCTAGCCGAGACTTGTCGTTGCCGATCAGTCGAATCTGAGACGCCCCGTGGGAAGATGGCGGAGGCACGCCCCGAGACCAGGCAGCAACGATATCACCTAAATCTCTAAGCAGCTTGGCCTTCGTGCGCGTAACTCGAAAGACTGGATCGATGCCCTCAAGCTCGATCCACTCTGCACCGGTATCGTTGACCACCTTCAACAGGCGATATGAGGCAGCTTCCGCGAGCGGGGTCTCGAGCGAATCGAGGGCGTCGCCCTGCGCCTGACTTTGTGCCTGGTCGCCTAGGCCGAGAAGATTGAGAATCTCCTCAACAGGGTCGCCCAACGTCGTCACTTCAGCAATTTGCTCAAAATGCCCGGGTCGATGCCAGTTAGACCCTCGCTCGGTCCCTGACGCTGTTCATCCACGATGGCAATTAGTTCCTCAAGCGGATCCCCCGTTTGATTGAAGCAGCGCTCTTCCATCTCGACGAGCCCAGCGTGGGCATATTCTTCGAAGATCCTAATGCGCTCGTCGGCACGCTCAGGCGACAAGACCTTTAGATCGTCCGTTGTGGCGATCGAGAGTGCATCGATAAAGCCGTCGTCTAGCGCCCGCTCAAAGATGTCATACCGGATGGCGACCCCCTTCCGGTCTAACGGCAGGGACGAGCCACGACGCCGACCTAGCGCAGCGGCGAACATCAACACCTTCTGTTTTGTCTCAAAGAGTGCATGCACCCCGTGAGCGTCAGGCGTGGTGAAACGGTCCAGGAGACCCTCTAGGTCCCGCGGCGGAGCGATGCGACCGATCATTTGCCGACCAACTGGATTTGGGTGCGCTCGTAAGGGTCTGTCGTCTCCACCACGTACGGATACGTCTCGTCGATAATATCAATGGTGCGCCCGCTGTCAGGCTTTGTAGAGTGCAGTTCCAAGACGTACTCCTTTCCGACTTTGGGTCGAACCTCCTTCTCCACCTCCACGCGCCATTGAGTTTTGGAGACGAGGATAACCACCTGACTCGCGAGCCTAGGTATCCATTGAGCCACTTTGGCGCGGTAGTCGTCTTCGAGAGATCCAAACGGTGAGTCCATCACGAGGGGATATTCTCCGCCTTGCTCAACATCCATTTCTGAACTCGCCGAGTCTTCAAGGTTCTTCCGCGCTTTCTCGACTAAGCTTCCAACGAAGCTCAGTGCAAGAACCTGCTTCTCCCCTGTCGATGCGCCGTGAACAGGTTGTTCAATCCCGCCTACGCGTTTCGTCAATCGGAGTTGGAAATCTTCGTTCAACGACGCTGTGTAATCCTTGACCGCAGCATCGTTCCAAAGCCGCGCGATGCGAGCGCTCAAATCCTGACGAACATCATCCTTACGAAGATCGTAGATTTGCCGAAGCACGTTGGCTACACGGTCGACAGCCTCCCGCCGGCGCTTAATGAGCTCGCCCATCTGGTCGCTGGCCTTGAGCTTTCCTAATCGCCGCTCAGCCTCTTCTTGAATCACCTTATTAGATGCCAGGTCCTGGGTCGTGCGTAGCAGGCCCGCCTTCTCGTCAATTATGTCGTTGGTGACCCGCTGAATTTGCTCGGCAAGGCTTACGGCCTTATCGCCCGCCTCCGGATCTCCCAGTTTGAGGTCAATATCATTCAATTGGTCGTCAAGCAGACGCATCTGCGCTTTGAGACCGGAGCGCTTTCCCTGAAGCTCATCAATCAATTGGAAATAGTCTCTGCGGCGCGACTCCAGAGAGTTTATCGCGGCGCTTGTTTGGGATACCGCTTCCTCATATTCAGCAAGTCCGGTATTCTGTTGCCACTTTCGAAGCGCATCGATTTCATGCTGATGTTCATCATCTAGAGACCGGCCGCAGATGCACAATTTTTGCTGGAGAAGGTCTTCGACGAACTGCGGCTTGATTTTAGCCGGAAGCTCCCCCCGTTGCCGTGCAGCTGCGACTGCCTGCCGGGTGCTTTCGAGCTCAGGGCCACCCAAGCCCAAATAGCCATTAGTTGAAACGGCCTTGGCCAGCTCGCCGGTGCGCTCCGCCAAATTAACCCGATATTGCTCGCGCTGCGTCCTGAGGCCATCCCGCTGGACGACGAGCTCCGCCAGCGACTGGAGCTCACGCTGCGATTGCTCATAGGTGTCTTTCTCCTTCGTTAGGAGCGCGATCGCGTTAGCGGAACGCTTTTCTTCCTTGGCGAGGTCGTCCGCTTTTTCCTTGAGCGCTTCAAGCTCAGACACGGCGGCCTGCAGCTCCTCACCACCGTGCTTCTTTAGCTCGGCGGTCAATTCCTTCGAGACAACTTCCTTGAGGTGGTGGAGGGAACGCTCGTAAATCTTGATGTCGAGTAGGCTCTTTAGCCCCTCCTCAACCTGCTCATAGGCGTCAGCGCTCGCCAGCCACTCGACGCGTTCACCATTGAAGAAGAAGAACGGGTACAAGGTTTGAGAAAGCAGGGTGTTAATTCGCGGTTGGACAGATGATGGGATCGGAGTTAGCTCCGCCTCACCAGCCTTTTGCACCGAAAGCCCGACTTTCTCAGCATCAGGAACTTGTTCAATACCTTTTTTGGTGACGGCGACGGACCGTTCGACGACATACAGGCCATCCCGATTCTTAAACGTCAGGCGCACCTTCACCGTGACGGAACCGCCTTCCGGGGCCTCCGTCATCGCTGCTTCGCTTGCTAGGCGATCAGGAGCCTCAAAATCGTCAGTGGTCTCGCCATAGAGGCACCACACGAACGCATTCAGCAACGCCGTCTTGCCGGCACCGTTGAAGCCGTGGATCAGCGTAATATTACGCTCCTTTCCCACGGCAAATTCAATATTTTGCTTTCCGTAAAATTGTCGGAAATTCTCAATGTATAGCCGCTGAAGGATCATTTAATAACATCCCTTACGGCTTTCATGAGATCTTCACGCACTTGCGGTTGGCGCTGGTAAAGCTTTTCCTGCTCGACCTTCAACACACGGCTCAAAAGCTGCTGCTCTTCGGTCGTGAGGCTCTGCAGTAGCTCCGCCACCTGCTCCTTGATGCTGCTCATTTGCCCCACAACCAAACCAAACCATGCTCCTTCGTCCAGTCGAGGATGCCCGCGCGGGCCTCGGGACCGTTCAAAGCTAAGCTCGAGAACTCCATAACACGCTGAAGCTGATTTTTCACAACCATGCGCATTGCGCGTGAAGTATCGCTTTCGCCAGCCTGGATCGGCGGAACAACGAAAAAATCAAAGATTTCCGCGCTTTGCTTTCCAGTAGAAGGCGATTTTCGCAATACACGTCCGCGACGCTGAACGAACTGCCGGGGGTTGGTGCTGCTAGACAAGATATATGCGGTCCGAGTCGAAGGGACGTCGACACCTTCATCCAGGCATCGGATCGCTACCAGCGCCTGAATCCGCCCCTGGTCGAAATCCGCCAAAATCTGACGTCGGATTTCCGGCGGCGTATCTGCGGTATATTTGGCGCAAACGATACCGAGGTCAGATGCGATCTGCACCACCTCCTCTATTTGCTTTGGGGGGATTTCGTCGTGGTCACCCTCGACGCGCCCGTCGCCGCAGTAAATAAGTATATGCGTGTCGTGCTTCCTATGACCGAGTAGTTCCTTTAGCTTCGGCAATTTCTCTTTAGTAGATGAAAGAATACGCGCCCTCTTCATCAAGAGAGATTTTGCCCCCTCCGAGAGATCGGAATTGCCGTCCGCGATCCCAAATTTTGCCAGCTTTGCTGATATCGCCTCGTATGCCTCCACCTCTGAAGGATTTAGGGTGGAAAATATTGTCGTGTACTCATAAGGCACGAGGATGCTATCCCGGATAGCATCTTCCAAACTATACTCGTAAACTGTCTTCCCAAAATAGCTCTCGATGCGGGCGGTGCCTGGTGCGTCCATCCACTTCTCTGGCGTGGCGGATAGCCCGATCCGATAAGTGGCAAACGCCGGAAGAGCTGCTGCCACTTTCTGGGAACCGTAGTTGTGAGCCTCATCACCAATCACAAGAAGCACAGCCCGCAGGCGCGCGAGCAGCTTCTGAAATCCTGGCGTCTGCAACGTCGCGCTCGTGGCGACCATGCTGAGGACGCGGCGCTGGCCGCCATTTACCGCCCCGATCGCCGTTGATAGCTCGCCACTCCATCGAGCCTCCCCCTCGGCGCAACGGATTGGATTGAGGCCAAATTGTCTTGAGACTTCAATCCATTGATCCACCAGGTGGATGAACGGGGCAATAATCAAAATTGCCAGCGGCTTGCCATCCATCGCATCGTGCAGCTGAGCGGCAATAGAAAGCGAAGTGATCGTCTTACCCGATCCAGTCGCCATCGCGAGGATACCCTTGCCCCCCGCCTCAGCCCACTTTGAAATCGCCTTTTGCTGATGCACGAAGAGCCCCTTGGGAAACGGGACTAGCAGTTCGGGCTCCTCAACGCGCAGCGGGACCATTGGGGCGGCTCTTTCGTCTGCGACCGTACCGATCCTAACCTCCATCCATCCGTCGCGGTAAGCTTGAAAGAGCGGCGCCACCATCAGGCCTTGCGTCCTGTTTTCCAACATCGCCTGAAATTGGGATTCAAACCTGAGAGTCGCCCGTCGCTCGTCGGCGATCCAAGACCTAAATACCTCAAACCGCTCGAAACTACCCTTTAGTGCGAGCGCAGATTCATTGCCGCTTCCAGAGGCGACAAGAGCCTCCGCTTCGTCGGAAAAAATCGCGAATTTCTCGTGATATATTGCGGGCGACGCCGCCTCTGAAGGGCGAGCGACGTACATCCGCAATATAGATCGACGCAGTAGCTCACCAAATAGTGCATCGCTCGAGATACGCTGCGCTACCAACCCTTCAAACAGATTTTCGATGGACTCGCCGGAGAGGCTAGCGCTCCGATCTATATAATACCTCTTTATTGCACCTAAATCTTTGCGACTAAGGAGGGGCGAGCACACCAGTGTCATTACCCCTCCACGCTCAAACAAACGCCTGAGTCCAGGCGCCAGCGCGTGAAAAGCTGAACTCGAAAAGAACCCCGCCGCCCTACGATAGCTTGAGGCTGTAGAGAGCGCCCTTACGAAGAGATCTCGTGCAAGATCGTCGACGCCGCTCCGATAACCGGACCTGAACGCCAGCTGGCTTAGCGCCGCCCCAGTCAAACAGTTACCCTTCCCCGATCGTAGTATGGAGTACTACGTTAGCGAGACCGGAAGGTGAAGGGCGCGAAAAGCGCCCTCTTAGGAGATGAGCCGGCGGGTGCCGTCGGCGAGCGAATCCTGACGGCCTCTTTGGGCGGTCGCTGGCCACTAAATGGCGGCAACGGTTCCGATCAGCCCTAGCGCTTGAGCTCCTTGAGTGCAGCGATAACGTCGACCCATGGAAGATCCGGCGTGTCGTGCGACCAGGACATCCGAACCGTCCCGGCGATCTCGTCGCCGTCCAGCTTCATTGCGGTCAGAACGTGGCTCGGTTCGTAAGACGCTGAGGTGCAAGCCGAGCCATTGGAAATGGCCACATAGGGCTTGAGCGCTACGATCGCCGCCTCGGAATCAACGCCAGGAACGGCAAAGCTAAGAATGTGATCCAGCCCGATATCACCTCCGTGGACGAGAGCGCCAATCTGGCCGATCGCGGCCAGTGCTCCGCTGCGTATCTCCGCACACCGAGCCGCGCGGTTTTTCCGTTCCGATAGAGCCAGCTGCGACGCTAGACCAAAGCCGGCGATCAACGGCACAGGCAAGGTGCCGGGACGAAGTCCTCGTTCCTGCCCCCCGCCGACCATGAGCGGCGTCAGGGGGAGACGACGACCTTTGCGGCGACGGGCAATGAGGGTGCCAACGCCCTTTGGGCCATACACCTTATGCCCACTGGCGCTGATCAGATCGATCCGAGGCGAACGCGGTTCGTCTAGGAGCTTGCCAAAGGTCTGGGCCGCATCGATGTGAAAATAGGGACCGTCAGCCTCCAGGCCCTCCGCGATCTGACCGATCGGTTGGATCGCCCCGGTTTCGTTGTTGGCGTGCATGACCGACACCAGGAGCGTGTCGGGGCGGACCGCCGCCAGAACCGCTGCAGCGTCGACTCGTCCATCCCGCCCAGGTGCCACGATGGTCACCTCGAACCCTTCGTCCGCCAATCGCGCCATTGGCTCGAGCACCGCCTTATGCTCGATGGCCGTGGTCACGAGGTGCCGGCGCCCCGTCGCTTTGCCGTGGCCGGCCAGGCCCAGAATGGCCAAATTGTTGCTCTCGGTGGCGCCGCTGGTGAAGGTGACCTCGTCGGGCGTGGCCGCCACGACTTCGGCGATAGAAGCCCTGGCTTGCTGGACGGCGCGATTGGCCTCAGCCCCGTAGGCATGGGTGCGGCTGCCGGCGTTTCCGTACTCTTCCAGGAAAAGCTCGGTGATCAGCGCCGCGACCCGCGGGTCGACCCGGGTGGTCGCGGCCGTGTCGACGTAGATGGGATAATCCATCGAATATGGTTCTCGGGAAAACGTACTATGGATGTTTGATAGACGTAGCGAACTGCGTCAACATGATGTAGTTCGCTGCAACCAAACCGCAGGATGAGGACCGCCATGGACCGGGCGTTCGAGTACGTATTCCCGGCGATTCGGGGGATCCAGGCAGGACGTGAGTTCTACGTCTCGATGTGCCCCCTGCGGTTGATCCCGCGCATGTTCCTTTTCAACGAAGCTGAGTTGGTGCCCGAGCTGCGCGCCCAGCGGCAATTGAACAAGCAGCGCTTGCCGGAGATCGCGCGCTACATCGCCGACAACCGTGACAGCTATGTTTTCTCGGCGATCACCGCCTCGATCGACGCGGACGTCGAGTTTCGCCCCTCTCACGACCACACCGATGTGGGCGCCCTGCATGTGCCGATGAGCGCCAAGTTCATCATCAACGATGGCCAACACCGACGCGCCGCGATCGAGATGGCGATCGCCCAATGTCCCGATCTCGCAGACGAGAGCATCTCGGTGGTGTTCTTCATGGATCGCGGCTTGCAGCGGTGCCAGCAGATGTTCGCCGACCTCAATCGCTACGCCATCCGCCCGTCATCGTCGCTCAATGTGCTCTATGACACTCGCGATGCAAAAGGACAGCTGTCCAAGCTCGTCGTCGACAGTCTCCCAGACATCAAAGCATTGATTAATTTGGAACAATCGAGCCTTTCGGCCGGATCCAAGCAGCTCTTCACCTTGAGCGCCCTCTTCAACGCCACCAGCACGCTGATGGACGGCCACGACTTTGAAGACGCCCGGGACCAAACGGTGATCGCCTTTTGGCAGGAGGTCTATAACCAGATGGTCGAATGGCAAGTCGTTCGTAGCGGCGGCATGACGGCGGGAACCTTCCGCGAGCAATATCTTCATGGGCATGCGGTCGTGCTGCACGCCATCGGACGGGTCGGCAACAGCTTGCTGCGCACCCATGGCCGGGGGTGGAAAGGCAAGCTTGCCGGCCTGAAGGACATCGACTGGCGGCGGAGCGCCAACGGCTGGGAGGGCCGCGCCATGGTCGGCGGCACCGCTCAGAAGTCGCGCACCAATGTCATTCTCACCGCCAACCTTATCAAGACGCGCCTTGGTCTGGCCCTGACCGCGGAAGAACAACGCGTCGAAGACGCCCTTATGAGAGCCGTCCGTGCAGCTTGATATCAGCCCTCGCCGCAAGAGCGCCTCGGCGTTCGCCGAACTCGGCTTTCGGCCGACAATCGACCAGACCCTGGCCGAAATCCAGGTCCTCTACCAGGCGGACTCTATTCCGTGGGTGGTCGGCTATAGCGGCGGCAAGGATTCCACCGCCACTCTGCAACTGGTCTGGCTGGCCCTAGCGGCGCTGCCGTCCGACGTCCTGACCAAACCGATCTATGTGATCAGCACCGACACCCTGGTCGAGAACCCGGTGGTGGCCGCGTGGGTGGGCCGTTCGCTGGATCGCATGGCGGCGGCCGCCAGCGCGGCCGGCTTGCCCATCACCGCCCACCGCCTGACGCCCAAGGCGACCAACAGCTTTTGGGTCAATCTGATCGGGCGGGGCTATCCGGCGCCGCGGCCGAAGTTTCGCTGGTGCACCGAGCGGCTCAAGATCGCTCCGTCCAATCAGTTCATCGCTGACGTGGTCAAGGCCAACGGCGAAGCCATCGTCGTCCTGGGCATGCGCAAGGCCGAAAGTCAGGCGCGCGCCAAGGTCATGGACAAGCTCGAAGGCCAGCGGGTTCGCGAAAGCCTGTCGCCCAACGCCAGCCTGCAGAACTCTTACGTCTACACCCCGGTGGAGACGTGGACGAACGATGACATCTGGACTTACCTGATGCAGGAAAAGAACCCCTGGGGGTTCAACAATAAGGACCTGCTGACGATGTATCAGGGCGCCACCGCCGATGGCGAATGCCCCTTGGTCATCGATTCCTCGACCCCCAGCTGCGGCGACAGCCGATTTGGGTGCTGGGTCTGCACGCTAGTCGAAAAAGATAAGTCGATGACGGCGATGATCCAGAACGACCAGGAGAAGGAGTGGATGTTGCCGCTCCTGAACCTGCGCAACGAACTTGACGAGGATGATCGCGACAAGCGTGACTTCCGCCGCATGAACGGCTCCGTGCAGCTCTATGGCGATATCGTTATTCCGGGCCCCTACACTCAGGAAGCGCGCGAGCACTGGTTGCGCAAGGTCCTGGAGGCCCAGCGGTTCATCCGCGACGAGGGTCCCGAAGACGTTCGCGACATCGATCTAATCACGATGGACGAGCTGGCTGAGATCCGCCGGCTCTGGGTGCTCGAAAAGCATGAGCTGGAAGACAGCCTGCCGCGGATTTACCGCGAGGCGATCGGCGAAGATTATCCAGGGGGGCGCCTGGACGACAACCTGGCCCTCGGCGCCGAAGAGATGGCGATCCTGCGCGAGCTTTGTGAAGGTGACGACATCCATTTCCAGCTGACGCGCGAGTTGCTGGACGTTGAGCGTCAGCACCGCACACTTGGCCGTCGCCACGGCCTGTTCAAGAACCTGGAACAGGCTTTCCGCCGCGGCTTCTTCGACAGCGCGGAGGACGCTCAACAGCGAGCGTTGGAACGTCGCGACGTCATTGAGGCCGCCCGCGCGGTCGCCCCGCCCGAAAGCGGCATCATTCAGCCGCGGGACAGCGAGCTTAGCGTCGAGACCTCCGAGTTATGATTTTTGACGAACTGACCCTGCACGACTTTGGGGTCTACGGCGGACGACAAACCCTCGCGCTCACGCCCGTATCCAAAGACAAGCCGATCACCCTGTTTGGCGGGCTCAACGGCGGCGGCAAGACCACCTTGCTCGACGCCTTGCAGCTTTGCCTTTACGGCCCGGCCTCGCGCCTCTCCAACCGCGAGGGGATCGCCTATGACGACTATCTACGCCGCTCGATCCATCGCCAGCCCGGATTACAGGAAGCGGGCATCGAGCTTAGCTTCCGGCACACTACCGACGGCGCGGAGAATGCCTTTCGGATTCACCGGTCCTGGTCGGCCAAGACCAATGTGAAGGAGACCTTCGAGGTCTTGCGCAATGGCGAGTTCGACCGCCTGGCCACCGACCACTGGGCCGAGCAGGTCGAGGAATTTATTCCTGCCCACATCTCCCACCTATTCCTGTTCGACGGTGAAAAGGTCGAGAGCTACGCCGCGCTTGATGGCGCGCCAGCCTTGATCGCCACAGCGGTGCAAAGTCTGCTGGGTCTGGACATCGTCGAGCGGCTTGTCGCCGACCTTGGCATTCTGGAACGCCGTAAGCGCACTGAGAGCAAGCCGTCTTCCGAACCCACCGAGGAAGACGCTCTGAGCGCCAAGCTCACGGCGCTCGACGCCGAGCGCCTGGCCGAAAAGAGCGCTCAGGCCAATCACGGCAACGCGCTCGATCGCGCCCGCAAGCAGCTCAAGGCAGTCGAGGATCGGTTCAAGCGTGAAGGCGGCGACCTCTTTGAAGCCCGCGCCCAGCTTGAAGCCGATCTGCGTTCGACGCACGGCGCGCTGATCGCCGCGCGCAAGGAGTTGAAGGACCTGGCCGCTGGGGCGGCGCCCTTGCTTTTGGTCGCGCCGCTTCTGAAGGCGGCCGACACGCGGGCGCAACGCGAGGAGCGCGCGCGCAATGGCACCAAGCTGGCCAAGGCGATCGAGGAAGAGCATAGCGCGATCCTTTCTCTAAGCGCGTTGAAGGATGCGCCCGAACCTCTGCGTCAGGCCTTGGCGCGACAGCTGGGCGAGCGACGCGTCGCCCAGGGCGGCGACAATGGCGTCAAGCCTATCCTCAAGCTTGACGAGGTCGGCGCGCTCGACCTGGCGACGGTGGCGCGGGATCTGCCGGCGATTCGCGGCGACGTTCGCTCGCGCTTGATCGCCGAGCGCAAGGCGCTGATCGCCTATGAGCAGGCGCGCCGAGCCCTGGACGCCGCGCCCAGCTATGACGCGATCGCCACGGTGATCGCCGACCGCGAGACAGCCCGGCAAAACCTGGCGGTCCTGGAAAAGGAGCACGAGGTTCGCGCCGAGACGATCGCACGGCTGGAGCGTGACTTTGCCACCCTGCGCGATCGCCTTGTGCGGATTTCGGAAGCCGAAGCGCGCCAGACCTTCGCGCAGGAAGATGTCCAGCGGGTGTTGCAGCACTCTTCACGGGTGCGCACGACGCTGAGCCGGTTCAGTCAAGCCGTGGTCGCCAAGCATGTCCATCGTATCGAAGAACTGGTCTTCGACAGCTTCCAGCAGCTGATCCGCAAGCGCGAGCTGGTGGCGGCGTTGAAGATCGATCCGCAAACCTACGCCCTGGAGCTGCACTCCAGCGACGGCTCGGTGCTCACGCCCGACCGGCTGTCGGCGGGCGAACGCCAGCTGCTCGCGGTGGCCCTGCTTTGGGGTTTGGCGCGCGCCTCGGGCCGCCCCTTGCCCATGGTTATCGACACGCCGTTGGGGCGCCTCGACTCCCAGCATCGCGCCCATCTCGTCGAACGGTATTTCCCGCGGGCCAGCCACCAGGTCATCCTGCTTTCGACCGACGAAGAGATCTATGGCGACTATTACGACGCCTTGTCGGCCTCGGTCGGGCGCACCTATCATCTGGCCTATGACGAGGTCCAACGGCGGACGATTGTCCATGAAGGCTATCTTCAGCGGGGCGCCAAATGAGCCTGGATCAATTCCGCGTCTCCAAGCAGGGCCGCGAGCAGCTCATTCGCCTCAAGCGCTACACCGGCATCGAGCACTGGAACGTGCTTTGCCGATGGGCCTTTTGCCGGTCGCTGGCCGAACCCAGCGTCCCGCCGCCGGCCAAGATTCCCGCCGACAGCAATCTGGAGCTGACCTGGAAGGTGTTTGGCGGCCGCCATCAAGCGCTCTACCTGGCGCTGCTGAAGGAGCGGTGCGCCACGGATGGTCTTGAGGGCTCCGACGAGATGCTGTCTCAGCAGTTTCGACTGCACCTTCATCGCGGCATCGCCTACCTGGCCAACGACCGAAGGCTCCGCGACGGTGTCGGACCGATGGTCGGCTTGGCCATTGAGTAGGCCGAGTTGTCGTTGAGCGGGCTTCGCCTTTGCGCGACGGTAGCACCACGAGGTTCCGAAGTTCGAGCGTTCCGAAGGGCAGCAAGAGCTAAACTTTGCTCAGGGCACGGCGATCAGCCGCAGCTCGTGTTCTGCAGTGTTTCGGGCGAAAGCGGCTTGGCCCGCAAGGCCCTGGCGTGTGCCGACCGCCGCACCCCGGCTAAATCGCCTCCCTAAAGCATCATCCTACCTGCGCTCACGTGTCTAGTCTGCGCGGACACTTGGCTCCGCCTAACCAATGCGAACGTGATGCCCATCAAATCGGTCAGGCCGTGGCAGGGCAGCGCCAGGATTGCGCGTTTCAGTCCCGGGGGTGTCGATCTTTGCGTCGATTAATCACCGCATATGGTGCGGAGAATAAAGCCAATAATCTCCGCAGAGGGTCCCAGCGGGCCTAGGCCTTCCGGCGTTAAAACTCGTCTGGCTGGCTGATCTGTTCCTTGGCGACCTCGCGAGCCATTTGGCGCCCGAGCAGCCGTGCTAGCTGCATCACGACGGCATTCACGCGCTCCTCCGCCTTCGCGGCTTCCTGTTCGGTAAGAGGCGGGCCGCCGGCGACGACCGTGAGCTTGTCTTCGGCCGAACGCCGGGGCGATTTGCTCCTCGACGCCTTGGGGTTGGGGGAAGCGGCTGCTTTGAGAGGGTTTTCCACAACTGAGTTGGATGAGCTCGGCGCCGCCACCTTTTCCGGAACGGCGGGCACGCCAACGCTTATGGTTGGCGCAGCACCCAAGATCTTGTCCAGCTTGTCCCCGAGGAAAGCTTCGACGATGCGCGCTTCCTGCTCTGTGACTGGGATCATTCCAGGCCAGTCATCCGTGACGACGATCGGCTGTTCGTTGCGACGACGTCGAATTCCAGCTGGGGCCGCAGGCCGTTCTGAAGCCTGCGGAAACCTTGTGGTTTCATCCTGAGAGCCAGTGCCCAGTTGTGAGCCATTTGTGGCGGCGTCGACCTGCGAGGGAAAGCCGCGTCGCATATTCTGTGGCGCCACGGCTACGCGTCGCGGCTTGACGGTTTTTGTGGAGCCCGGCCGCTGATCAGTTGCCGGCTCCGTCCCCTCGGTCAGCGCCTTCCCGACCACCTCGATGACCTCCGTCAGCTCGTCACGAGTGATCGAGTGACTTGATGCATAAGCGGCGGTGATGTGTGCGGTCGCTCTTAAAAGGACTTGATTCAACTCCATCGGAACCTCCTAGGAAGTCGTCTAAGCGTCGCCGTCGCTTGAGACGACCGCCTGGCTTCGTCGCACAGGAATGTAAGCTCGGGAGTTCCGCCAGGCCACTGCAAGCGATCGGCGCCGGCGTCTCCTAGACCGTTGCGGCTCGCGTATCTCCCGCGTCTCAACCTGGGCATTCGCGGAAAATGGGATTGCCGACCCTCAGATTCCTAGCTGGATCAAACACCGCCGTGGACGTCTAGCTGGCCTCAAATCTCTCGCGCACTTGGCGAGCACGTCCCGGTTCTGGGCAACTATCGCCGCACCGTCGCGGCTGTCTTGCCATTTCCGAGCATCGGCGGTCTCCAACAGCCGCTCACCAGCGGACCAGAGATCCCGACGAAGCGTGCGTGCAGCCATTTTCTCGGGCCAGGCCCATTGATCGGGTGCTGCCCGAGCAACAACGCCAGGCAACCAGCCGCCGAGTAGTCCACCGGCTAACATTCCAACGAGCGTCATCTGGATGAGCCGGCGATTTTGGAGGCGCGCTAGCCGCGCGGTGTTGACCCAACCGCGAAGATCGCCGGCCGCCCGTTGAAGCATCTCCTGGGCCTGATGCAACGTCGCGCGGTCCTGCCGCCGGGCTTCATCACCGGCCGCCGTGATCTGCTGTGCTATCTCAGCGGGCGTTACCGCCAACGCCGGGCTCGTCGCCAGCTTCCCTATCCGCCCAACCGCGACCCTCACGCCTTGAGCGATCTCCCCCAGGGTCTCGCTGTAGTCTGGAGTGGAGGCTCGTTCGGCGGCTAACCCTGCCAGAGCGACGTTCAACAAGGCCACCTCCCGCCGCAACGCCTCGAACGCCACCGCCGCCGGATCTACCGGCGCTTCTGATCCGATGTCCTGATCCATCCCATCCTCCTACAAGCCAAGCCCCCGGCCGCGACCGATGCCGAGGTAGTCAGAAAGCCTCTGGCCGACGCTGCGCCCCATCTCGACAGGAAGCCCAAGCTCGGCCCGCCGCCCGCGCAGCAGCGAGTCCACCTGCGGGTCGCGCTCCAAGCTCTTGGCCATGGCGCCCATGCGGTCCTTGACCTGGCCGGCGCCGGCCAGGTCGCCCGCGCGGTGCAGCGCTGAGCGCTGGCGCTCAAGGCCCTGCCAGCGCTCGACGAAGCGATCGGCGCGTAGACGCGGATCGGCGCGGACCTCGGCTTCAAGCTGGAGAACGCGGATGGCTCGCTGCGTGCGGCCCGAAGCGGTCTCGCCGGCCAAGCCTGGATCGCGGACATAGGCCCGCTCCAGATCCTCGGCCGCGTGCGGGCCGATCTTGCCCATCGCTTCGCGCGCCTCCTCCAGCGCCCGGCGCTGATGGGCGAGCACCGGCAAGCCGCGGTCCTTCATGTGGATCACATCGGCCGCGGCGCGCGCATGGCGCTCCATCGCTCGGCGCCCGGCGACCTGGTCGGCATCGTGCGCCGGCGCCGCCGGCTGATGTGCGGGACTGGCCGGCCGGAACCCGGCGAACATGCCGCGTTCCCGCTGCGGCGGCTCCTTCGGCCTGAGCGCCGCCGGCACGCGGATGTCGCGACGTTCGGCGAAGTCGCTGGCCATGTCCTTGGCCCGCTCGCGCGACAGCACGCGGGTCAGCTTGCCCAGGTCGTCGAACTCGTCGCGGCCATAGTGGACCTGCACGCTGTCACGATGCCGCGACAGGGCGACATAGGCGCCGTGGCGGTCCATCCCTGGCGTCACCAGCACATGGGTGCGATCGACGGTGACGCCCTGGCTCTTATGGATGGTCGCCGCGTAGCCGTGATCGACCTGAGCGTAGTCCTTCAGGTCGAAGGCGACCGATCGCCCGGCGTCGAGACGCACGGTCATCTGGGTCGGTGAGACCTGTTCGATCTCGCCAAGCATGCCGTTCTTCACCCCCAGCCCGCGATCGTTCTTCAAGAACATCAGCCGATCGCCTGCCGCGAACGCGCGCTCGCCACGCTCGGCCTTGACCGTCACGTCGTCGCCCAACGCGCCGGCCTGGCGTAGCCGCTCGCGCGCCGTCAGATTGAGATCGCGCACCTCGTCATTGGTGTGGGTGAGGATGATCCGGCTCTTGCCCGGCTCGGCCACGCGGTCGCGATCCCACCGCTCGACCAGATCCTCGCGAGCCTGGTCGCGGGTCCCGGCGGCATGGACCATGCCGCGCGCCTCGTAAGACGCCAGCGCCTCGCCCGTCCGGCCGGTGGCCAGGTGCCGCGTGGCGTCGCGCTGCCAATCCTCATGCTGCCGGCGAACCTGGGTGATCTCGACGTGCGAATGACGCTCGGCGATCGACCGGAACGCCGCCCCGGCCTCGATCGCCTGGAGCTGCTCGGGATCACCGACCAGCACCACCTTGGCTCCGGCCTTTTCGGCCGCCGACAGCAGCCGCTCCATCTGCCGCGAACCAATCATCCCGGCCTCGTCGATCACCAGCACGTCGCGGGCGTCCAGCAACTCGCGACCCTGCACCCACTGGTGCTCCAGGCTGGCGATCGTGCGGGACGCGATGCCAGATCCGCCCTCCAGGTTCTCGGCGGCGATGCCCGACAAGGCCAGGCCCTGGACACGATAGCCGGCGTCCTCCCAAGCCTCCCGCGCCACGCCCAGCAGCGCCGACTTGCCGGTGCCGGCGTAGCCAACCACCACGCCCAGATCGCGGGTCGCGGTGACGTGCTCGAACGCCGCCTTCTGCTCGCCGGACAGGACCAGACCGCGCTGCTCGGCATGCGCCAGTGCGCGGCGCTGATCCAAGTCACTGACGCGATGCGCCTGACGCTCGGCCATCACGGCGGCGGCGCGATGCAGGCGATCCTCAATCGCGATCATCTCGCGGCTGGTGAACCGGTCCTGGCCGCGTCCGTCCTGGCCTAGCGCCACCAACTCTCGCGAGGCCTGCACCGCGCCCATGGCCCGATCGAACTGCTCCTTGCCGTCCGAGTGACGGTGAATGAACATCGCCAGGTCGCGGCGGGTGAAGGTCGCTTGCTGTTTGGTGATGGCGTCCAGGGCGATACGCGGATCAGCGATGATCCGTTCGCCATTGGCCCGCGCGATCTCGTGGTGTTCGTCGAGCCGATCGGCCTCCAGGCCTTCATCGGCCCGACGTCCAGCGGCCGGACCGATCTTGTTCTGCGGCTCAAGGTCGATGCCCTGGTCTTCCAGGCTGCGGTGATCGATCCGCGCGTCGATGTCGAGCTGCGCCAGCCGCTCGTTGACGTGATCGGCCCAAGCCTCGCGCCAATGCTCGACCAGCTCGGTGCGGTTCCAGTCGCGGACCTTGGCGCCGAACCCCTCTTCGCCGACTTCCCGCATCGACAGCATGACGTGAGCGTGGGGTTTGGCCAGACCATCGGGGCCAACGTCCCAATGCACATTGAGATCGGCGACCATGCCGCGATCGACCATCTCGCGCCGGACGAAGTCGCGGGCCAGGTCGATCCCCTGGGCCTGGTCCATCTCGCGGGGGATGGCGAACTCGACCTCGCGGGAAAGCTGGGCGTCCTTGCGCTTCTCGCCCGCCTCGACCGTGTTCCACAGCGTGGCGCGGGCGCCCAGGTGCTCGGGCGCGCCGTCCGGCAGCAGGATCTCGGAATGGACGACGCCGCTCTTGTTGGTGAAGTCGTGGTCGCGATCCAGCCGCTCGTCGTGCAGCCGCGAGGCGGAGCGATAGGCGGCCGAGGCCACGGCGCTGGCCCCGGTGGCGCGGCTGATGACTTTGACGGAGAAGTGGTAGATCGCCATGGCGACAGACCACTTACTATCCTGAGCGCACGTCGGCACGACGTATAAGCGCGCCCTCCAAGATTAAAATCTCGGGAGGGACCGGACCGTCCCAATGTGTTCCAGCGACCTTACAGCCTTCCGAGCGCCGTTGTTTTATCCTCCTCGCATCCCGCACTCATGGAGACTGCGATGCGCAAACCCCGGGACTTCGATGCTGAACTGAAGGCGCTGGAGGACAAGGCCAAGACGTTGAGGGAGCGGAAGATCAAACAGCTTGGCGAACTGGTCATCGCCACCGGGGCCGACGCACTGGATGTCGAGACCTTGGCGGGCGGGCTGCTCGGCCTGGTCGAAGGCGGCGATGCGGCCCGCAAGGCGGAGTGGCGCAAACGTGGCGCGGGGTTCTTTCGCAGCGGGAAGGCAGACCCTGCGCGCGCTGCTGGCGGCGACCAATGACGCGGCCCGGCGAACCAACGCGGAGCGACACCGGCTTGAGGCGCGACGGGCCAGGACCGATACGCGGGCCTGGGTGATGCAGCGGCGGGAGCGAACGCACCACCTCATCGAGTTGGGCGGCCTGGTGCGGAAGGCCGGGCTGGTCGAGCTGACCAACGACGATCGCGCCGCGCTCTACGGCGCGTTCCTCACCCTGGCGATGATGCTCCAGGGCGGGGACCGCGACCACACGCTGGCCCTCTGGCGGCGGGGCGGGAAGCGGGCTTTCGAGGACGACAACACGCCTAGCTGACCGCCAAGCCTCGCCAGTCCTTACGACGCCTTTTGCTGACCCTCGTCATCCGCCATGGCGCGAACCAGATCGAGGATCTGTCGGCGGACACGACCCTTTCCAATCTTCGGGAAGATCGCCGCTAATTCCAGACCTTCGGGCGTGTTCAGAAAGTCGGTGATGACCCGATTGGCGGTCTCGCCGACATCGTCACTCTCATCGGTGACAGGGTCGGCGAGGCCGTCGAAGAAGTATGACACTGGGACCTGAAGTGTCTTGGCGATCTCGTAGAGCTTCGATGCGCTGACCCGATTGGCGCCGCGCTCGTACTTCTGAACTTGCTGGAACGTCAGCTTGAGCGCGTCGGCCAGATGTTCCTGGCTGACGCCGAGCATCTTGCGGCGCATGCGAACGCGACCGCCGACATGGAGGTCGACCAGATTGGGGGTTCGAGCTTCAGGGATAGAGGTCAACTGTCGGCTCCGTTAGTTTCAGCTCGGAAAGGCCACGCGATCACAGCAGCGGTTCGGCGGGAGAACAGCCTACGCTGCTGCATTTCAAGCTCCTTCTCCAATGATGCGTATTGGGGTGGATTCGACGCATCCGGATCAATCCGCCATGCTGAGGGATGTCCAAGTACGATCCCCTGTCGGGCCATCTGCGTCGCCAACGTCAAGACGAACTCGAACTGACCTTCGTGGAGATCGAGCGTATCCTCGGCGCCATGCTCCCCAAGAGCGCGGCTCTGCCTCAGTGGTGGTCGAACGTCACCGACCGAAACACAACTCACGTCCAGCGCAAGGCCTGGCGCGACGCCGGCTATGACGCCTTTCTGCTGACCGGTAAGGACCGCGTGCGCTTCAGGCGGACCCGCTGACGCGGCCGCCCGGCTGGGCCTTTCCGGCCGACCACCGAGCTTGAAGCCGCCGCCGACCTTCGCTCGGAGACAATACGCCCTGGATCGCTTGGTGGAACAAGGGCCGGACGGGCTGGCGCGCGTCAAGGGGACGCCCTGCGGGCGTCTCGCGGAGCGACGGCGAAGCCGCCCTTGACCCGCACCATCCCGCCCGGCAGAGGCTCTCCAAGCGCTCCAGGGCGAGCACCGACCGTTCCGGTCCTGGCTCCCGCAGGTTGGGCTGGGCAAGGCGGTTGCCGTGAGTGGCGCGGCTATCGCTTGCAAACGGGCGCCCCGCAGTTCGGACAGCGCGCGGTGCGCAGCTCGTCCATCGTCGCCTTGAAGAGGTCGTACCCGTCGCCCTGCTGATGGACCATGACCTGTAGCGCCACCTCCAGCTTGGCGGCCACGCCGTGCATGTCGTGCGCGCGAACCTTGGGCAGCGCTTCGAGCCATGCCTCGCGTTGGTCGAACAGCGGCTTCAACTGCTCGTCGATGGCGTCCATCTCTTCGGAGGGCAACAATTCCCCACGCTCCTCGGGCGTCATGCGCTCCCATCGCTTCTGACGCACGAGGATTGTCTCCAGGTCCGACCAGCGCAGACCTAGACGGTCGATCTCCGCGTCGAGCGCCAACCACTCGGCGCAGCGGGTGATGGCCTGGTCCGGGACTGCTGCGCCACCCGCGCCAGCGACGACGGGCGCGGCGCTGGCGGCGCCGATGACGACGCGCCGGGAAACGGCGAAGGGCTCCTTGTCGTCAGACATCGGGATGCTCCGCGTTGGAAAGGTTGATGGGATTAGGGCGGACGCGCTCGATCAGATCGACCGTGCGGGAAAGCTCGCAGAGTGCGTCGGCCACGCGCGCCTGAACGTCGTCAATGGAGAGCCCCAGATGGCGAGCGATCAGCGCGTAGTCGAGCGCTTCAATCTGATTGAGCAGGAAGACGTCCCGCGTCTCCCGCCGAAGGCGGAGCACGGCATAGGACATGACTTGCTGGGCGTTGTGCGGATCGAGGACACGGCCGCGCCAGAGATGAGGATGTCGCCACCGCCACCACTGGCTGGCCACGAGCGGCCAAGGCATGCGCAGGGGCGCCATCACGCCGCGCCCTCACGATCGGAAGCTTCGCGCTCGGCGGCCTCGACAACGGCATTGATCAGATCGCAAACCGTCGCGCAGGCCTGCGACCAGCAGACCGATGCGATGGTCTCCGGCGGCATCCGTGAGATGGCGTGGACTTGATAGCAGGGGCCGAGGAGCGCGGCCAATTGGGGAAGGGCTGCTGGGGCGCCGTTGAACCCCGCGCGCCGCGCGAACCTGAGCGCTTTGCTCAGATCGTGTCGGAGATGGATGCGGTTCCAGTCATCGCTGATCCCCCGGTGTAAGAGGTGCGCCTTCAGCGCCAGCTCGATCGTGATGGCCAGGAAGTAACGGGCAGCCTCGGGATATCGCGGCAGCGCTGCCTCGGCCGCTTCGTGGAAGCCGGCGGCGTTACGGCGGAACGTCACTGCCAGCGGGCGGTCGGCGCCGTCGCGCCGTCGGGCAACCCGGCGTGTCACTTGCCACCGGAGGAGAAGGCCGCGAGGTCGTGGACCGCGCGGGTGATCAGGCCGTGGGCTTCGGGATGGTCTTCCACGAAGATCAGGCGGGCCGCCACCGACAGGTTGGCGACGACACCTTCGATGCTCTTTGCGGGCTTCGGCCGCATGGCTTTCAGCAGGGCGTTCCCCTCGACCTCCAGCACATCGAGTCGTGCGTCGATCTCGGCAAGCCTGGCGCCTTCAGGGATCGCGGCCTGCTGGTCGGGTGACAGCTGATACCAGTCGCGCTTGGTTATCAGCCAGCCTTCGAGGGTGCCCCATTCTAACTGGAGCCGCCGCTGTTCGGCGTCGATTGCCAGCCAGCGGTGGCAGTTGTTGATATGGGTATCAGTTCCGGCGTGGACTTTAGATGTGCCGCCGATCAGGGGCGCAGCGGAGACACCGATCATAACGGTGCGCCTGGAAGGTTCACTGAGGCGCGCAGGCGCGCGCCCCGCCTTTCGACGTGAACTCATGACCTCTGACCTTTGATGTGTATTAGTTGCCTTGTATCGTTTTCACAGCACCAAGTCCAACTAAAAGTGCCATCTCACACTAAAGATGACAACTTCAAAATGACGGCCGGCCAAATGAGGGCTGCTCGCAGCCTGATTGATTGGACTGGCCCAAAGCTCGCCGAGGCTTCCGGGCTAAGCCTCCACACAATTCGCCGCATGGAAACCATGGGGCCGGAGCGCAGCACGGTCGCAAACGTACAAGCTGTGAGGCGCGCGCTGGAGGACGCGGGCATCGTGTTTCAGGCTGAAGACGATCTCTTGGGAGCGGGCGTCCGCCTGAAGAAGTAGTGCGCGAGCGCCGCAACTGGCCGCAGCAAGGCCATGAAGGCACGCCACCGCCGCCACCAAGCTCGCCAATCTACGCTTTTGACGCCGTGAGCTTGTCTTTGTTTCCCATAGTACGATCTGGCCCCGCGAGGGCTTGCCGCTGACGGCGAGCAATCCAATTCTGGCTCATCGAATGCTTTCAGATCCCAATCTGTGGAGCTTGCAACGATGGCCGATCTCGACCGCATCGTCCGCCTCAAGACCGTGCTCGCGCGCACGGGCCTTAGCCGCTCGACCCTCTATCGGAAGATCAGCGAAGGTTCGTTCCCAAAACAGGTCCCGATCAGCGCGCACGGCGCGGGGTGGCGGGAGTCGTCGATCAATCGTTGGATCGCTGACCCTGCTGGATATCGGCACGAGGCCAGCTAGGCTTTCACCTTCCGGCAGCGCGGAACGGCCCGACCACGCCGCAGCTAGAGCGAGGCGGCGTGAGGCCGCAGGACATCGACGGTTTCTGTTAGGCCCTCGGCTTCCATGTCCAAGAGCAAGACCTCGGCGGTCTTCTCCGGTCGCTTGAAACGCTCGCGCATCGTACGCACTGCGGCCACAGCACGACCGGGATCAAGCGCGATCGTATCGGCGATAAAATCGTCGGCTGAGCGCGCCTCAAGATTCAATGGCCCCAGAATTTCGGCCGGAAAGTCTTTCAGGTTATCGGTGACGATGATCGCCGCGCGCGTCTTCAGCGCGGCGGCAAGAACATGGGCGTCGCCGGGGTCGGGCAGGGTATCGCAGGCGCAAAGCATGCTCTGGTAGTCACCGACGTCGGCTTCCTCGAATGCGGTTTCCATCGCGTCGCGAGCACGGCGCGCGCGCTCCGCCGCGTCCACCACGCCCCGACCGACGAGAATGCGCTCGATCGCTCTTTCCGTTTCGTCGAGAATGGCTTGCGACCAGCGCAGCCGGAAGAAGTCCGCTTCGGCAAGAGTCAGAAGGAGATTCCGCTTTAGCGTGCCTGCCAAACAGCATGCGTCGACAAGTGCGGTGAAGCGGTTGGCAAACACGGACTACAGAAGCTCCGCATCCAGAGCAGCCAGCTCCGACAGCGCCGCGGCTCGTTTTCCGTCGCGCCTTTGCTTGTAGTCGAAGAGATGCTCGGCCTTGATCCGGCGATGCCGTCCAACGAGTGAATGGGCGATCTCGCCCTTGTCTAGGAGGCCGACAAGGTAAGGGCGCGACACATTCAAGATGTCAGCGGCCTGTTGCGTCGTCAGCATCTGGCTGACGGGCACGAGCGTCACCGCATCGCCACGCCCGACGTGACGAAGCACCTCCATCAGCAGGCGCGAAAGCGCCGGAGTGAGCACGACCTCAGAGGTCGTCTTATCTTCTTGGAGAAGACGTAGAGTGGATTCGGCTTCGCCGGTCGCTTGCGCCGCCAGGATCTTGCGAAGTTGGTTGGCGGCGGCGCGCTCATCGGCAGACGGAAGCCTATCGCCAAGCTCCTTGGCGAATGCAGGCATGGTCATTTTGGTGCTCCCGGTTGAGGACGGGTTATACGCCTTAATCGAATTAAACGCAATAAACGAAACGAACGAAAGCCCGTCGAGATCCGTCCCGATCTATGAGGCAGGCCCTGCGCGCCGCCTGCGGCGCGGTCCACCAACGGTTGGCGCTGTTCGAGTGGATCGCCGCACAGGTAGGGGCGCCCAGCGTGTCATTGCCATTTATGAAAGGCGATGCGGCGCATGGCCTTACACAAGGTGCATAGCGATAACCCCACCTTTCACTAGATCGCTTGTGGTTCGCGGATGCCGGATATGCCTTTGGTAAGCGTGTGACGAACAGCCGGAGCTGATCAGACGGAGTGGGTTTGAGGCATACCTTGTGCGCCTGAGGCAGGCTTTGCTGCCCGGTGTGCGCGGCCAGCGGCGACTGCCCAGTCCTCCATGAGCAGCTTACGCTTTTCGAATAGATCGCCGCGCCGGTAAGCGGCCTCGACTTTGTTTCCGATCGTGTGGGCGAGGGCCATCTCGACAATCTCGCTTCGATACTCGGTGGTCTCGGCCGCCCAATCGCGGAAGGTGCTGCGAAAGCCATGGGCGGTGAGGTCCTCGCGCTTCATTCGCTTCAGCACCGCCAGCATCGCCATATTGCTCAGCTTCTTGCCAAACAGCGTGCCCCAGAAGAGAGGGCCGACGGGCGGTATATCGTCTGGAATGGGCTGCCTTTTGGATTCGAGAACGCGCCGGATCACGGCGGCGTAGTCCGCCTTCCGCCCTTCAAGGATCTCTATCAAGGGCGCCGTGAGTGGGACGCGGTGTTCCTTGCGCCCCTTCATTCGGTCGGCGGGGATGATCCAAACTTGGCCAGCGAGATCAATCTCGTTCCATTCCGCGCCGATGACTTCTCCGGTGCGGGCGGCTGTGAGGATCGTGAACTCAAGAGCCCGCGCCCCGGCGCCGGGTTGGTCCTTCAGCGCGGCCATAAATGCGCTCAACTCGGCGTAGGGCAGGGCGGCGTGATGTTCGACCTTGTGGACGCGCGACTTCGCCGGCAGCAGCTTCTCCAGATGACCCTTCCACCGAGCCGGGTTCTCGCCTTCGCGCAGCCCTCTGGCGGTCGCCCAATCGAGCACCGCCTCGACGCGCCCTCGCACGCGGCTGGCGGTCTCGGGCTTGGTGGACCAGATCGGCTCAAGGACGGCCAGGACCATGCCGGTGTCGATATCCGATACGCCGCGACTTCCGAAGATCGGATCGGCGTAGGTTGTCAGCGTGCTCTCCCATTGCTGGGCGTGCTTTTCATTGCGCCAGCCGGCCTTGTTGGCGCGGATGTATGCGGACGCCGCCTGCTTGAACGTAAAGCCCTTGGCGGCTTCCAACGTGGAGCGTGTGCGAGCCAGTTGACGTTGCTCGATCGGGTCGATGCCGTCGAACTTGAGGCGGCGGGCGTCGCGCGCCATCGCGCGCGCTTCCGACAAGCTGATCGTATGGGCCGGACCTAGCCCCATCTCGCGGGCGCGGCCCTGGAGCATGTAGCGATAGACCCAGGACTTACCGCCGCCCTTCTGGACCATCAGGTAGAGACCGCCGCCGTCCGGGTGCATTCCCGGTCGCGTCGTCCTTTTGACCTGCAGCGCCGTGAGGCGTTCCCAAAGTCGGGCCATTTTGTCCCACACTTCGTCCCACAAATGAGACTCGGAGCGTGTTGGATCGCGTGAGACGTGTCGAAACACGTTTTCGCGATTATCCCTTATGGTTCAGGGATTTGCGGGACGCCCGGGGGCGTTCTGGCACTGACTGGGATGGGGTGGTGGCGGAGAGGGTGGGATTCGAACCCACGGTGCCCTTCCAGGCACGCCGCATTTCGAGTGCGGTACATTCGACCACTCTGCCACCTCTCCAGGGGGTCTTCGTGACCAGCTTTTGGCCGGTCTTGAGTGAGGGCGGGATACCTATCCGCGACGCCGGAAGAGCGCAAGAGGCCATGATGCGCTTTTTCGTCTTTTCTTGCGGCGGGCCGCGACCCTCGGTCGCGGGTCAGGCCTTCGGGTACAAAATCATCTGGGTGCAGCGGAAAAGGGCGATGGTTTTCCCCGTGCCCTCGGCCGTGACGATGGCGTCCCAGACCTGGGTGTTGCGGCCGCCGTGGACGAGCTTGGCCTCGCAGGCCACGCCGCCGTCACGGGCCGTGCCCAGGAAGTTCGACTTCAGCTCGATGGTGGTGAAGCCGGTCGCGCCCTCGGGCAGCGAGACCACGCAGCCATAGCCGCTGGCCGAGTCGGCCAGCGCGATCACGGCGGCGGCGTGCAGGAAGCCGTTGGGGGCCATGTGGTGGCGGGCGACGTCGAAGCGGCCGCGCACGAGACCGGGCTTGGCCTCCTGCCATTGCAGGCCCAGGTGGTCGGGCAGGCTGCCGGCCTGGACGGTGGTGAGGTTGGCGCTCTGGTCGTCGGCCATGACGAGACCTCCTGATACTTCACGTGCGAAGCATTAGGCGCGCCAACGACCCTTGTGGCAAGTGCGTTTTTAAAGAGAACGAATGTTCCGCGGCGGAAAGCGCACGCCGTGTTCGTCGGGCGCCGGCAGCTTGCCCGAGCGCACCGCCACGTCGAGGGCGGCGATGGTCAGGGCCGAGGGCTCGGCGGTCTGGCCGGCGCGGCGGGCCGTGAACTCGGCTTCCGTCACGCCGTCCCCGGCGTCGGGATTGGCGGCCTTGTGGGCGGCGGCGGTGCTGTCGGCGGCGGCCGGGTCGGCGCCCGCCCAGCTGGACAGCACCCGCACGTCGTCGGGCAGGGCCAGCAGCTTGCGGGCGTCGGCGAACAGGCCGGCGGCGTCGGCGCCGGGCGCGTCGCTGGCCGGAAGGCCGGTCGGCAGGAGGGCGTCGCCGACGAAGACCACGTCGCCGGCCTTGTAGGCCACCGCGCCGGGCAGGCGGCCGGAGAGGGCGATGGGATGGAACTCGACGCCGCCCATGATCAGCGGCTCGTCGTCCTCGCGGGCCAGCTTGTCGAAGTCCCAGCCGTCGAGATCCACGCCCTCGGCGCCGAGAACGGGCACGAGGCGCTGGAGGCTTTCCAGGACGTGGGCGCCGATGGCGACCGAGGCGCCGGTCTCGTACTTGAGATGGCCGGCGGCCGACAGGTGGCCGGTGTGGACGGCGGTCTCGAGGATCCAGGTCGGGCCCAGGTCCTTCTCGCGGATGTCGGCGATGATGGCGTCGACGAAGGCGGTGGAGGTCTCGCCGGTGGCCGGATCGAAGTCCAGCACCGGATCGACGATGGCGCAGAGCAGGGTCGCCGGATCAGAGACGAGATAGGTCACGCGCCCGCTGGCGGCGTGGTGGTACGCTGTGATTTCCGGCTGCATGCTTACGCCTGAAGGTCCCCGTTTGCGGGCACCATGACGGCAAGCCGTTAAGCTTCGGCGAACGCCGGAATCGTCTGGTCAGCGACGGTCGTCGATGTCGCAGGGGCGCTGGGAGCCGCGCATCTGGGTGGCCCACAGCGGTTCGACATAGCGGCCGTCGTCGGCGCGCAGGCCGTCGACGCAGCGCTCGGCCGACGCGCCGCGGCCCGACATGTCGAGCGACACGGCGACCGACTGGCTCTTGCCGCCGCGGGCATAGGGGCCGTAGCCATAGCCGCCGTATCCGAGCCCGCCATAGCCCAGGCCGCCGTAGCCCGGACCGCCATAGCCGAAGTCGTCGTAGCCGTAGCCCCAGCGGCCGTTCTTGCCGAATTCGGTCTGCGAGACGGCGACGCCCAGCGTGCCGGTCTCGCCGACCGGAAACAGGGCGCTAGCCGACATGTGGCGATAGCCGCCGGTGCCGACGCCGACCTCGACGCTGCCGTGGACCTTGCGCTTGATGGGGCCGGCGTCGTCGTCGCGCGACAGGTTCAGCGGGCCGCCGCCGTCCTGGGCCGTCGTCTTGACCGGCGAGGCCTTCAGCCAGGCGTCGATCTGCTCCTGGGTGGTCAGGGGGCGGGTGGCCTCGGGCGCGGCCGGCGCGGGGGCGGTCGCGGCCTGGGCCGGGCTCGACGTCGTCTTGGCCGTGGCCACCACCTCGTCGTCGGCGCCGGCGGCGAGGGCCAGCACGGGCGCGGCGAGCAGGGCCAGACCGAGGGAAAGAGGCGTAGCGAGGCGGGCGACGAACAGCATGTGACGGATCTCCAGCCCTCAACCGATACGCGGGCGGCGAAGCTGAATTAGGGCGCGAATGTTTCGCGGGCGCAAGTTCACAGCGCCTCCAGCCCCGCCTGAACCGCGGCCATGTCGGGCGGCAGGGGGGTCTCGAAGCGCAGGGTCTCGCCGGTCACCGGATGGACGAAGCCCAGCAGGGCCGCGTGCAGCGCCTGGCGTGCGAAACCGGTCTCGACCAGGATCGCCTTGACCGGGGCGGCGGGCGCGCCGGCGCCGTAGACGGGGTCGCCCAGGCACGGCGAGCCCTTGCTGGCCATGTGGACGCGGATCTGGTGGGTGCGGCCCGTCTCCAGCCGGCAGGACACCCGGGCGGCCTGCGGCTTGCCGCCGTCGCCGCCGAACGCGCGCTCGACCTTGTAGTGGGTGACCGCCTCGCGGCCGCCGCTCCGGAGCACCGCCATCTTCTTGCGGTCGTGCGGCGAGCGGCCCAGGCGCGTCTCGATCGTGCCGGAAGAGGGATGCGGCGCGCCGCGCACCAGGGCGACGTACATGCGGTCGATGTCGTGCGTGGCGAACAGGGCCGACAGGCCACGATGGGCCGCGTCGCTCTTTGCCGCGACCATGACGCCGGAGGTTTCCTTGTCGAGCCGGTGGACGATGCCCGGCCGGGCCACGCCGCCGACGCCCGACAGGCTGTCGCCGCAGTGGTGCAGCAGGGCGTTGACCAGGGTGCCGGTCTCGCTGCCGGGGGCGGGATGCACGGCCATGCCGGCCGGCTTGTCGACCACGATCAGGTGGGCGTCTTCATAGAGCACGCTGAGCGGTATGGCCTCGGGCTCGGGAATCGCCGGCGCGGGGGGCGGTTCGACGACCAGGTAGTCGCCGGCCTGGGCCTTGGCCGAGCCGTTGGTCACCGCTTGCGGCTGGTCGCTCCGGTCGAGGCGGAAGACGCGGCCTTCCGCCATCAGGGCCTGGAGCCGGGCGCGCGAGAGATCGTCGAAAAGCACGGCCAGGGCCTTGTCGAGCCGCTGGCCGACGAGATCGCCGTCGAGACGGCCTTGCAGGCGGCGCTCGCCCGCCGTATCGGCGGCCGCTGCGTCGTCGGGGGCGTCCAGCAGGTCCTCGATCTCGTCGTCGGCGTCGGCCAAGGGTTTCACGGCTCCTTCACAACCCCGTCGCGTGGGCGACACGGCCGCTCCCTAGGGGCGAGGCCTCGTACAGTTGTTGGAGGGGAATAGTCCATGCGCGCCATCCGCACCACCTCGCTCGCCGGAGCCAGCCTGCTGGCCTTGATGATCGCCGGCCAGGCCTTCGCCGCCGACGCCCCGCCCTCGACCGAAGTGCAGGAAGTGGTCGTCACCGCCCAGAAGCGCGAGCAGAGCGTGCTGGACGTGCCGATCGCGCTGACCGCCTATTCGGGCGAGACCCTCGAGGCGCTGGGTCTGCAGGAGTTCGAGGAGCTGGGCCAGTTCGTGCCCGGTTTCGACGTGCAGAACCAGTCGCCCAACAACCCCGGCTTCGTGATGCGCGGCATCACGTCGGACAGCGGCGAGGCCACCACCGAGCCGCGCGTGTCGGTCTACCAGGACGGCGTCTCGATCTCGAAGTCGCGCGGCTCCTATGTCGAACTTTTCGACCTGGAGCGCGTCGAGATCGCCAAGGGCCCGCAGTCGACCCTCTACGGTCGCGGCGCCCTGATCGGCGCGGTCAACATCATCCAGGCCAAGGCCAGGCACGAAGCGGCCGCCAACCTGAAGATCGAGGGCGGCGACAACGGCTACGCCCTGATCGAGGGCGTCGTGAACGTGCCGATCGGCGACGCCCTGGCGGTGCGCGTGGCCGCCCGCTCCAAGAAGCGCGACGGCTATGTCGAGAACCTGCTGGGCGGCGAGGACTTCAACTCCACGAACACCCAGGCCGTGCGCGTGGCCATCGCCTACGACCCGGGCGACCGCTTCAAGCTGGACGTGCTCTACAACTACCAGCAGGACAATCCGTCCGGCACTTCTTTCAAGTCGCTGACCTACGCCCCGACCAACCCGCAGACCGGCGCGGTGATCGGTGACCGGGGCCGCAATTCCGGCGCGGCCCTGTCCACCGTCGAGGGCTTCGAGAACAACCAGGAACTGGGCCTGAACCGTCGCCTGTGGAGCCTGACGGCCCTGGCCAGCTACAAGCTCAACGACAAGTTCACCCTGAACTCGACCTCGGCCTACCGCTACTTCACCGGCGAGGAAGTGTTCGATCCGGACGGCTTCTCGCTGCCGATGCTGACCTTCGCTGAGGACGCCCAAGGCAAGTCGGCCAGCCAGGAGTTCCGCCTCAACTACGACGCCGGCGGCCGCATCACCGCCTTCGGCGGCGCCAGTTGGTTCTGGGAGGACGGCAGCCAGCGCGTGCCGATGCTGATCAACGAGAAGGTCGCCGGCCTCTTCCTGACCGGCCAGCTGCCGATCCCGAACGCCCTGCCGATGTCGGTGATCAACGTCCTGCCGGCGCTGGCGGCCCTGCCGTCGGCCCGCCGCGAGGAATACACCAACTACGGCGAGACCAACTCGTACGACGTGTTCGGCGACGTCACCTTCAAGGCCACCGACCGCCTCGAGCTGACCGCCGGCGCGCGCTACACCTACGACGACAAGACCAGCGGCTACGGCGCCTCGATGAGCGGCCCGTCGATCATCATGCTGGCCCAGACCGGGACCCAGCGCGGCCTGATCGTGCAACCCACCCTGAACGGCCAGGCGCAGTACCAGGACTTCACCGACAACGGCGTCACCTACCGCCTGGTGGCCCGCTACAAGGCGGCCGACAACACCAGCCTCTACGGCTCGGTCTCGACCGGCCGCCGGCCCAAGGTGCTGGCCGGCAGCAATGGCGCGCCCGGCGCGGCGGCGACCTTCCGCGAAGTGGCGGCCGAGGAGGTCACCTCCTACGAGGCCGGCGCCAAGACCGCCCTGCTGGACCGTCGCCTGACCCTGGAAGGCGCGATCTACCGCTACGACTACGAGAACTTCCAGACCAGCCAGCGCAACGCCAACGGCCAGACCATCCCGCTGAACGCCGGCGAGGCCAAGGCCACCGGCTTCGAGGGCCAGGTGAACTTCCAGGCGACGAAGGACTTCCTGGTCTTCGCCACCTACGGCTACAGCCACGCCCGCTTCGGCAACGGCCTGTTCGACGGCAACCACTTCCGCCTGTCGCCCGACCACCAGGCCTCGATCGGCGTGAAGGCCGGCTTCGACACCGCCGTCGGCCGCTTCACCCTGATCCCGACCTACACCTGGCAGTCGGAGATGTTCTTCGACAACAACAACGACATCGCCGCCCTGCAGACCACGACCGGCGTGATCAAGGACACCGTGCAGGACGAGAAGCAGAAGGCCTACGGTCTCCTGAACCTGCGCCTGACCTACCAGCCGGACAACAGCCCGCTGACCTTCGGCGCGTTCGTCACCAACGTGCTGGAGCAGGACTATATCAAGGACGCCGGCAACACGGGCGACGCCTTCGGCATCCCCACCTTCATCGCCGGCGAACCGCGCTTCATGGGCGTGTCGGTGTCGATCAAGCGGTAGTTCGGAATCCTTCTCCCTGTAGGGAGAAGGTGGCGGCCGAAGGCCGTCGGATGAGGGGTTGAAGACTGAAGACGGCGTGCCGGCACGCCGGTTGACGCCGTCACCCCTCACCCTCCCACGCTACGCGCGGGCCCCTCCCTCTCCCCTCCGGGAGAGGGATCTAGGCAAACAGCCCCGGCGTTGGCGCGACGGCCTTCAGCGCCGCGCCGAAATAGTCCTGCACCTCCTGGAACAGGTCCGGGCGGTAGATGGCTCGGGGGTCGTTGGCCTTGTCGTCGTCGAAGGCGTGGGTGGCGTCGGCATAGAGCTTGAGATCCACCTTCACCCCGTCGGCGGTCAGGCGGTCGAGCGCCTTCTTGGGGAAGCGCCAGCCGACCACGCCGTCCTTCTGGCCCAGCACCGACCATACCGGCGGGGCGCCCGGGCCCCAGCCGCGGCGGCTGGTCATCGAGGGGTAGGCGGCATAGGGATAGACCAGCAGCGCGCCCTTGACCTGCCGGCGCAGGGCGACCGCGTCGGCGTCGGGCAGGCCGGTGGCGCTGGGGGCAGAGGTCCCGGCGGCGTAGGCGTCCATGATCGTCCAGGCGCCGTGGCTCCAGCCGGCCAGGAACACCTGGTCGGGCCGCGCCCAGGATTGGGTCTTCAGCCAGGCCAGGGTTCCGAAGATGTCGGCGGCCCGCTTGGCCCCGTGCAGGGTCATCAGGGTGCAGACGAAGAGCTTGCCGTCCAGCGTGCTCATGCCGCGCGGCTTGAAGGAGTCGAGCACGACGGCGGCGTAGCCGGCCTTCACGGCGACTTCCGCATAGGTCTCCAGGAACGGGGTCTTGCCGCCGCAGCCGTGCAGGATCAGCGCCACCGGGAAGGGGCCCAGGCCCGCGGGCTTGAACACCCGCGAGCGCGCGACGACCTTGGCCCCCCAGGATGTGCTGTCCATCGTGCTGCCGCCTTGTCCCCGCCTGTCCGCGCGCGGAGGTGAACGGATTTGGGAGGCCTGTCGAGGCCTCCCAAAGGTCCTAGTGGCGGAACACTCGCACGCCGGTAAAGGCCATAGTGAGGCCGAGCTTGTCGGCGGCCTCGATGACCTCGGCGTCGCGCATGGAGCCGCCCGGCTGGATGATCGCCGTGGCGCCGGCTTCGGCCGCCTGGATCAGCCCGTCGGCGAACGGGAAGAAGGCTTCAGAGGCGCAGGCGCAGCCCGCCAGGTCCAGGCCGAAGTCGGCGGCGCGCAGGGCCGCGATGCGGGCCGAGTCCTTGCGGTTCATCTGGCCGGCGCCGACGCCCAGGGTCTGGCCGGCGCGGGCGTAGACGATGGCGTTCGACTTGACGTGCTTGCCGATCTGGAAGGCGAACAGCATGTCGCGGATCTCTTCCTCGGTCGGCTGGCGCTGGGTGACGATCTTCAGGTCGGTCGCCTTGATCCGCGCGTCATCACGGGATTGAACCAGGAAGCCGCCGGCCACGCTCTTGAAGGTGTCGCCGGTCGACAGCGGGTCGGGCAGGCCGCCCGTGACCAGCAGGCGCAGGTTCTTCTTGGCGGCGAACACGGCGACGGCGTCGTCGTCGGCTTCGGGGGCGATCACCACCTCGGTGAAGATCTCGACCATGGCCTCGGCGGCCTCGCGGGTCAGGCGAGTGTTGGTGGCGACGATGCCGCCGAAGGCCGAGGTGGGGTCGCAGGCCAGGGCCCGCTCATAGGCCTCGCGCTGGGTGGCGCCCAGCGCCACGCCGCAGGGGTTGGCGTGCTTGATGATGGCGACGGCCGGGCCTTGGGCCGGGTCGAACTCGGCGATCAGCTCGAAGGCCGCGTCGGTGTCGTTGATGTTGTTGTAGCTGAGTTCCTTGCCCTGCAGCTGCCTGGCCGTGGCCACGCCGACGCGGGGGTTGGGGAAGGTGTAGAAGGCCGCCTTCTGGTGCGGGTTCTCGCCATAGCGCATGGTCTGGCGCAACTCGCCGGCGATCGACTTGCGGGCCGGGAAGTCCTGACCCAGCTGGGCCGCGAACCAGGCCGAGATGGCCGCGTCATAGGCCGCCGTGCGGGCATAGGCGCGGGCCGCCAGGGTCTTGCGCAGGGCCAGCGACGTGCCGCCGTCGGCCTTCAGGGCTTCGAGCACGTCGGCCAGGTCGGCCGGGTCGGTGCAGACCGACACGTAGCCGTGGTTCTTGGCCGCCGAGCGGATCATGGCCGGGCCGCCGATGTCGATGTTCTCGACGCACTCCTCGTACGAGCCGCCCTTCGCGACGGTGGCCTCGAACGGATAGAGGTTCACATAGAGGATATCGATGCCGCCGATGCCGTGGTCGGCCATGGCTTTCGCATGTTCGGGCGCATCCCGAACGCCGAGGAGCCCGCCGTGGACGATGGGGTGCAGGGTCTTGACCCGGCCGTCCATCATCTCGGGGAAGCCGGTCAGGTCCGACACGTCCTTCACCGGCAGGCCGGCCGCGGCGATGGCCGCCTTGGTGCCGCCGGTCGAGACCAGCTCGACGCCCGCCTCGTGCAGGACCTTGGCCGCCTCGACCAGGCCGGTCTTGTCGGAGACCGACAGCAGGGCGCGCTTGGGCGCGACGAGATCGGGGGCGGACGGATAGTCGGGGGCGGCGGGCACGGCGGGACTCCGGGTCTGGTTGCGATCAGAAAGGAGCCCAGGCGCGCGGCATATGCGTTCCGAGCTCCCCGGTGGTCACCCACCTTCAACGCCAGTCACTCGAACGGCGCGGAACATACGGAGGGGGGGCGGGGAGTCAATGCGGCCTGATGATCCTTCTCCCCTTGCGGGAGAAGGTGGCGGCGAAGCCGCCGGATGAGGGGTCTCTCAAAAGGTCCAACCGCCGTTTCAGGTCGAACGATTGTCGCGGCGGAGAGGGCTTTCGACCCCTCACCCGACCCGCTTCGCGGGCCACCCTCTCCCGCAGGGGGAGAGGGGTCAGGAAGCCGGCGCCGCCAGCAGCACCTCGACCGCCACTCCCGCAGCCGCCAGGGCCTGGATGTCGGCCGCCTCGACCGGCGCCGCCACCAGCCGCACGACCTGGCGGCCGCTGCGGGCCAATTCGATCAGCTGTTCCGGCGTCGCCTCGGCCGGCGACAGGCGGTGGGCGTCGCGGCGGGCCATGGTGACCACTTCGGGATCGGCGGCTTCGTCGATGACCAGCACGTCGGCGGCCGACAGGGCCCGCACGGCGCGCAGGGTCAAAAGGTCGGCGGGGCCCTTGCCGGCCACGAAGCGGACCTTGCCTTCCTTCCTGACGCTCTTGGCCAGGGCCTCGCGGAACAGGGCGCCGGCCTTTTCCATGTCGCCGGTCATGGCCGCCTGGGCCGCCTCGCCCGACAGCGCCTCGCGCAGGAAGGCCCGGCGTTCATGCAGGGTGGGCAGGGCGCCGCGCACCTCGCTCTGGAAATTGCGCATCAGGGCGGCCACGCGGCCGGCGCCTTCGGGCACCTGGGCCTCGATGTCGGAACGCAGCATGGTGGCCAGCACGGGCGCCGCGCCGCCGGTGCCGACGGCCGCCACCACCTCGCCGCGGTCGATGACGGCGGGGGTGTTGAAGTCGCACATGTCGGGCTTGTCGACGACGTTGACCAGCACGCCGGCGGCGCGGGCGGCGCGGGCGGCGGCCTGGGCGAACACCTCGTCGGCGCTGGAGACGAAGGCCAGCACCGCGCCGCTGTAGGAGCCGGGCAGGAAGGCGGCGTGGCCGTCCAGCCGCACCAGCGTGGCGGGCGAGCCGTCGAACAGCCGGGCCTTGGCCTCGGCGCCCTCGCCGGTTCCGGCGATCACCACCTTGCGGCCGGCGAGGGGGAAATAGGCGGGGAAGGAGTCCAAGGCGGGGTCCTCTTGGCGGCGGCCGGGCGGGTCTGGTCCCAAGGCTAGGGCGCGTCGGCCGCGAACGTGAGCCTTTTCGCGCAACAGGCGTCGAGGATCTGGAGCCGAGGCCATCCTGACGGCGTTAAATTTCACTGGCGGAGCTTTCGAGGAACGGTGTTAGCTCTGGTTTGAAGGGCAGGAGACGACGCATGGCGGCGAGCTTGAACGTCAACGGCAAGACGGTGTCGGTGCTGGCCGAGCCCGACACGCCGCTGCTGTGGGTGCTGCGTGACGAGCTGGGCCTGACGGGCACGAAGTTCGGTTGCGGCCTGGCCCAGTGCGGGGCCTGCACGGTGCATGTGAACGGCGACCCGGTGCGCTCGTGCGTCACGCCGATCGCCGCGCTCTCCGGCGCCAAGATCACCACCATCGAGGGCCTGGGCGGCGCCCATCCGCTGCAGCAGGCCTGGGTCAGGCTGGACGTGCCCCAGTGCGGCTACTGCCAGTCGGGCCAGATCATGTCGGCCGCCGCCCTGCTGGCGGCGACCAAGAGCCCCAGCGACGAGGACATCGACGCGGCCATGGGCGGCAACATCTGTCGCTGCGGCGCCTATCAGCGGATCCGGGCGGCGATCAAGGAGGCCGCGACCAGCGCCGCCGCCCCGGTGGTCGCCGCGCCGCCGGCCGCCAAGGAGGCGGAGGTGGAAGCCGCCGTCGACGAAGCGATCTCGGCCGCCTCGGGGGCGACCTCGCGCGTCCAGCGCGGAGAGGTGCGATGAACGCGCCCGTCAAACCCGAAGGCTTCAGCCGCCGCGAGCTGATGGTCGGCGCGGCGGTGGTCGGCGGCGCTCTGGTTGTGGGCTGTTCGCCGGCCGACCTGATGAGCGCCGGCTCCAAGGTCGAGGTCGGGGCGTTCGGCCCGTTCATCCGCTTCGAGCCCGACGGCTTCGTCACGGTGATCTCCAAGCACATCGAGTTCGGCCAGGGCAGTCACGCCGGCCTGGCGGCCATCGTCGCCGAGGAGCTGGACGCCGACTGGACCAAGGTGCGCGTCGAGCAGTCGCCGGCCAACGCCAAGCTCTACGGCAACGGCGCGCTGGGTGCGCAGCTGACCGGCGGCAGTTCGGCGATCTCCAACAGCTGGGAGCAGCTGCGCAAGGCCGGCGCCGGGGCGCGGGCGATGTTCGTCGAGGCCGCCGCCAACCGCTGGAACGTCCCGGCCGGCGAGATCGCCGTCAAGGACGGGGTGCTGACCCACGCCTCGGGCAAGAGCGCCGCCTTCGCCGACCTGATGGCCGACGCCGGCAAGGTGACGCCGCCGCAGAACCCGCCTCTGAAGGATCCCAAGACCTTCACCCTGATCGGCACGGACCGGGTGCGCCGCAAGGACGCGCAAGGCAAAAGCGACGGGACGGCCCGCTACACTCAGGACGTCCACCTGCCCGAGATGCTGACGGCCATGGTCGCCCATGCGCCGAAGTTCGGGGCCAAGGTCGAGAGCTTCGACGCCGATGCGGCCAGGAAGGTCGCCGGCGTTGTCGACGTGTTCGAGATCCCGACCGGCGTGGCGGTGGTGGCGCGATCCACCTGGGCCGCGCGCCTGGGCCGGGAGGCGCTGGCGGTGCGCTGGGACGAGGCCAAGGCCGAGAAACGTGGCTCCGTCGAGATCGCCGCGGCCTTCCGCGACCTGGCGACCGGCAAGGGGCCGGCCGACCAGAAATGGGAGTCGTTCGGGTCCAAGGGCGACGTGGCCCAGGCGGCGGGAAGGCCCGATGATGGGAAGAACGCCTTCGAGGCGGTCTACGAGTTCCCGTATCTCGCCCACGCCACCATGGAGCCGATGAACTGCGTGGCGATCGTCGACGGCAATCACGTGCGGCTGGTGCACGGCTCGCAGGGCCAGACCCTGGACCAGCTGAACGCGGCCAAGATCGTCGGGACCCTGCCGGGTTCGGTCGAGGTCGAGACCCTGTTCGCCGGCGGCTCGTTCGGGCGGCGCGCGACCTTCACCTCCGACTATGTGGCCGAGTGCGTGCACGTCGCGAAAAAGGTCGGGGGCGGCAAGCCGGTGAAGCTGGTCTGGACCCGCGAGGACGACATGCGCGCCGGCCACTATCGGCCGCTGGTCGCGCACGCCGTGCGGGTGAGCCTGGACAAGGACGGCCTGCCGGCGACCTGGCGCCATCGCATCGTCAGCCAGTCGATCATGAAGGACTCGCCGATGCCCGCGAAGGGCGTCGACCAGACCGCCGTCGAAGGAGCGATGGATTCGCCCTATCTCAAGGCCACGCCGATCGTCGACGCCCAGGTCGCCTTCCCGGAGGTCGGCGTGCCGGTGCTGTGGTGGCGTTCGGTGGGGGCCACCCACACCGCCTTCGCCATGGAGCACACCATCGACCAGCTGGCCCGCAAGGCCGGCAAGGATCCGGTCGAGTACCGCCGCGCGCTCTACGCCAAGGCCGGCGCCAACCGCCACCTGGCGGCGCTGGACCTGGCGGTCGAGAAGGCCGGGCCGACGGCCGCGGCCGGCTGGACGCGCGGCGTGGCGGTGCACGAGAGCTTCGGCTCGGTCGTCGCCCAGGTCGCCGAGGTCAAGCTGGTGGATGGCGCGCCCAGGGTCGGCCGCGTGGTCACCGCCATCGACTGCGGCACGGCCGTCTCGCCCGACCAGATCGCCGCCCAGATGGAGGGCGGGACCTGCTATGGCCTGTCGGCGGCGCTCTACGGCGAGATCACCCTCACCGACGGGGCGGTCGACCAGAGCAATTTCGATACCTACCGCGTGCTGCGGATCGGCGAGGCGCCGATGGTGGAAACCCACATCGTGCCGTCCACCGCGCCGCCCAGCGGGGTGGGCGAGCCGGGCACGCCGGTGATCGCGCCGGCGGTCGCCAACGCCCTGCTGGCGCTGTCGGGCCAGGCCACGGCGCGGCTGCCGCTGGTCCGGTCTGTCTGAGTGTTAACCTTGGCGCGACCGGAATTGACGTCGGACCGCTGGACGAGAGGCTGTGCTAGGACCATCTTAGCGCCATGGTCGAGCCTGCCGACAGCCTTGGTTTCGAGAAACTCACGCCCCGTGAGCGCGAGATCCTGCGCCTGATCGCCAAGCATCAGCGCTCGAAGGAAATCGCTCGCCTGCTCAGCCTGTCGCCCAAGACCGTCGAGATGCACGTGCTCAGCGCCCGTAGGCGCCTGGCCGGCATGCCGCGTCGCGACGCCGCCCTGGCCTTCGTGGCCTGGGAGCAGGCCCCCGGTAATTGGGACCCCGGTAATGACTACCGTAGGCAATCGCCAGACCTAGCCGTCGAGCCCGAGCCGGTCTCTCCTGACTTCAACAGCGGGAGCGGCCATGGCCATGAACGACAACTCACCCAAGACGAGGCCTTCGGGCGCTCCCGGTTCGGCCTTCTTCATCGCGAGCTGGAAATCGCTGGAAGAGGGCCTGACCCTGATGGCGGGCACTCCCGAGCGGGAGCGCCTGGTGCCGGAAACGGTCTCGGCGCTGCGGCAAGGCGCAAGCGGCTGGCGATCCTCCGTCGAAGCTGCTGCTGCGGGTTCTCGCGGCGACGGCGTTCCTGTCGGACGACAGTCCGATCCGGTCCGAACGCGGGGAGGTTGGCGCAATGACCTGACTCCCGCCCAATGGATGGGCCTGATCCTGGTTTCAGCCCTGGCGGCCGGCGTGCTGCTCAGCGTGGTGACCATGGGCGCCCATGAATTCCTCTTCGCCCTCCAGCGGTTCCGCGAGGGCTGGAGCACTCCGCCGGCGCACTGACCGGCGACCAGCTTTCCAAAAATCCATCGCCTTGAACGTGCGGGGGGCTCCCGCGCGAGTGGGAGAGTCTTGCATGAAACGCAGCGACGCGGCCCGTGCTGGGGCCGAGAAACTGAAGCGCGCCGAAGCCGCCATCGACGCGGCCCTGCGCGAAACCGCCGAGTTGGTGGGCCTGCTGCCCTCCCTGCGGCTCGACGCCCAACTTTCGGCCGTGATCGGCCAGGAAGCGATCGAGACCCTCGGCGACACCCTGACACACATCCTTTCCGCCCGTCGGACGATCGTGAAGGCGCACGGCGATCTCGCCGAGGTCCGCGCCCAGATCGGCTGCGGCGCCCTGGCCGTCGGCGACATGGGCAAGGTCGAGGGCGGCGATCAGCCGCGCACCGCCGGCCTGCGCGCCCTCGATGGCGGCCGCGCCGCGTAGTCCGCGCGGCGCCCCTCTTAAATTCCGGAGCCAATCCATGACCGCCGTTCTCGCCGCGCTTCAGCCGGCGATCGATGAAGCCGCCGAATTCGGCCGCTGCCTGCGCGACCTCTGCCCCGTCCAGAAGCGGGTGCTGACCGCGCTGATGCACCGGCTGATCGCCATGGAAGAGGCCAACGACGCCGAAGGCGCCCTGGTCGTGATCGACGAGGTGCGCCGCATCCTCGGCGAGGGGCGGCTGACCCACCACTGAACCGAAGTGAGAGCGGGTTCGGATCAGGCTTGATCCGAACCCGGCTTTGGGCAATTTGGCCCCCGCGAGACGGGGGTCCTTCCTTGATACAAGCCTTGATTTCCCTGGGCGTGGCGATCGTCGTCTGCGGCGCGGCCTTGCGCTTCGGCGACAAGCCGGCGCGGCGCATCGGCGCGATCATGCTGGGCGGCTGGCTGGTGTCGCTGGTCGTGTTTCGCAACAGCCCGCGTTTCACCGATATGGGCGTGATGGTGATCGACGGCGTCGTGGCGGCGCTGTTCGTCTGGGTGTCGCTGTCGTCGCGACGCCTGTGGACTGTCGTGGTGTCGGCCTTCCAGCTGCTGGCGGTGGCGTCGCACCTGGCGACCTTCATCGACCATCGGGTGACCATCAACACCTACACCGTCAGCCTGGCGGTCTGGAGCTACGGCATACTGTCGGTGCTGGCCTTCGCCGTCTGGCGTCACTGGCGCGAGCAGCGAAGGGCCGAGGGCGAGGGCGAGGGCGCCTAGCCGGCCAGATCCTCGCGTCGGTCGACATCGAACAGCACACCGGCCGCATCGGTCTCGACCAGCGCCAGGGCCTCGCCCGCCGCGGCCATCAGCCCCTGGGCGCCGCGATCGCCGCCCAGCGTCGCCAGGTCCGCGAAGCAGGCGCGCGAGAACAGCACCGGATGGCCGCGCCGGCCGGCATGCACCGGGGCGACGATCCTGACGCCTTCGACCAGTCGCGCCGCCAGGGCGTCGGCCAGGTCGTGGGGGACGTCCGGCATGTCGCCAAGGAACACGAAGACCCCGTCGCCGGCCGGATCGAGGGCGCGGGCCCCGGCGCGCAGCGAGGCGCCCAGGCCCTCGGCGGCGTCGGGGGCGAGCAGGGGACGCAGGCGCGGGTCGGTACGGACGGCGATCCGCTCTGCCAGGGCCGAGTCGCCAGGGCGGATCACCGCCGTCACCCGTTCGACCGGGGCCGCCAGGGCCGCGTCCAGAGCGTGGTCCAGCAGCGTGCGGCTGCGATAATCGGCGAGCAGCTTGCCGCCGCCAAAGCGCGTTCCCGCGCCGGCCGCCAGGACGATGGCCTCCAGTCGCATGCGATCCCTTTCCGCGACGCCTTCGGAAGCCTATCCTATGGAGGATATGACGTCCCCTGACGACAGCCCCCGACTGATCGACGGCTTTGGCCGGGCGGTGACCTATCTGCGCGTTTCGGTGACCGACCGCTGCGACCTGCGATGCGTCTACTGCATGGCCGAGCACATGACCTTCCTGCCGAAGGCGCAGGTGCTGACGCTCGAGGAGCTGGACCGCCTGGCCTCGACCTTTGTGGACCTGGGCGTGCGCAAGCTGCGCCTGACCGGCGGCGAGCCGCTGGTGCGCAAGGGGATCATGGAGCTGGTCGAGAACCTCTCCCGTCACCTGAAGTCGGGCGCGCTGGACGAGCTGACCCTGACCACCAACGGCACCCAGCTGGCCCAGCACGCCGACCGCCTGGCGGCCCTGGGGGTGAAGCGGATCAACGTCTCGCTCGACACCCTCAAGCCCGACCTCTTCCGTCGCCTGACCCGCGGCGGCGACGTGGCCAAGGTGATCGGCGGCATCGACGCGGCCCTGGCGGCCGGCATCCAGGTCAAGATCAACGCCGTGGCGCTGAAGCGCGACAACGCCGCCGAACTGCCCGGCCTGATCCAGTGGGCCCATGCGCGCGGCTGCGACATGACCCTGATCGAGACCATGCCCCTGGGCGAGATCGACGAGGATCGCACCGACCAGTTCCTGTCGCTGCGCGACGTGCGGCGCGAGCTGTCATCCTATTGGACGCTGACGGACCTGGCCTACGCCACCGGCGGCCCGGCCCGCTACGCCAAGGTCGAGGAGACCGGCGGGCGGCTGGGGTTCATCACGCCGCTGAGCCACAATTTCTGTGAGGCCTGCAATCGCGTGCGGCTGACCTGCACCGGCACCCTTCACACCTGCCTCGGCCGCGACGACGCCAGCGACCTTCGGGCCGTGCTGCGCGGCGGGGCGACCGACGGCGAACTGGTGGCGGCGATCCACGCGGCGATCGGATCCAAGCCCAAGGGCCACGACTTCCAGGTCGATGCGCCGCGTCCGGCGGTGGCCCGCCACATGTCGACGACCGGAGGCTAGGCGATGGCCCGCGTGCTGTTGTTCGGACGCCTGGCCGACCAGGCCGGCTGGCGCGAGCGCGAGGTCGAGGCGGGGAGTCTTGCGGCCCTGCGCGCGTCGATCGCCAATGAAGACGCCGCCCTCGCGCAGGCCCTGGAAGGCCCCGGCGTGCAGGTGGCCGTCGACAAGGCGCTGGTCCGGGGCGAGGCCGTGCTGGCGGCTGGCGTCGAGGTCGCCTTCCTGCCGCCGATGAGCGGCGGATGATCACCCTGACCGAGGCGCCGTTCGAGCCCGGCGCGCTGCTGGCGCAGTTCTGCGCCGGTCGCGACGAGACCGGGGCGGTGGCCAGCTTCGTCGGCCTGGCCCGCGCCGAGAGCGGGCAGGCCAGCATCCTGGAGCTCGAGGCCTATCCCGGCTTCACCGAAAGCGCGATCGAGGCCTTCGCGGTCGAGGCCGCCGAGCGGTTCGAGTTGCAGGACTGGCGGATCGTCCATCGCGTCGGAAAGATCGCGCCGGGGCAGGCGGTGGTGTTCGTCGCCACGGCCTCGAAACATCGCCGGGCCGCCTTCGAGGCGTGCGACTTCCTGATGGACTGGCTCAAGAGCCGGGCGCCGTTCTGGAAGAAGGAGCACGGACCGGACGGCGCCCGCTGGATCGAGCCGACGGCTCAAGATAGGACCGACGCCCAGCGTTGGGATGTTTAGGAGAGACGGATGTCGGCAGGCCTCACCCCGGGCGGCGGGATCAAGCCGGAGCTTCCGTTCAAGCCGGTGCGGGTGGCGATCCTGACCGTCTCCGACACCCGCGACGAGGCCACCGACACCTCCGGCCAGATCCTGATCGAACGGGTCAAGGACGCCGGCCATGAGTTCGCCGGCCGGGCGGTGGTGCGCGACGACATCGAGAAGATCCGCGCCACCGTGCGCGGCTGGATCGACAGCGGGCAGGTCGATGCGGTGGTCAGCACCGGCGGCACCGGCCTGACGGGCCGCGACGTCACTGTCGAGGCGCTGCAGCCGCTGTTCCACAAGGTGATCGACGGCTTTGCGGTGGTGTTCCACCTCGTCTCCTACGCCACGGTGGGCCTCTCGACCCTGCAGTCGCGGGCCACGGCCGGGATCATCGACGGGGTGTTCGTGTTCTGCCTGCCGGGTTCGAACGGCGCGGTGAAGGACGGCTGGGACAAGGTCATCGCCGCTCAGCTCGACAGCCGCCACAAGCCCTGCAACATGGTCGAGCTGATGCCTCGACTTCTTGAGCGATAGGGCTTCTCGAAACGTGAGCAGGCTGACCCACATCGACGACCAGGGCCGCGCCCGCATGGTCGACGTCTCCGACAAGCCCGCCACGGCGCGCGAGGCTGTGGCGACCGGCTTCGTGCGGATGGCTCCCGAGACCCTGGCGCTGGCCGTCTCTGGAACCGGCCGCAAGGGCGACGTGCGCGCCGTGGCCGAGCTGGCCGGGGTGATGGCGGCGAAGAAAACCTCGGACCTGATCCCGCTGTGCCACCCGCTGGCCCTGTCTAAGGTGGTGGTCGAGGTCGATCCCCGCGAGGGCGGGCTGTCGGTCACCGCGCGGGTCAAGACCACCGGCCCGACCGGCGTCGAGATGGAGGCCCTGACCGCCGTCTCGGTGGCCTGCCTGACGATCTACGACATGCTGAAAGCCGCCGAGAAGGGCATGGTCATCGAGGCCGTGCGGCTCTTGGAGAAGACGGGCGGCAAGTCGGGGGACTGGACGGCGTAGGCCCCATTAGTCGCTCTATCTATTCTGCTTCCCTCGCCCTTGTGGCGAGGGCCCATGCCTGCGGCTGCTCAGACCTGGATCAAGCTTGATAGGTCTGAGGAGGCTGATCCATGGGTCCTGGGCACAAGGCCCAGGAAAGCAAAGAGGGGGCGATAAGAGGGCGCGGCTAGAGCGCGACTTCCGCCCGCCTCTCCAGCGCCGGCTGCCCGTTGCGCGTCGCGATGATCTCGCCGATCACGGCCACGGCCACCTCGAACGGCGCCTTGCCGCCGAGATCAAGGCCGATGGGCGCGCGCAGCTTGGCGAGGTCCCGCTCGGTCAGGCCGTCGGCCTTCAGCGCCGCGAGCCGTTCCGACAGGCGTCGGCGGGCGCCCAGCAGGCCGACGTAAGGCGCCGGCGAGGGCAGGGCGGCCAGCAGGGCCTCGTGGTCCAGCGCCATGTCGTGACTGCACACCGCCACGGCGGTCCAGGCGTCGAGGCCGGCGGCGGCCAGGGCGATTGCCGGCGCCTCGCGGCTGTAGCGCACGCCCGGCAGGGGCGGGGCGGTCATCGGGCCCTTGGGGCGCGCCAGGGTGGTCTCGAACCCGGCCTGCACACCGAGGCTGGCCAGGGCCAGGGCGGTCGGGTCGCCGCCCATCACCACAAGGCGCGGGACCGGATCGAAGCGGCGCACGAACACGTCGGGCCATGGGACAGGCGTCGCGCCCACAGGCGCGCAGACCCGTCGGACACCGTCGGTGAACCACAGCGCCGGGCGCCTTTTTCGGGCGTGAGTCAAAAGGTCGCGCAACGCGCCATCGTCGACGTTAAGGCGTTCGACCAGGATCTCGATGCGGGCGCCGCACAGCAGGCGGATGTCGGGCCAGGGGCTGCCTTCGCCATAGACGAGACGCTTGGGAAGACCCGTCTCGAGCACCGCCCGGGCATGCAGTTCAACGTCGCCCTCGATGCAGCCGCCCGACAGGAAGCCGGCGACAAAGCCTTGCGCGAACACCATCTGCGTGCCGACCGGGCGCGGGCCGCCGCCCTCCAGGGCGACGATCGTGGCCAAGGCCGCGGGGCCTTGCGCGAGCGCTTGTTCGAGGGCCGGTCGCATGTCGTCGGCCAGGCCGTGCATCGGCCATTCGGGGCCGGAAAGGGCGGCGGGATCGGTAAGGTCCATCGGGCTGATCTTAACCCCTCGGCAAGGTTCCAGAAACGCCTTCTTCAAACCTTGGCGCGTAGGCTCCTCGACATTGGTGCTTCATCCGACGCGGAAGTTCATGTCGCTCACCGTCTCCAAGCTCGGTCTTGCCGCCGCCCAGTTCGGACTGGACGGCATGAACGCGTCGCCGCGTTCGCGCTCCCCCGAGATCGAGGCGCGTGACATCCTGAACATCGCCGCCCGCGCCCGCCTGTCGGTGCTGGACGTCTCGGGCGTCTATGGCCGCTCGGAGTCCGTGCTGGGCGACCTGATCCCGCGTCCGGTCTCGTGCCGGGTGACCCTGGCCGCCGCCCGCGCCGACCGCGGGCCCGACTTCGTCGAGGCCGAGGCACGCGCCTCGCTGCGTCGCCTGGGCCTGGAGCGCGCCGACACCATCGTCGTTCAATCGCCGTCGGAACTGTTCGGCGCCCATGGCCCGGCCATGTGGGACCGCCTGCACCGCCTGCGCGAGCAGGGCCTGTTCCGCAACATCGGCATCTCGGCCCACGCCACCGACGATCCGGTCGGCGTGGCCCGCCGCTTCAAGCCCGACATCATCCAGGCGCCCGCCAGCCTGCTCGACCAGCGCCTGCTGGCCGACGGCTCGCTGCAGCGCATCGCCGGCATGGGCGTCGAGGTGCAGTTGCGCTCGATCTTCCTCAACGGCCTTCTGTTCCTGCCGCCCGACCGCGTGCCGGCCCAGCTGAAGGGCGCCTCGGGCCGCCTGTCGCGCGTGCGCCGCATGATCGCCGAGGGCCGGTCCGACCCGCTGCAGGCCGCGCTCGGCTTCGCCCTGTCGCGTCCGGAGGCCTCGGCCGTGATCGTCGGCGTGACCTCGGCCGCCGAGCTTTCCGCCGTCGTGGCGGCTGCTTCCAGCCCGCCGCCGGATCTCGACTGGGACGAGATGGCCATCGACGACCCGGTGGCCCTCGACCCGCGACGTTGGGTCGCCTAGCGGGCGGACCCGACTCGAAGCTCAAGGTTCAGAAAAGAACCTGATGAACGCCTCGAAGGGAGGCAACGCCATGATCCTCGCCGTCCTGCAGGCCCGCATGGGCTCCAGTCGTCTGCCCGGCAAGGCGATGGCCACCCTCCAGGGACAGCCGATGATCCTGCGCCAGCTGGAGCGCATCCGGCAGGCCCGCACCCTGAACAAGATCATCGTCGCCACCAGCGACCAGCCGGCCGACGACGCGCTGGCCGGGTTCCTGGTCTCGCGCGGCGTCACCGTCCATCGCGGCGCGGGCGCCGACATCCTCGACCGCATCGCCCGCTGCGCCGAGGCCGCCGGCCCGGTCAGCCACATTGTGCGCCTGAAGGGCGACGCGCCGTTCGTCGACCCGGGCCTGATCGACCAGACCGTCCGCCTGGCGCTCAGCACCGGCGCCGACTACGCCTCCAACCGCGTCTACCGCACCTATCCGGCCGGCCTGGAGGTCGAGGTGATCTCGGCCCAGGCCCTGCGCACCGCCGCCGCCGAGGAGCGCGACCCGCTGGCCCGCATCTCGCCCACCGCCGCCATCCGGAGCCAGCCGAACCGCTTCCGCCACGCCCACCTGCGGGCCGTGCGCGACTGGAGCGCGCTGGACTGGCGCGTGAAGACCCCGGCCGACCTCGCCTTCGCCCGCTCGATCTACGACGCCCTCTACCCGGCCGACCCCGGTTTCCGCATGGGCGACGTGCTGGACCTGGTCGAGAGCAAGCAGGACCTGGGCCGGTTCGCGGCGTAGTTCTTACCCTCTTCCCACGGGAGAGGTTTACTTGGAGGGAAACCCGCCCGCCCGCGCCAGCGAGGACGCCGGGGCCTTGCCCAGGCGTTGGCTGATGTCGCGGCCGATGGCGATCAGCGCATCCAGGTCGTAGCCCGTCTCGAAACCCGCGCGCTCCAGCATGTAGACCAGATCTTCCGTCCCGATGTTGCCGGTGGCCGCCGGGGCGAAGGGGCAGCCGCCCAGGCCGCCGACCGAGGCGTCGAGCACGTCTACCCCCGCCTCGACGCTGGCGAAGGCGTTGGCCAGGCCCGTGTTGCGGGTGTCGTGGAAGTGCATGCGCAGGCGCGCGTCGGGGGCTGCGGCGCGGACGGCCTCGATGCGCTTGGCGACGGTCCAGGGGTCCGCGACCCCGATGGTGTCGGCGATGGCGATCTCGGGCACGTTCATGGCGGCCGCCTCGCGGGCGATGGCCACGACCTGGTCTTGCGACACCTCGCCGTCGAACGGGCAGCCGAAAGCCACCGAGATGGTGGCGGTGATCGGCGGGCCGCCGTCGATCGCCTGGCGCTCGACGATGGCGGCCAGGGTGTCGAGCTGCTGGTTGACCGTCGCGCCCTGGTTCTTCACGCCAAAGCCGTCCGAGGCGCAGACCACGACATTGGCCTCGTCGCAGCCGGTCGACACGCAGCGTTCCCAGCCGCGCATGTTGAGCACCAGGCCGATGCGCGAGCGCGCAGGGTCCGGGCCGCCCAAGGCGTCCATGATCTCTTCGGCCCCGGCCATCTGCGGCACGCGGCTGGGATTGACGAACGACACCACCTCGGTGCGGCGGGCGCCGGCGGCCTCAAGGCGTCGGATCAGGTCGAGCTTTTCCTCGACCGTCAGGATGGACTTTTCGTTCTGCAGGCCGTCGCGCGGACCGACCTCGACGATCTCGATGAAGCGGCTCATCGCGGGGCCTCCTCGGCGACGGGAGCGGTGACCTCGGCGCCGGTGACGGCGTCGGGTTGGTCGGTCGCTTCGACGGCCTCGTGGCGGCGGGGCTCGCCGCGATAGATGCGCAGCACCTCGTCGTCGCCGTCGGAATAGTTCAGGCCCCTGATCTCGCCGGCCTGGCGGGGGGCGTGGCCGAGCGCGGCCAGGGCGGCGCGGAACTTCTCGTCCTCGCGGCCCTCGACCACCGCGGGACGGCCTTCATCCACGGCGTCGGCCGCGCCCTCTGCGTCGGTCAGTTGCGTGGTGGTGCCCAGCTGGAAGACCATGCTGGGTTCGGAATAGCCGGTCACAGCCACCGGGCCGGGAGCGCCGGCCCGGGGGGCGAGATCAGTGGCCTCGAGCGCACGGGCCAGGCGCTTGGACAGCCACAGCGAGTCTAGGCGCGGGGCCAGCAGGCCGGCCATGGTTCCGTGGGCCAGGATGCCCAGCACGCCAGCGGTGACCAGGGCCTTTGCCGCCTGCCTGCGCAGGATCAGCCAGCCGCCGGCGATGGCGGCGGCCACGAACAGCAGGGCCGGCAGGATGGCCAGCGGCAGGGCCTGGGGCGCGGCGTAGGTCTTCCAGGCGATGATGCAGACGGTGGCGAAGGCGACGCCCGCCAGGGCCAGCAAGGCCGTGCCGATGATGCGCGGGACAAGGCCCAGGGGCGCGCGCAGGGCGGCGGCCATCAGCATGGCCAGGGCCCCGAACGAGGGCAGGGTGTAGTGGGCGAGCTTGGTCGGCAGGATCTCGAACATCAGCCAGGTCGGGATCAGCCAGCACAGGGCGAAGCGCACGCCCGGCTCCTTGCGGCCGGTCCAGGCCAGAACGAGGGCGGCGGGCAGCAGCAGGGTCACCGGGAACAGCAGCAGCGGCGAGAGCAGGGCATAGTAGCCGAACGGGCCGCTGTGGCTCTCGTGGCCGCCGGCCAGCTTGGGGGCCAGGTCCCCGCCCACCGCCGCGCCCCAGAAGGCGCCGTCGGTGGCGATGGTGATCATGGTCGCCCAGGGCAGGACGATGGCGGCGAACAGGATCAGGCCCCAGCTCCAGCCCAGCTGCTTGAGCCAGCCGATCTTCCGGTCCCAGGCCCACAGAGCCAGGACGGCGAGGATGGCGACCAGCAGGCCGACCGGGCCCTTGATCAGGGCGGCCATCGCCATGCCGATCCAGAAGGCGAGCTTGGGCCCCTTGCCGGCCTTCTCGCCCGCCAGGCCCGCCGCGTAGATCCGCGCAAGGCCGGCCATGGCCAGGGTGGTGAAGCCGCACAGCGCCGCGTCGGTCTTGGCGATGAAGGCCTCGGTCGAAAGCAGGAAGGTCGCGCCCAGGATCGCGCCCGACAGCAGGCTTTCACGCGGACCGAAGAAGGCGGCGGCGCCCCAGGCGCAGGCGGCGGCGGCCAGCATGGCGCCCAGCAGCGAGGGGATGCGGTAGGCCCAGATGCCCCGGTCTTCCGGCGCCGAGACGGCCTCGACCGCCACGGCCTGCAGCCAGTGGATGCCCACCGGCTTCTTGTTGCGCGGCTGGTCCTGAAGCTTGATGTTCACATAGTCGCCCGTCTCCAGCATCTGGGCCGTGGCCTGGGCGAAGCGGGACTCGTCGCGGTCGAGCGGCGGCATGGCGAATAGGCCCGGCAGGCCGGCGATCAGCGCCACGAGGGCGGCGAAGACGGGCGCGCGCCAGCCGCGCGACCAGGCGTCGAGGCGAGATTCTAGAGTCGGGCTTTGGCTGGGGGCGGGGCTGGTGTTCGCGCTCATGCGTGCTGGAATAGCACGATCCTTTCATGGCGCGAGATTTGCGGTAAAAGCGGCCATGACATCCGATAATTCCGCCGCGACCCCTGATTTCTCCGTCGTCGTGCCCGTGTTCGACGAGGGCGGGGCCGCGCCGGCCCTGGCGCGCGAGATCGCCGCCGCCTTCGCCGGCGAGTCCTACGAGATGATCTTCGTGGACGACGCCAGCCGCGACGACACCAAGGCCCTGCTGACGGCCCTCAAGGCCGAGATCCCGCAGCTGCGCGTGCTGGGCCATCGCAAGAATTCGGGCCAGAGCCGCTCGATCCGCAGCGGCATCCTGGCCGCCCGCGCCCCGATCGTGGTGACCATGGATGGCGACGGCCAGAACGACCCGGCCGACGCCCCACGCCTTGCCAAGGCGCTGCGGGCGGCCCCGTCCGAGCTGGCCCTGGTCGGCGGCGAGCGGGTCAAGCGCCAGGACAGCAACGCCAAGCGCTTCGCCAGCAAGTTCGGCAACGGCGTGCGCAAGCGCCTGCTGAAGGACACCGCCAACGACACCGGCTGCGGCCTGAAGGCCTTCCGCCGCGAGGCGTTCCTGCGACTGCCCTACTTCGATCACATCCACCGCTACATCCCGGCGCTGATGCTGCGCGAGGGCTACGAGATCGCCTTCCAGCCGGTGAACCACCGTCACCGCGAGACCGGCGTGTCGAAATACACCAACTTCGGCCGCCTGAAGGCCTCGGTCAGCGACCTCTTCGGCGTGATGTGGCTGCAGTCGCGGGCCCGCAACCCGCAGGGCGTCGACGAGGCTTAGGGGGCAGCGCTCCAGCTTTCCTCCATCTTCCCGTCATTCCCGCCACGAGGGCGGGAATGACGGGAGGTCGGGAGGCGGCGGACTGTCCCGCTCGCCCGGCAGGCGGCCCCCGCTTCACCCGCCTGGCAAAACCGGTTAACCCTGAAAGCCGACTTCGGGGGAATTCACCGCAATGTTCGCCGCCTTTCCGCTGCTGGCCCTGCCGGTGCTGATCTACAACCTGCTGGCCCTGACGGTCGGCGGCGGCTTTTCGTCGGACGCCGCCAGCTATCGGTTCAGCGAGCAGTTGTTCCGCATCCACATGGCCTCGCGCGTCGACTGGATCGTCAGCTGGGGCGACCTGCTGCTGGGCGCCTCGCTGGTGGTGCTGTTCGTCGAGCTCTTGAAGTCGACGACCAGCCGCAAGGTGGCGATCATCAACCACTCGCTGTCGATGGTGCTGTTCATCGTCTGCCTGGTGGAACTGCTGCTGCTCCCGGCGTTCGCGACCTCGGTGTTCTTCCTGATCACCCTGATGGTGCTGCTGGACGTGCTGGCCGGCTTCATCGTCACCATCGTCGCCGCCCGCCGCGACGTCGATTTCGGCGAGATGCGCTGAGACGAAAGGTCTTGGGGCGTTTCTTCAAGCCGCGAGCGGCCGTCCCGCGTTAGCCTCCCGCGTCAGGAGGCCCCGATGGACGACGACCAGCCGCCGCAAGACAGCAAGCTGACCCGCAGCAAGGAAGCCTGGGCGCGCTCGGGCAAGTTCCTGACCGGCGAGACGAGCCGCCCGGAGGCTGAGCGCCTGCCGCCGGGCCAGCACCTGACCCGCGATTGGCCAGTGCTGGATCTCGGCCTCAAGCCCGACCTGACCCGCCAGGACTGGCGGCTGCGCATCGACGGCCTGGTGTCGCGGCCGGCGACCTGGACCTTCGAGGCCCTGCTGGCCCAGCCGCAGAGCACGCCCGTCTCCGACATCCACTGCGTCACCACCTGGTCGCGCTACGACAATCACTGGGACGGGGTTCTGACCCGCGACCTGCTGCTGGCCGTGGCGCCCAGGGACGAGGCGCGGTTCGTCGTGCTGCATTCCTACGACGGCTACACCACCAACCTTTCCCTCGACGATTTCGCCCACGAGGGCGCGCTGCTGGCCCACGGCTGGGAGGGCGCGCCGATCGCGCCGGAGCACGGCGGACCGGTGCGGCTGGTCGTCCCGCACCTTTACTTCTGGAAAAGCGCCAAGTGGCTGAAGCGGATCGAGTTCGTCGCCGCCGACAGGCCGGGCTTCTGGGAGGAGCGCGGCTATCACAACCGCGGCGATCCGTGGGTCGAAGAGCGCTATTCGTGAGCGCGGCCGATTTCGACAAGCGCGAGCGTGTCAGCCCTCCTATCTATCGGTAACAGACCCTCTTACGGACGCCGTTCCACCATGACCGCTTCCAATCTCTGGCTCGCCGCCGGCCTGCGCTCGCCCTTCGCCAAGGTCGACGGGGCGCTGGCCGCCCATGACGCCATCGACCTGTCCGTTCCCGTGGTGAAGGCCATGCTGGAGAAGGGCGCGCGGCCCGACTTCGCGGTCTGGGGCACGGTGATCCCCAACCTGACCTGGAGCAACATCGCCCGCGAGGTGCTGCTGGACGCCGGGGCCGATCCGACCATCCCGGCCTTTTCCACCGTCATGGCCTGCTCGACCAGCATGACCGGCGTGCTCGAGGCGGCCGGCATGATCGACGGGCGCGGCCGCGACCTGGCCCTGGTCGGCGGCGTCGAGGCCATGAGCCGGGTGCAGATCGGCCTGTCGGTGCGGCTGTCGGACTGGATCCGCCGCTTCCAGCAGGCCCGTGACCTGAAGGGGCGGCTTGCGGTGCTTTCGGCCTTCAAGGCCGCTGACGCCAGGCTGTTCATCCCCAAGGTGGCCAACCGCACCACGGGCCTTTCCATGGGCGAGCACACCGAGATCACCGCCAAGGAGTGGGGCCTGGCCCGCGCCGACCAGGACGCCATCGCCTTTGCCAGCCACCAGAACGCCGTGCGCGCCTGGGAGAACGGCTTCTTCGACGACCTCGTGATCCCTGTCGGCGAGGCGCGGCGCGACACCATCCCGCGCAAGGACAGCACGCTGGAGAAGCTGGCCAAGCTGAAGCCGGCCTTCGACAAGACCAGCGGCCAGGGCACGCTGACGGCCGGCAACTCCTCGCCCCTGACCGATGGCGCGGCCAGCGTCTGGGTGGCGTCGGAGGCGGGCCTGGCCCGGCTGCCCGAGCGGACGCCGCGGGTGAAGATCCTCGACTACGAGGTCACGGCCATCGACCTGAGGAGCGAGGGCCTGCTGATGGCGCCGGCCTACGGCGTGCCGCGCATGCTGGCCCGCAACGGCCTGACGCTGGGCGACATCGGCCTGTGGGAGATCCACGAGGCCTTCGCGGCCCAGGTGCTGTCGCACATCGCCGCCTGGGAGAGCAAAAAGTTCCTGGCCGAGCGGGCCGGCGTCACGGCCGACCTGGGCGCCTTCCCGCGCGAGCGGATGAACCCCACCGGCGGGAGTCTCGCGCTAGGCCATCCGTTCGGGGCCACCGGCGCGCGGATCCTTTCGCAGGCCACCAAGGAGCTGGCCGCGCGCGGCAAGGGCGAGAAGGCGATCGTCAGCATCTGCGCCGACGGCGGCCAGGGCACGATGATGTTGCTGGAAGCGGCCTAGGGCTTAGGGCTGAGCCGCCCTGGCCCTATCTCATTCGCCTTCCTGGGCCTTGTGCCCAGGATCCATCGTTCCACCTGCTCAGACCCTTCGAACTTGATCGAGGTCTGAGGGGGCGCCGGCATGGACCCTCGCCACAGGGGCGAGGGGAGCGAAGAATTTGCGGCGGGCGTAGCCTTCGAGCGCACGCGCCTCGTCGCCGCGGCGGTCGCGAAATCTAGCGATGTCTTTGGGAGCTGAACGTAGAACCGGCCCGAGGACTAGGGGCAACCTCGGGCCGGCGGTACGCATGTCGCGTTGTGGGGGGTGGACGCGACACGGTTAAATTGGACCCGGCAGTCCCCGCGATCAAGCGAATGGATGTCGCTCGGCGCTTTTGTCGCAGGGAAGCGTTGTCAGGAAAACGGTGTCAGGTCAGGACCGAGAAGATCAGGGTGACGACGGCCACGTCGAAGGCTCGGATCAGGATGGACAGCATAGGTCGTGACGCTTTCCGAAAAGACTCGGGACTCGACCTAGCAAGACTGGCGCCAAGTCGGCGCGGGGCGCTAGAAATCCCATATGGCGCTGTTCTTCGATCACGACTGGTACGACGCGCGGCTGGAAGAGCGGGGGCTGGACCGCCTGGCCCTGGCCGCGGCGGCCGGCCTGAGCCCGGCCGATCTGGAGCTCGTCTTCAAGGATCAGCGCGAGATCCGGCCGGCCGAACTGGCGGTTTTTGCCGAGATGGTCGGGGTTTCCCGGGAAGAAGCCGCACGGCGGGCCGGCGTGGGCGCGCATGCGGCGCCGGTCGATCCCGCCGCCGCGCGGATCGCACGACTGGAGGCCAGGGTGGCGGCGCTGGAGGCCCAGGTCGCCGACCTTGCGGTCAGATCTGGCGGCTAGATCTCGGTCTTCTTGATCAGGCCCGCCTTGGGACGGCGGTCGGCCGGGCCGGAATATTCCGTGCCGAGATAGGTCGAACGCGCCGCGTCGAGCACTTCCTGCCCACCACGCAGGCCGCGCTTCTGGCCGGGCTGGCCCATGATCTGGGCGGCGAAGGCGGCGAACGGGCCGCGCGGGCGCGGTTGCGGCGGCGGATCGACCGGGGCCTCTTCCTCGTCGCGGACGAACACGACCTCTTCGCCGTCCGTCTCATGGCGGTCGGAGTCCTTGGGCGCGGCCAGCGCCCGGCGCGCGTTCGCCGCGCGTCGGATGGGGTCGATCGGACCGGTCATGGTCGGCACGCTAGCGGCGCCTCCGTTAAGAACGAATGCGCCGTCATGGTTGATGGAAATTAGGACTTGGTCGCCAGCTTGGCGATCTGTTCCTGCATGGCCTCGAGCTGGCGCTTGAGGTCGGCCAGGCTGTCCTCGCTGGGGGCGGACGGAGCCGGCGCGGGCGGCGGCGGCGCGGCGGGCGCCTCGGCGGCGTCTTCCGGGCGGTTGTAGGCGAAGGGCGAGAACATCTTCATGGCCCGGTCGAACAGCGCCATGTTCTGGCGGATCTGTTCTTCGTAGATGGCCATGCCCGGCGCGGCGGCCTTGCCGGCCAGGCCCGGGGCGCCGGTGAACTGCTGGCGCATGCGCTCCTGCTGCTTGGAGAAGCTTTCCAGCGACATCTCCAGGTAGCTGGGCAGGAAGGCCTGCATCGAGTTGCCGTAGAAGCCGATCAGCTGGCGAAGGAACTGGATGGGCAGCAGGTTCTGACCGCCGCCGCGGTTTTCCTCTTCGAAGATGATCTGGGTCAGGACCGAGCGGGTGATGTCGTCGTTGGTCTTGGCGTCATAGACCACGAAGTCGACGCCCTCCTTCACCATGTCCGACAGGTGCTCGAGGGTGACGTAGGAACTGGACGCGGTGTTGTAGAGCCGGCGGTTGGCGTACTTCTTGATGACGACGCGCTGACCCGAACCTTTTTCAGTACCGGCGGCTTCGCCTTTTTCGGGGTTCTCGGACATTTCGTTCCCTGGGACAGCGGTGTCGCCCGCCTTTTCGCATCGCACTATCGCTAATGCAAAGCCAGGGCGCCAGTCCCGCGAGGACTTGGACGCCAGATGATGACATGAAAATGTATTCGTGACGAACGCCGTTCGTTTGGGCATGGTGCTGTTGCACTGCAAAAGTGTGGGCGCCGCACCTGCGAAGGCGTCACGGAACAGTCACGGGAAAATCAAAGCCAATGACCGACATCGTCATCGTCTCCGCCGCCCGCACGCCGGTGGGTTCCTTCCTCGGCGCGCTTTCGAGCCTGCCGGCCGCGGAGCTGGGCAAGACCGCGATCGCCGCCGCGGTGGAGCGGGCCGGGATCACGCCGGCCGACGTCGACGAGGTGATCCTGGGCCAGGTGCTGCAGGCGGGCGCAGGCCAGGGCCCGGCCCGCCAGGCCTCGGTCAAGGCCGGCATTCCGGTCGAGAGCCCGGCCTGGAGCCTGAACCAGCTGTGCGGCTCGGGCTTGCGCGCGGTGGCCCTGGGCGCCCAGCAGATCCTGTCGGGCGACGCCAGCATCGTGGTGGTCGGCGGCCAGGAGAGCATGAGCCAGGCCCCGCACGCCCAGGCCCTGCGCACCGGCCAGAAGATGGGCGACCTGGGCTTCGTCGACACCATGATCAAGGACGGCCTGTGGGACGCCTTCCACGGCTATCACATGGGCCAGACGGCCGAGAACATCGCCAACCGCTGGCAGATCACCCGCGAGGACCAGGACAAGTTCGCCGTCGCCAGCCAGAACAAGGCCGAGGCCGCCCAGAAGGCCGGCAAGTTCGCCGACGAGATCGTCGGGGTGACCATCAAGGGCCGCAAGGGCGACACCATCGTCGACCAGGACGAATACATCCGTCACGGCGTGACGCTGGAAAGCATCTCGGGCCTGAAGCCGGCCTTCGCCAAGGACGGTTCGGTGACCGCCGCCAACGCCTCGGGCCTCAATGACGGCGCCGCCGCCCTGGTGCTGATGAGCGCCGAGGAGGCCGACAAGCGCGGCCTCAAGCCGCTGGCCCGCATCGTCTCGTGGGCAAATGCCGGCGTCGAGCCGGAAATCATGGGCACCGGCCCGATCCCGGCCACCAAGAAGGCGCTGGAAAAGGCCGGCTGGAGCGTTTCGGACCTCGACCTGATCGAGAGCAACGAGGCCTTCGCCGCCCAGTCGATCTCGGTGGTGCGCGAGCTGGGCCTCGACCCGGCCAAGGTCAATGTCAACGGCGGCGCGATCGCCATCGGCCACCCGATCGGCGCTTCGGGCGCGCGGATCCTGACCACCCTGGTGCACGAGCTGAAGCGCTCGGGCGGCAAGAAGGGCCTGGCGACGCTGTGCGTCGGCGGCGGCATGGGCGTGGCCCTCTGCGTCGAGGCCGTCTGACCTCGGAAGAAGTCTTCGTGACAAACTGCGTCCGGGGCTTGCGCTCCGGACGCGACCACGTGCAACCATGACGTAACGGCAGCGGGAGACTACTGGATGGCTAGAGTTGCGTTCGTGACCGGCGGCACGCGCGGTATCGGTCGGGCGATCTGTGAGCGGCTGGTGGCCGACGGCCTCAAGGTCGCGGCCGGCTATTCCGGCAACGAGGCGGCCGCCGAGGCCTGCGCCAAGGAGCTTGGCGTGACGGTGGTGAAGGGCAATGTCGGCTCGTTCGACGACTGCCAGGCCGCGGTGGCCAAGGTGACGGCCGAGCTGGGTCCGATCGACGTGCTGGTCAACAACGCCGGCATCACGCGCGACGGCTTCCTGCACAAGATGACCTACGATCAGTGGTCGGAAGTGATCCGGGTCAACATGGACTCGGCCTTCAACATGACCCGTCCGGTGATCGAGGGCATGCGCGAGCGCGGCTGGGGCCGGATCATCAACATCAGTTCGATCAACGGCCAGAAGGGCCAGGTCGGCCAGACCAACTATTCGGCGGCCAAGGCCGGCCTGATCGGCTTCACCAAGGCGCTGGCCCTGGAGAACGCCAAGAAGGGCGTCACCGTCAACGTGATCTGCCCGGGCTACATCGACACCGAGATGGTGGCCGCGGTGCCGGAAACGGTGCTGGCCGGCATCATCGGCGGCATCCCCGTCGGCCGCCTGGGCAAGGGTGAGGAGATCGCCGACATGGTCTCGTTCCTGGCCGGCGAACGGGCGGGCTTCGTCACCGGCGCCACCCTGTCGCTGAACGGCGGCCAGTACCTCGCCTGAGGCTGGCCTAGAACCTTCTGTCTTGACCTGACGGTCCCGGTTGGCGTCAATCGCGCCAACCGGGAGCACGTGGCGGATCGCCGCGCTCTTCCTGTTTGGGACGAGCCTGCTTGTCCGTTGCGGGCGACCGAAGCGGGCAGGCTCTATGGGGAGCGAGTGGCGGGGGCCGCGCGCCAAGGGAAGCGTTGCAGAAAAGTCGCACGGCGACGCTTGCCAGGAAGCGCCGCCTCCACGTCCAAGATTCGCCCCACTCGGGGACCATCACCGTTCGCATGATACGACCGACGGTGGAAAGGATGGGGCCGGGAGGCTGCGCGGCAACGCTGATGCTCGCCCTGGCAGGCCTGACCATCGCCACGCCCGCCGCGGCCCAGTCCAAGCATAACCTGCGCGACGCCCTGTTCGGCGACCGCGCCGCCGCCGAGGCGCGCAAGGCGCCGCCCCCGCCGGTGGCCCGCTACGTCTCCGACGGCGGCGGGGCCTTCGTGCTCGACCGCGCCACCTCGACCACGCTTCTGAAGTTCGAGAACAGCAGCGAGGTGTGGGTGCTGTCGCCCCACGCCGGTCCGCGCGGCGACGTCATCTACAAGAACGAGCTGGGCGAGCCGGTGCTGCGCGCCACCAAGCTGGGCGGCATGACCCTGTTCACGCCCGATCGTCCGGCCGGCGCCGCCGCGGCGCTGATGGGCCGGGCCCCGACCATCCAGCCGCCGGCCTTCATCACGCCCAACGCCCTGTTCCAGCGCATGCTGCAGGCGGCCGACCGCGCCAGCCGCGCCGCCCGCCACCGGGTCAGCTTCGAGACCGTGCAGGACGCCCGGCCCGAGACCTCGGTGCTGGTCGCCGAATGCGCCAACGTCACCGCCGAGGCGTTCGAGCGCATGGCCCGCAACGGCGACCGCAGCCTGCTGGGCCGCATCGGCCGCGTGCTGCTGGCCGAGGGCCGCAAGCCCGGCGCGACGATCAAGGACGACGCCCTGATCGTCACCTACGCCGCCGGCAAGGGCTTGGCCGGCCGCCCGTCGTCGGACCGCATCATCAAGGTGGTCGACAAGTAGGGACGCGGAACCGGGGCGTGTCGTCCACGTTCAAGTGGCTTCATGCATACGGCCAAGCTCCTTGAGGCGCTTTTCCCGTTTCGGAGCCTGCCTTGCCGACCGACACCGCCCCCGTCGACCTCACCAATTGCGACCGTGAGCCGATCCACATCCTGGGGGCCATCCAGCCCATCGGCTTCCTGATCGCCCTGACGGCCGACTGGCTGGTGGCGCGGGCCTCGGCCAACATCGCCGACTTCATCGGCTTCCAGCCGGACGAACTGTTCGGCAAGCCGCTGTTCGAGCTGTTCCAGCCCAAGGCGGTGCACGACCTGCGCAACCGCTCGACCCTGCTGCGTGGGGCCGACGCGGTGGAGCGCATCTTCGACCTGGAACTGGTGGCCGGTCGCCCCAATTTCGACGTCGCCCTGCATTTCTCCGGCGGCCAGATCGTCATCGAGGCCGAGCCGGCCTCGGGCGAGCACGGCGACGCCACCGGCATGGTGCGATCGATGATCGCCCGCCTGGACGGGGCGACCGACTTCGCCGCCTTCTATCGCGAGGGCGCGCGCCAGGTGCGGGCGCTCATCGAGTTCGACCGGGTGATGGTCTACCGCTTCGCCGCCGACGGCTCGGGCGAGGTGGTGGCCGAGGCCGTGCGCTCGGGCATCGGCGCGTTCATGGGCCTGCGCTATCCGGCCTCGGACATTCCGGTCCAGGCCCGCGAGCTCTATCGCCGCAACCTCCTGCGGGTGATCACCGACGTCAACGCCGCGCCCGTGCCGATCGTCCCCCAGCGGGACCAGCACGGCCGCCCGCTGGACCTGTCGCTGTCGGTGCTGCGCTCGGTCTCGCCGATCCACATCGAGTACCTGAAGAACATGGGCGTGCAGGCGTCCCTGTCGATCTCGATCATCGTCGAGGGCAAGCTCTGGGGGCTGTTCGCCTGCCACCACTACTCGCCGCGCTGTCCGACCTTCGAGCGCCGCTCTGTCAGCGAGCTGTTCGCCCAGATGTTCTCGATGCGGCTGGAGAGCCGCGAGCGGCAGGAAACCGTCGAATACGAGCGCCGGGCGCGCGACATCTCCGACCAGCTGCTGGGCGCGGTGGCCTCCGACGAGACCCTGCTGAAGGATCCCGACTGGCTGGGCGACATTCTCACGAACGCCATCCCGGCCGACGGGGTGGGCGTGTGGCTGGGCGGCAATCACGCCTTCTCGGGCACGGTCCCGCCGCTGGCGGACTTCCGCCGGATCGTCCGGGCGCTGAACGGCACGGCCGCCGGTAAGGTCTTCGCCACCGACCACATCGGCTCGCTGGTCGACGACGCCCACGGCTTCGCCTCCGACGCGGCCGGCCTGCTGGCGATCCCGATCTCGCGTTCGCCGCGCGACTACGTGGTGTTGTTCCGCAAGGAGCTGATCCATTCGGTGCGATGGGCCGGCGACCCGCACAAGCCGGTGGAGTACGGCCCCAACGGTCCGCGCCTGACGCCGCGCGCCAGCTTCGCCGAGTGGAAGGAACTGGTCGAGGGCAAGTCCCAGCCGTTCTCGGGCTCGGAGATCCGGGTGGCCGAGACCCTGCGCGCCACCCTGATCGAGGTGGTGCTGCGCCTGGCCGACGAGGCCTCGGCCGAGCGCCAGCAGGCCAGCGCCCGCCAGGAACTGCTGATCGCCGAGCTGAACCACCGGGTGCGCAACATCCTCGGCCTGATCCGGGGGCTGATCCGGCAGTCGCTGCCGGCCGGCGGCGACATCGCCGAGTTCGTCAAGGTCGTCGACGGCCGCATCCACGCCCTGGCCCGCGCCCACAACCAGATCACCGACGACCATTGGGGCCCCGCGCCGCTGCAGGCGCTGATCGACGCCGAGGCGGCCGCCTTCGTCGACGAGCGCGACCGCATCGCCGTGCAGGGCGAGCCGGTGTCGCTGAACCCCCAGGCCTATTCGACCCTGGCGCTGGTGTTCCACGAGCTGGTCACCAACTCCAACAAGTACGGCGCGCTGTCGGCCGAGGGCGGGCGGGTGACCATAGGCTGGCACCGCAAGGCGGGCGGCGACCTGGCGGTCGAGTGGCGCGAAGCCGGCGGCCCGCCGGTGACGCCGCCCACCCGCAAGGGCTTCGGCACCACGATCATCGAGCGTTCGGTGCCCTACGACCTCGGCGGCAAGGTGAAGGTCGACTACGACCCGCGCGGCTTCCACGTGGTGTTCAACATCCCCGCCCGGCACTTGTCGGAGCCGCGCCAGGGCGCGGGTCCGCAGGTGATTAAATATCCGCGACCGGCGCCGGGACACGCCCACCCCGCGCCGACCAGGATTCTCGAGGGCCAGGACGTGCTGCTGGTCGAGGACAGCCTGATCATCGCCCTGGACGCCGAGGATATCGCCAACCGCCTGGGCGCGCGCAGCGTGACGACGACGGCGACGGTGCAGGGGGCGCTCGACGGCATCGAGGCCCATCGCCCGACCGTGGCGGTGCTGGACATCAACCTGGGCGACCGCAACAGCTATCCCATCGCCGACCGGCTGGCCGAACTGAAGACGCCCTTCCTGTTCGCCACCGGCTATGGCGAGCAGGCCAACCTGCCGCAGAACCATCGCGGCCGGCTGGTGGTGCAGAAGCCCTACACGCTGGAGAACCTGGCCCGGGCGATGGACGCCCTGGGCGTGGGGCCAGGCGAGGGCTGACGGAGCACAAAGAAAAAAGGACCCCGGCGCGAGCCGGGGTCCTTTCGCAGTGGCCGCTTCTGTCCGCTGGGGTTGGGGACCGAGAGGCGCGGGCGGCGGCCTTGTTGTCTGCTTGTCCGGCTCAGCCCCAGGTCTGGCGCAGGCGGAAATAGATGAACGGGTCGAAGTCGACGCGGCGGTCGTCGAGATAGGCGAAGTCGCCCGGCGCGCGCACGCGTCCCTCGAACACCTCGCGCTGGCGATTGAGGCCGCGACCGGTGAGGTTCTGGGCCTCGACCCGCAGCGACAGCCCCTGGCGCGGCTTGACCTCGGCATAGGCCAGCAGCCAGGGCTCGATCTCGAAGCGGCTGACCTCGTTGAAGGCGTAGGAGGTCTCGGTCTCGCCCGAGAACAGCTCCACGCCCCATTGCAGCTTGCGCTTGGGCAGGTCCTGCGAGAACCGCAGCTCGCCCTCGAAGGGCTCCTGGTCGCTGATCCGGCGCTTGCGGCCGGTGATCGGGTCGACGACCTCCGAGCGGGTCCAGGTTCCCTTGCCGCGCAGCAGGCCGCCGGGCACGAACCGCTCCAGCGGCAGGTTCACCGACAGCTCCAGCTCGTCGCCCGCAGCGTCGCCGATGTTGCCGGGGGCGTCGTAGAGATTGCCGGCCTTGTCGACCACCAGGATGCGGTCGGCGACGTCGCTGATCTCCTTGTGGCGGGCCGTCAGCACCACGGCGCCGTCCTTGCCGAACTTGCGCTCCCAGGCCGCCTCGAACACCCAGGTCCGCTCGGGCACGAGCTCGGCGCCGCCGGCGGTGTCGCGGCCGGTGGAGAAGGTGGTCGAGGAGACGAAGTCGCTGAAGTCCAGCTGGCCGACCTCGCGCTCGACACGGCCGCGCAGCTGGTCGTGGGCGCTGGGCGACCAGGTGACCGACAGGCGGGGCTTGGGATAGGTGAACGACTTTTCGAGGTTGGTGTCGCCGGTCTGCGAGATGGTCGAGCGCTCCAGCCGCAGGGCGCCTTCCAGGGTCAGGGCCGAGTGGGCGCGCCAGGTGGCCACGCCGAAGGCCTCGCCGCGCTTTTCCTCGACCCGCACGTTGGCGGCCGGCAGCACCTGGGGCGCGCCGTTGACCAGGTAGCCGATCTGGCTCTCCAGGAAGTTCACCGCGATCTCACCGCCGCCCTCGAACGACAGGGTCGGGCTCATGGTGTGGCGCAGCACGCCGCGGGCGATGCTTTCGCCACTGTCGCGGGCCGAGGTGAAGCGACCGGCCTCGCCGGCTTCGGTGAAGGTGCTGGCGTAGTCGACATGCTTGCGGCGCAGCAGGCCGGTCAGCTCGACGCGCGACTTGGCGGTCAGGGGGCGTTCCCAGCCCATGCCGATCTCGCCCTCCTCGCGGTCGTCGGCGTCGATGACCTTCAGGCGGTCGCCGCCGGCCGGGGGAATGTCCTCCAGGCTCCAGTCGTAGACCTCGCGCTCATAGACGGTGTTGACTGACAGCCGGCCGCCCAGCAGCGGGCGCTTGAGGTTGGCCTTGGCGGTCAGGCCGTCGCCGCCGCCGGTCTCGTCCAGCCACGAGGGGCTGACCGTCCCGTTGGCCAGGCGCACGACCTTGGGGCCCTCGCCGGCGCCGTCGTCGACATAGCGGAAGGTCAGGATCGACCAGTCGAAGGCGTTGACGCCGTACTGGCGCGAGCCCTCGAAACGCATGGCCGGGGTGGTGCGGCCGTCCTGCTGGAACGAGCTGGCCACCGCCAGCAGGGTCGAACCCTTGGCGTCGGCGCGCAGGATGACGTTGGCGACGACGTTCTTGCCCTGCATGTCGATGCCCGGGGCGCCGCCGACGATGATCTCGACGCGGTCGACCTGGCTGGCCTGGATGCGGCGCAGGGCGTCTTCCAGGGACTCGCTCTTGGTGGCCGGGCGCTGGCCGCCGATCAGCACGTTGCCGGCCGCGCCGCCGAAGCCGCGCACGCTGTCGCCGCCGTCGAAGGTGAAGCCGGGCACGCGCACCACCATGTCGTAGGCCGACAGAGGCTGGCGCTCGGCGAAGAAGGCGGCGGGATAGCGGGTGATCCCTTCCGTCGCCGGGGCGACGACGGGGGCCTGGGCCGCGGCCTCGGGCGTGGCGGCCGCCAGGGCCGCGAAAAGCGATCCGAACTGCATGTCTTTCCGTCCCCTGGCCCCCGCCAGTTGCGTGGCTGGCAAACTGGGCCTTTGGCTGTCGGGAGGGAAAGTTACAAGCTTGAAATGTGGATTAAATAATGGACATCAATGGACGTAAGCGTCCAGTTTTCGTCCTTCTCCCCTTGCGGGAGAAGGTGTCGGCGAAGCCGACGGATGAGGGGTCTCTCAGATCCTGACCCCCGCGCCCGGTCGGGCCGCAAGTCGAGGCGGAAAGGGTTTTCGACCCCTCACCAGACCTCCCTTCGGGAGGCCACCCTCTCCCGCAAGGGGAGAGGGATCACGATCAGATATTCGTCCCGCCCACCGTCAGGCCGGTGATCTTCAAGCTGGGCTGGCCCACGCCCACGGGCACGCCCTGGCCGGCCTTGCCGCAGACGCCGATGCCGGGATCGAAGTCGAAGTCGTTGCCGATCATGGTCACGCGGGTGAGCGCCGAGGGGCCGTCGCCGATCAGGGTGGCGCCCTTGACCGGGGCGGTGATCTTGCCGTCCTCGACCAGATAGGCCTCGGTGCACTGGAAGACGAACTTGCCGTTGGTGATGTCGACCTGGCCGCCGCCGAAGTTGGCGCAGTAGAGGCCCTTCTTCATCGAGGCGATCATCTCGGCCGGATCGTGGTCGCCGGCCAGCATCCCGGTGTTGGTCATGCGCGGCATCGGCATGTGGGCGTAGGACTGGCGGCGGCCGTTGCCGGTGGCCTGCATGCCCATCAGCCGGGCCGACATGCGGTCGTGCATGTAGCCGACGAGAATGCCGTCCTCGATCAGGATGGTGCGCTCGGTCGGCGTGCCCTCGTCGTCGATGGTCAGCGAGCCGCGGCGGCCGGGGATCGAGCCGTCGTCGAAGACGGTGACGCCCTTGGCGGCCACCCGCTCGCCGATGCGGCCCGAGAAGGCGCTGATGCCCTTGCGGTTGAAGTCGCCTTCCAGGCCGTGGCCGACGGCCTCGTGCAGCAGCACGCCGTTCCAGCCCGGGCCCAGCACCACGTCCATCTCGCCGGCCGGGCAGGCGACGGCGTCGAGGTTCACCAGCGCCATGCGCAGGGCCTCGTCGACCTGGCCCTGCCACTTATCGGGGCTGATCCAGGCCGAGAAGCCGGCGCGGCCGCCGGCGCCGGACGAGCCGGCCTCGCGCTTGCCGTCCTTCTCGACGGTGACCTGGACATTCAGGCGCACCAGCGGGCGCACGTCGCGGATCAGCTTGCCGTCGGCGCGCAGGATCTCGACCACGCGGCGCTCGCCGGCCAGGCTGGCCAGCACCTGCACCACGCGCGGGTCGCGCTGGCGGGCGAAGGCGTCGATCTCCTGGAGCAGGGACACCTTGTCGGAGAAGGCGGGCGAGGAGACCGGATCGTCCTCGCCGTATAGCTTTTCGTTGGTCGAGCGCGGGCCTTCGGCCGACACGCCGGCATAGCCGCGCTTGGCCAGGCTGGCGGAAGAGGCGGCCCGGCCGATGGCGGCCTCGGAGATCTCCGAGGCGTGGGCATAGCCGGCCGTCTCGCCGGCCACCACGCGCAGGCCGAAGCCCTCGCCCGAGTCGTAGGAGGCGGTCTTCAGGCGGCCGTCGTCGAAGACGAAGGCCTCGCTCTCGGACCGCTCAAGGAAGAGTTCGCCGTCGTCGGCCCCGGCCAGGGCTTCGCCGAGGATGGCGCGGGCGCGTTGCGGATCGACGCCGGCGGCGTCCAGCAGGGAAGGGGCGGAGAGGGGAGCGGTCATTCCTGTAAGGTAGGCGCTTGCAGGCCCCGCGTCATCTCCCTCCGCCCCCGGATCGCTCACCAGCTCTCGTTGATGTCGCCCGAACCGGCGATCGACCTGGACAGGCTGGCCGGACGCTCGGTGAGGGTGACGTCGCCGCTGCCGGCGATGTGGACGTCCGCCTCGCCCGTGGGGCCAAGCTTGGCCTCGCCGCTGCCGGCGATCGCGACCTTGGCGTCGGTGACGACCAGGGCGGTCAGTTCGGCCTCGCCCGAGCCGGCGATCTTCAGGTCGACCTTGCCGGTCTTGCCCGAGGCGTAGGCCTCGCCGCTGCCGTTGAGGGTCAGCGACAGGTCCGGCTGGTCGTAGGACTGGATGTCGAGGTCGCCCGAGCCGTTGAGGGTGAACTTGCGCACGGCCGGGGCGGTGATGCGGATGACCAGGTCGTCGCGGTCGGCCAAGGTCTGCAGGCCGTGGCGGTCGAAGCGGAAGCCGCGGCCCTGGCCGTCGCCGTCGAAGTGCAGGCGGTCGTTAGTCAGCACCACGCGGCGGGCCAGGCCTTCTGGCCCCTCGACGGTGATCCCAGCCTTGTCGCCCTGGGTGAAGATCACCCGGGCCGGCAGGTCGATGCGCAGGGCCTCGCCGCCGGTCCAGGCGATCTGGCGGCTGGTGTTGGGGCCGTGGTCCTCGATCGTCACGTCGCCGTTGCGGCGGATGGTGACGCGGCCGTCGTCGTCCTCGATGTGGATGTTGGCCGGGAAGCTCCAGCCGCCCTGCTTGACCAGGTCGCGGCCGCCGATGGCGAAGGCGGTTCCGAGGCACGCCACGGCCAGGACGAAGCTGGCGACGGCGATGATGGTGAGGTTGCGGATCATGGCCAGGCCTCAGGCTTGCGGTTCGATGGCCGGCTTCAGCAGCCGGTAGTGGAGCCGGCCGTACCAGACCAGCAGGTTGACCAGGCCCACGGTGACCAGGCCGGTGACGGCGCTGAGCGCGGTGGCCGCGGCCATCAGGCCGATGCCGCCGAGGATGGCGAAGGCGGGGCCGCCCGGCGGGTCCATGAACGGCCCGGCCGAGAACACGAAGCCGCCGGCGATGAAGATGCCGATCCCGGCCATGAAGAAGCCGAACAGCGCCCCGATCACGCCCATCAGGATGGGCAGCAGGATCAGGATGTCGATGGCGCCCAGGCCCAGCACCGCGAACACGGCGCCGGCGGCGGCCGACGGGTTCTTGGTCTCTTCCCAGCGCTTCAAGCCCGCTTCGGCGCGCAGCTCGCGGGCCAGGCGGTCGGGATCGCCCAGGGCCGCGGCCGTCTCGGCCTCGGTGCGGCCGGCGGCGATGGCGTCGTCGAAGTGGGCCTCGTAGTCGGCCGCGGCGTCGGCGATGGTGGTGGCCGGCAAACCGGCCAGGCCGCGTTTCAGGCGGGTGACGAATTCGGCGCGGGTCATGCGGCGGCTCCCAGGATGTCGTTCACGGCCTTGGCGAAGGCTTCCCATTCGCTCTTCTGGGCGGCGAAGCTGTCGCGGCCGGCGGCGGTGAGGCGGTAATATTTGCGGGGCGGGCCGCTGGTCGACTCGACCAGATAGGTCTCGACCAGGCCGTCGGACTGCAATCGCCGCATCAGCGGGTAGATCGTCCCCTCTCCCATGTCGATGTCCTTGGCCAGCTGGCTGGCGATCTCGTAGGCGTAGCTGTCGGCCTTCGACAGCAGGGCCAGAACGCACAGCGCCAGCACGCCTTTCTTCAGTTGGGTTTCGATGGCTTCAGGCACGGCTCTCGTTTCCTGTTGGTGAGAACCTTGTACGGCCAGGTAGTGTGTGATGCAAGGTAGCTGTTATTACAAGTTATCAATGTTCGAGGATCGGCGTGATTCGCCTGTCGGTCGTGTGGATGAAATCAGCGAAGTTATTGAGAATGCTTCGCAACTGACGTGATTCCCCTGCCCAACGTGTGGTTTCGGGTGCTTGGCAACAGGGATTGAAGCGCGTAAGCACGCCTGCGACCGGCCGGCGCCGTGGGGGGAGTGCTTTCGACCGTTTCAAGTCGATTGCATAAGTCCGCGTAACCGGTCGTATTGTGCATGTCGGCGCGGAGACACGGCTGAGTAACAGCCGGTCGCCGCCGTAACGGGCCGAGAGGGAAATGAAGGCACAAGTTCAGGGGATGGGACGGAAAGGGTTGGGCTTTGCAGCCGCCGCCGTCATGACGACGCTCGCGGGGCATGCCTTCGCCGACGATCTATTGGGTCAGCCAACGCCGGGGGGCATCGCCCTCCAGCCGGCGGCGTCCGTGCTCAAGCACGACGCCATCTGGTTCCACGACTGGGTTCTGATGCCGATCATCACGGCGATCACCCTGCTGGTCCTGGGCCTGCTGGTCTGGATCGCGATCCGCTACAACAAGAAGGCGAACCCGGTTCCGGCCAAGTTCAGCCACAACACCACGATCGAGATCATCTGGACGATCGTGCCGGTGCTGATCCTGATGATCATCGCCATCTTCTCGTTCCGGCTGTTGTTCAAGTACAACGACATGCCCAAGCCCTACATGACTGTGAAGGCCACGGGCTATCAGTGGTACTGGGGCTACGAGTATCCGGACCAGAAGGTGCCGGAGATCATCTCCAAGGTGCTGAGCGAGGAAGAAGTGGCGGCCAAGGGCCTGCCGCACAGCGTCTATCGCCTGGCCGCCGACAACGCGCTGGTCGTGCCGGTCAACCAGGTGGTGCGCGTGCAGGTCACCGCCGCCGACGTGATCCACGCCTTCGCCCTGCCGGCGTTCGGCCTGAAGACCGACGCCATTCCGGGCCGCCTGAACGAAACCTGGTTCAAGGCCGAGAAGGTGGGCACCTATTACGGCCAGTGCTCGGAGCTCTGCGGCATCGACCACGCCTTCATGCCGATCGAGATCAAGGTCGTCACGCAGGCCGAGTTCGACGCGTGGGTGAAGTCCAAGGCTCCCGCCGAGGCACCCGCCGCCCCGGCGACCGCCGAGGCCGCCCCGGCCGCGCCTGGCGCGGCTCCGGCCGCCACGCCCGCCGCCGCTCCGGCCGCTCCCGCTTCCGCTCCGGCCGCGGCCCCCGCCGCCGCGCCGGCGGCCTAAGAACGCTTTAGGATATCAGTCCGATGGCTCACGCCGCTGACATCGATCACCACGACGGCCCCCACGACGCTGGGCACGCCGACGAAAAGCCGCCCTTCTTCCAGCGCTGGTTCTTCTCGACGAACCACAAGGACATCGGCACGCTCTACATCCTGTTCGCCATCATGGCGGGCATCGTCGGCGGGGCCCTGTCGGGCCTGATCCGCTGGGAGCTGATGCACCCGGGCATCCAGATCTTCTCCGAGACCGGCCTGCTGGCCGAGTGGGGCGTATTCAAGGGCAAGCACGGCTACAACGCCGTGGTCACCGCCCACGCCCTGATCATGATCTTCTTCATGGTCATGCCCGCCATGATCGGCGGCTTCGGCAACTGGTTCGTCCCGATCATGATCGGCGCGCCGGACATGGCCTTCCCGCGGATGAACAACATCTCGTTCTGGCTGCTGGTCGCCGCCTGGATCCTGCTGTGCACCTCGATGTTCGTCGACGGCGGCCCGGGCCACGGCTTCGGCGGCGGCTGGACGATCTATCCGCCGCTGTCGACTTCGGGCCACACCGGCCCGGCCATGGACCTGGCGATCCTGTCGCTCCACCTGGCCGGCGCTTCGTCGATCCTGGGCGCGATCAACTTCATCACCACGATCTTCAACATGCGCGCGCCGGGCATGACCCTGCACCGCATGCCGCTGTTCGCCTGGTCGGTGCTGATCACCGCCTTCCTGCTGCTGCTGTCGCTGCCCGTGCTGGCCGGCGCCATCACCATGCTGCTGACCGACCGCAACTTCGGCACCCACTTCTTCGATCCCGCCGCCGGCGGCGACCCGGTGATGTTCCAGCACCTGTTCTGGTTCTTCGGTCACCCGGAAGTGTACATCCTGATCCTGCCGGGGTTCGGCATCATCAGCCACATCGTCTCGACCTTCTCGAAGAAGCCGGTCTTCGGCTACCTCGCCATGGCCTACGCCATGGTCGCCATCGGCTTCGTCGGCTTCGTCGTGTGGGCCCACCACATGTACACGGTCGGCATGCCCATCAACCTGCGCGCCTACTTCGTGGCCGCGACGATGATCATCGCCGTCCCGACGGGCGTGAAGATCTTCAGCTGGATCGCCACGATGTGGGGCGGTTCGATCAGCTTCAAGACGCCCATGCTGTGGGCGATCGGCTTCATCTTCCTGTTCACGGTCGGCGGCGTCACCGGCGTCGTCCTGTCGAACGCCGGCATCGACTACAGCCTGCACGACACCTACTACGTGGTGGCCCACTTCCACTACGTGCTGTCGCTGGGCGCCGTCTTCGCCATCTTCGCGGGCTTCTACTACTGGTTCGAGAAGATGTGGGGCGTGAAGTACAACGAGTTCCTCGGCGCCCTGCACTTCTGGATCATGTTCGTGGGCGTGAACCTGGTGTTCTTCCCGCAGCACTTCCTGGGCCTGGACGGCATGCCGCGTCGCTACGTCGACTATCCGGACGCCTTCGCGAAGTGGAACTACGTCTCGTCGGTGGGCTACATGATCACCGTCGTCGGCGTCGGCGTCTTCCTGATCGTGCTGCTGGAAGCCGCCATCCGTCGCCGCAAGGCCGAGGCCAACCCGTGGGGCGAAGGCGCCACCACGCTGGAATGGACCCTGTCCTCGCCGCCGCCGTTCCACCAGTTCAGCGAGCCGCCGGTCATCAAGGCCGACGATCACCACTGATCTCTGGTAAGATAGCAGTATAAGCGCGGGGGCGCGGATCGGGCGGCAGCCCGGCCCGCGCCCTTCGCCCATCAAGACCTCGTTCGAAGACCAAGATTCCCATGGCCAAGCCCGCCGTCCTCTCGCCCGACACGCCCGCCGACACGGTTCGCGCGGCGCGCTGGCAGGACTACTTCCAGCTCCTCAAGCCGCGCGTGATGTCGCTGGTGGTGTTCACGGCCGCGACCGGCCTGGTGGCCGCCCGCACCCACATCCACCCGCTGCTGGGCGCGGTGGCGGTGCTGTGCATCGCCGTGGGCGCGGGGGCCTCGGGCGCCCTGAACATGTGGTACGACGCCGACATCGACGCCAAGATGCGCCGCACCCGCGGCCGCCCGGTGCCGGCCGGCCTGGTCGAGGGCTCGGAAGCCGCCACCCTCGGCGTCGTCCTTTCCCTGCTGTCGGTCCTGCTGATGGGCATGGCCATCAACTGGCTGGCCGCGGGCCTCTTGGCCTTCACCATCGTTTTCTACGCGGTGGTCTACACCATGTGGCTCAAGCGCTGGACGGCCCAGAACATCGTCATCGGCGGCCTGGCCGGCGCGCTGCCGCCGGCCATCGGCTGGGCGGCCGCCAGCGGCTCGGCGCCGCTGAACGCCTGGCTGATGGTGCTGATCATCTTCCTGTGGACCCCGCCGCACTTCTGGGCCCTGTCGCTCTATATCAGCACCGACTACGCCAAGGCCGGCGTGCCGATGCTGCCGGTGGTCAAGGGCGCCAAGGAGACCCGCAAGCAGATCCTGCTCTACAGCCTGGTCTTCATCCCCGTCTGCCTGGCGCCGGCCGCCACGGGCCTGGGCGGTCCGCTGTACCTGGCCGTCTCGGCCCTGGGCGGTCTCGTCTTCCTGATCCTGGCCTGGCGGGTGTTCCGCAGCGACGCCGGCGACGCGGCCGACCCGCGCGTGGCCGACCGCGCCCTCTACGAGGTGGCCGACGCCCCCGCCGCCGAAGCGACCGAGCCGGGCAAGCGCCCGCCGCCGGTGGGCGGGGCCAAGGACGCCCGCAATCTGTTCGCCTTCTCGATCCTGTACCTGTTCGCCCTGTTCGCCGCGCTCCTGGCCGAGGCCATGATCGGGATCCGGGCCCTGGAGCTTCCGCTTTGACCGATCCGAAGAAGACCGTTTCCGTGAAGCCCGACGCCGACCAGGCGCTCAAGGCCCGCAACGGCCGCAACATCGCCCTGGCGCTGGGCCTGGTGGCCTTCGTCGCCCTGGTCTTCGTGGTCACCCTGGTGAGGCTCGGCGCCAATGTCGGAAACCGGTTCTGATCCCAGGCCGGCGACCAAGGCCGGCAAGGCGAGCGACCCGCAAGGCCGTCGCAACAAGCGCGTGGCGCTGATCTGCGTCGGCGCCTTCGCCGGCATGGTGGGCGCGGCCTACGCCTCGGTGCCGCTCTACAAGCTGTTCTGCCAGGTCACCGGCTTCGACGGCACGGTGCGCCGCGCCGAGGCCGCCCCGAGCAAGGTGCTGGACCGCAGCGTCGTCGTCCGCTTCGACGCCAATATCCGCAATCTGCCCTGGACCTTCACCACCGAGCAGGTCAGCCAGGACATCAAGCTGGGCGCGTCGGGTCTGGCGTTCTTCAAGGTCACCAACAACAGCGACAAGCCCCAGACGGGCCGGGCGATCTACAACGTCGTGCCCGAGCAGGCCGGGGCCTACTTCCAGAAGATCGAGTGCTTCTGCTTCTCGAACCAGACGATCGAGCCGGGCCAGACCGTCGAGTTCCCGGTCGTCTACTTCGTCGATCCCCGTTTCGCCGAGGATCCGGAGACCAAGGGCAAGTCCGAGATCACCCTGTCCTACACCTTCTTCCCGGCGGTGGAGGGCGAGAACGGCGGCAAGTCGGCCGACGCGACGCCGCGCATCGTTCAACCACTTGGCGGAACACCGTCCAAGGGACTATAGCAATCCACAAGGGAGTGCGCGGGCCTTGGGGGACCTACGCGACGCGTACTTCAAATAATCAGAGGGTTCGCAACACATGGCCCACGGCGCCGTCAAACACGACTACCATATCCTGCCGCCTAGCCCGTGGCCGTTCGTCGGCTCGATGGCGGCCACCGTCATGGCCATCGGCCTGATCGCCTGGATCAAGGGCGGCGTGTTCGGCATCGAGAAGGGCCAGTGGTGGCTGTTCGCCGCCGGCCTGGCCGGCGTGCTCTACACGATGTTCGGCTGGTGGCGCGACGTCATCAAGGAAGCCAACGCCGGCGACCACACCCCCGTCGTCTCGATCGGCCTGCGCTACGGCATGGTGCTGTTCATCGCCTCGGAAGTGATGTTCTTCGTGGCGTGGTTCTGGATCTTCTTCGAGATGGCCCTGTTCCACGGCCACCGCACCTTCTCCAGCATCGAGGAAGTCCGCACCGCCTGGGCCGCCTGGCCGCCGGCCGGCGTCGAGACCGTCTCGCCCTGGCACCTGCCGCTGGTCAACACCCTGACCCTGCTGCTGTCGGGCACGACCATCACCTGGTCGCACCACGCCCTGCAGCAAGGCGACCGCAAGGGCGCCAAGTGGGGCCTGATCCTGACCATCCTGCTGGGCGCGCTGTTCACCTGCATCCAGGTCTACGAATACGCCCACATCAACCACGAGAACCTGTTCTACAACGAAGCCGCCGCCAATTCGGGCCTCTACGGCTCGACCTTCTTCCTGGCCACCGGCTTCCACGGCTTCCACGTCTTCGTGGGCACGCTGTTCCTGATCGTCTGCCTGATCCGCCTGATGAACGGCGCCTTCACGCCCAAGCAGCACTTCGGCTTCGAAGCGGCCGCCTGGTACTGGCACTTCGTCGACGTGGTCTGGCTGTTCCTGTTCGCCTTCATCTACGTGATCTTCGGCGCCTCGGCGCACTAGGCTCACGGACTATCGAAGGGCCCGGAGCGCCGATCGCGCTCCGGGCCTTTTTCGTTTCAGCGGAGCGGGGTCGAACTCTTGTTCCGTGCACAGCAAAGTCGCTTCCCTGGGCCTCGTGCCCAGGGCCCATCGTTCCGCCGCTCAGGTCGTGCAGGTCGATCAACGCCTTGCGAGCCGATGCATGGATCCTCGCCACAGGGGCGAGGAAGGCGATAAGGAGAGGCGGCGAATTTGTCGGACGGTGCAGCACGCATGCCCAAGACCAACCCCTACGCCGCCGGCGCGACCGGGCGCTGCCCCGTCTGCGGCGAGGGCTTCCTGTTCGAGGGTTTCCTCAAGGTGGCGCCGCGCTGCGAGGCCTGCGGCTACGATCTCTCCAAGCTCGAGAGCGGCGATGGGGCTGCGACCTTCGTCATCCTGATCGCCGGCGCGCTGTGCGCGTTCGGGGCGCTGTTCTCGATGTTCGCCTGGAACTGGCCGGTGTGGCTGCTGCTGCTGGTCTGGCTGCCGCTGACCCTGCTGGCGTGCCTCGTGCTGATGCGGCCGGCCAAGGGCCTGATGGTCGCCGCCCAGATCGCCAACAAGGCCTCCGAAGCGGGGCGCGACGATGTCTGAGACGGCAAAGTCCAAGGCCCGCTTTCCGATCGTCCTGACGATCGCGACCCTGATCGCCTTCGCCATTCTGTGCGGCCTGGGAACCTGGCAGATGCAGCGCCTGGCCTGGAAGGAAGACCTGCTGGCGCGGATCGAGACGCTGAAGACCGCGCCGGCCACCCCGCTGGCCGAGGTCCTGGTCCGCGCCGACCGTGGCGAGGACGTCGACTTCGTGCGCGTGGCCGCCGACTGCGCGCCGGGATCGACCGCGCCGCTGCCGCTGGTGTACGGCGTACGCGACGGCGACATGGTCTGGCGGGCCATGGCCGCCTGCCGCCTGGCTGGACAGGCGCACGGCGTGGTGCTGCTGGATCTGGGCCTCGTCGACGCCCTGACCGGCCAGATCCAGCCCGCGCCCCGGACCTTCGCCGCGCCCGCCCGCGCCGTCGGCGTGCTGATGGCCCCCGAGGCCCTGGGCGGCGATCGCGGCAAGGCCCTGGCCGCCTTCGCCGCCGACCGGCCCGCCTCCCACATCCTGATGGTCGAGACCGCCACGCCCGCCGTCGCCGGCGTCACCCCCGCGCCGCTGCCGGTAGAAATTTCCAATCGGCACCTGGAATACGCGCTTACGTGGTTTGGTCTTGCTGTCACCCTGCTCTTTATCTATGCCGCCATGCTCTGGCGTAGGATGAGGCCCTGATGCGTTACGTCTCGACCCGGGGCGAGTCCCCTTCGATCGGTTTCCTGGACGCGGTGCTCGCGGGCCTGGCCCCCGACGGCGGCCTGTACGTGCCCGAGGCCTGGCCGGCCTTCACGTCCGACGAGATCGCCGCCTTCGCCGGCAAGACCTACGCGCAGGTCGCCGCCGCGGTGCTCGGCAAGTTCGTCGGTGACGACATCCCGGCCGACGACCTGGCCCAGATGTGCGACGAGGCCTATGCCAGCTTCACCCACGCGGCGGTGACGCCGCTGAAGCAGCTGGCCGCCAACCGCTACCTGCTGGAGCTGTTCCACGGCCCGACCCTGGCCTTCAAGGACGTGGCCATGCAGCTCCTGGGCCGGCTCTACGACTACGTGCTGTCGCGCCAGTCGCGGACCATGACCATCATCTGCGCCACCTCGGGCGACACCGGCGGCGCGGCCGTCGAGGCCTTCCGCGGCCGCAGCAACGCCCGCATCGTCGCGCTCTTCCCTGAGGGCCGGATCAGCGAGGTCCAGCGCCGGTTCATGACCACGGCGGAAGACGCCAACGTGTCGTGCGTTTCGGTGCAGGGCTCGTTCGACGACTGCCAGGCCATCGTCAAGCAGGCCTTCCAGGACGACCAGTTCCGCCACGCGGTGGACCTGTCGGGCGTCAACTCGATCAACTGGGCGCGGATCGCCGCCCAGAGCGTCTATTACTTCACCGCCGCCGTCAGCCTGGGCGCGCCGGCCCGCGAAGTGGCCTTCGTCGTGCCGACCGGCAACTTCGGCGACGCCTACGCCGCCTTCGTCGCCAAGCAGCTGGGCCTGCCGATCGCCAAGGTCGTGGCCGCCACCAACAGCAATGACATTCTCGCCCGCGCCTTCGAGGACGGCCGCTACGCGCGCGGCGCGGTGGCCGCCACCCAGAGCCCGGCCATGGACATCCAGGTCGCCTCCAATTTCGAGCGGCTCTATTTCGAGGCCGTGCGCCGCGACGGCGTCGAGACCGGCCGAGCCTTCCGAGGCTTCGCCACCACCGGCTCGCTCGACATCCCGCCCAGCGCCCACGCGATGATGCGCGAACTGTTCGCCGGCGCCTCGGTCAGCGAGGCTGACACCGCCAAGACCATGCTCTCCACCCTTAACGAGACCGGCGAGGTGGTCGATCCGCACACCGCCGTCGGCCTGGCCGCCGCGGCGCGCCTGCGTCTGGAGGATCCCACGACCCCGGTCGTGGTGCTGTCGACCGCTCACCCGGCCAAGTTCCCCGAGGCCGTGCTGGCCGCCACCGGCGTCGTCCAGGGCGTGCCGCGCGGCGCGCCGGACCTGTCCGCCAAGCCCGAACGCTTCGACCGCCTGCCGGCCGACTCGGCCGCCGTGAAGGCCCACGTGCGGGCGTTCGCGGGGCGGTAGGATTCCTTTTCGGAGCCCCCAAACCCGTAAAATCCCCGCGAAAGCGGGGACCCAGGCTTTTTCTGAAAGGCCGGGCTCTCGACGATAAAACACCTGGGTCCCCGCTTTCGCGGGGATTTTACGGAAGAAGAGCGCCTGCGTCGCAAGCCTGCGGGTCGCTTTCGGGCGCTTAGGCGGCTACACGGAGGGAAATGAGCCTTCCGACCCTGCATACCCTGAACAATGGCGTCCGCGTCGTCTGCGACCCCATGCCCGGCCTCGAGACCCTGGCCCTCTCCGTCGTCGCCGGCCGCGGCGCGGGCTATGAGGATCCGGCGCGATCGGGCTGGTCGCACCTGCTCGAGCACATGGTGTTCAAGGGCGCGGGCGGGCGCAGCGCGCGCGACATCGTCGAGGTGATCGAGGCCGAGGGCGGCTCGATCAACGCCGCCACCGGCTATGAGCGCACCAGCTTCCAGGTGCGGGCCCTGAAGGGCGGCGCGCCGCTCGCCATGGCGGTGATCGCCGACCTGGTGCGCCGCCCCACGCTCGACGCCTGCGACCTGGCCCGCGAGAAACAGGTGGTGGCCCAGGAGATCGCCGAGGCCGCCGACGCCCCCGACGACTACGTCTTCGACCTGCTGCAGAAGGGCGCCTGGGGCGACCATCCGGTCGGCCGGCCGATCCTGGGCACGGTCGACAGCGTCGAGGCCGCCACCCCCGAGGCCCTGGCCGAGTGGCGCGCGGCGCTCTACGCCGCCGACCGGCTGGTGGTCAGCGCCACCGGCGCGGTGAACGAGGCCGAGATCCTGGCCCTGGCGGAAAAGGCGTTCGGCGACCTTCCGGCGACGCCCGGCGTGGCCATTCCCGACCCGGCGCCGTTCGTCGGTTCCAGTTTCGCCGAGACCCGCAAGCTGGAGCAGGCCCACCTTGTTCTGATGCTGCCGGCCGCCGGCTCGCGCGACGACGACTATTTCGCCCTGCGGGTCTTCGCCGAGGCCCTGGGCGGCGGGATGTCGTCGCGGCTGTTCCAGGAAGCCCGTGAGAAGCGGGGGCTCGCCTACAACATCGACGCCTATGCCGACACCTATGCCGACATCGGCGGGCTTGGCATCTATGTCGGCTGCGCGGCCAAGGACGCGGCCGAGACCGCCAAGGTCTGCGCCGAGCAGGTGCTGGCCCTGGTCGAGCGGATCGAACCGGCCGAGCTGGCCCGCTGCAAGGCCCAGCTGAAGGCGCACATGTTCATGGCCCGCGAGCAGCCGCTGGCCCGCGCCGAGCAGAACGCCGGCCAGGCCCTGACCTTCGGCAAGCTGTTCCCGCCGGCCGAGCTGGCGGCCGGGGTCGACGCGGTCACCGCCGAAGACATCACCCGCCTGGGCCGGCGCATGCTCGACCCGGCGCGGGCGGCCACCGCCGTGCTGGGCGCCAAGACCGCGCTTCCGGCCGGCGAAATCTTCCGACGGACGTTGTTCGGCGGCCGATAAGCCGCGATGGTGCGGCTTCGAGATCTGAGACCTCCTGCTTGTCCGCCATCCTCCGCCTGTTCCGCATCGACCATGGTCCGCGCATCGACGCCGAGCGGGTCTATCTGCGCCTGCCGCGGCTGGCCGACCACAAGCCGTGGGCGCAGCTGCGGGCGGCCTCGCGCGGCTACCTGACGCCCTGGGAGCCCAGCTGGCCGGCCGACGACCTGACCCGCACGGCCTTCCGCCAGCGCCTGGCCGCCTACGCCCGCGAGCTGGAGGCGGGCGAGGCCTTTCCGTTCTTCGTGTTCCGCAAGGACGACGACGCCATCGTCGGCGGCGTGCGTCTGTTCAATATCCGTCGCGGCGTCTCGCAGACCGGCGTGCTGGGCTACTGGAGCGGCCAGGCCCATGCGGGGCAGGGCTATACGACCGAGGCGGTGAAGGCGGTGATCGACTTCGCCTTCGGACCGCTGGGCCTTCACCGCCTGGAGGCGGCGTGCATGCCGCACAACGCGCGCTCGGCGGACCTGTTGTCGCGCTGCGGGTTTTCCGAGGAGGGATACGCCCGCGCTTATCTCAAAATTAACGGCGAGTGGCGAGATCATCGTCTGTTCGGGTTGATCGCTCCCAGTTAGCGACCGCCCGGGCTGTGACGCCGGCTTTTTCGGCGTGGGAACGGGCATGTCATTCAAGGTAGCCGAGCGACGCATCTGGGACGCGACGACCACGCTGGAAGCGTTGGGAGCCGCCGAGGTCGCGCTGTGGCACTGGGAGCCCGAGGCCGACCGCCTGCGTATCAACGGCGCGGCCCGGGCCCTGGGCCTGTCGCCGCTGGCCCCCGAATGCTCGTCGGCCGCCTTCCGCGCGCTGGCCCTGCCGCAGGATCGCGCCCAGGCCGAGGAGCTGCTGCGCGTCCGTGAAGCCGGGGCCGAGATCGTCGTGCGCCTGCGCATGCGCAGCGGCGGCGTCTGCATCTGGCGGGGCGTGTGGCTGGAGGAGGGCGTGCGCGCCGCCGGCGTCATCGCCCCTGAAGTGAAATTCGCAGCGTCGGGCAAGGACGAGCTTACCGGGCTGCTCGACCGTCGCAGCTTCATCGCCCGCGCCCGCGAGCGCCTGACCCACGACGGCGTGCACGAGCTGGTCGTGGCCGACCTCGACCGCCTGCGCCGCCTGAACGAGGCCCTGGGCCACGAGCGCGCCGATCTCGTCCTGGCCGCCCTGGGCTCGCGCCTGGCCGCCGCCTTCCCCGAAGGCTCGATCCTGGGCCGCATCGGCGAGGACGAGTTCGCCGTGCTGTGCGAGCCGAAGGGCTACGAGCCCGCCGAGCTGCTGCGCACTGCGCTCGAACAGCCCTTGCGGATCGCCGGCTTCGACATCCACCCGACCCTGACCATCGGCGCCGTCTCGGCCGAGGGCGGCGAGGACGCGCCGGAGGCCGCAGAGCTGGTCCGCCGCGCCGAACTGGCCGTCGAGGCCGCTTCCGCCAACGGGCGCGGCTCGGCCGCCGCCTACGGCCGCTCGATGGAGACCGACGGCCTGTCGCGCCTGGCCCTGGAAGCCGACCTGCGCGGCGCCATCGGCCGCGGCGAGATCATTCCCTATTTCCAGCCGGTCGTGCGGCTGTCGACCGGCGCCCTGTCGGGCTTCGAGGCCCTGGCGCGCTGGATCCACCCGCGCCGCGGCCTGCTGCCGCCCGACGAGTTCCTGCCGCTGATCGAAGAGATGGGCCTGATGGCCGAGCTCGGCGAGCACATGATGCGCAGCGCCGGCAAGCAGCTGGCCGCCTGGCGCCGCAGCCACCCGGCCGTCGGCGCCCTGACCGTCAGCGTCAACCTGTCGACCGGCGAGATCGACCGTCCGGGCCTGGTGCACGACGTGGCCCAGGTGCTGGCCGAGAACGGCCTGCCGCGCGGCGCGCTGAAGCTGGAAGTCACCGAAAGCGACATCATGCGCGACCCCGAGCGGGCCGCGGTGATCCTGAAGGCCCTGCGCGAAGCGGGCGCGGGCCTGGCGCTCGACGACTTCGGCACCGGCTTCTCGTCGCTGTCGTACCTGACGCGCCTGCCGTTCGACACGCTGAAGATCGACCGCTATTTCGTGCGGACCATGGGCGGCAACGCCGGCTCGGCCAAGATCGTCCGGTCGGTGGTCAAGCTCGGCCAGGACCTCGACCTGGAAGTCGTCGCCGAGGGCGTCGAGAACGCCGAGATGGCCCACGCGCTGCAAAAGCTCGGCTGCGACTACGGCCAGGGCTTCGGCTATGCGCCGGCCCTGTCGCCGCAGGAGGCCGAGGTCTATCTCAACGAGGCCTATGTCGATGGCGCCGCCCCGGTGAAGGCTCGCGGTTGAACTCACGCGCGTAATCGCGTGAGTTGTATCGGTCGTTTCATTCCGAAATAAAAGGACCCCGACGGCCCGAGGCGGAGCCATCGGGCGATGACGCGCGCGTGCGGCGATGTTACGCATCACTCAAGGTTGATAGTTGTAAACTGCTGCGTCCCTTGCGGTCGCGAAACGGAGTGTCATGCCGCAACTCTCCTACGGACAATCCTTCTCTTACGTCGCCCCCGTGAATGGCGTTTCGGATCCGGTGAACGACTGGACCGTGGTCTTCTCCACCGCTCGTTGGACCCAGACAGGGCAGAGCAGCACCACCTGGACCGTGGTGGGCGCGGCCGGCACGGCCTATGCCGGCTGGACCTTCGTCTTCACCTCGGGGTTCAACTACATTCATCCCGCGGGTGGCGGCGCGCCCAGCGGCTACACGGCCTCCATCCAGGGGTTCGCGCCGAACAGCGCCAACGCCGCCTTCACGCTTAGCGGTCTCAACTTCGACATGGCGGGCCTGTCGACCAATCCGGCCGGCCTGATGGCCGGGATCACCGGCTTCACGGGATCGTCCGGGGCGGACGTGCTGCAGTTCTCGGCCTCGCTCGCCAACGGCCTCGGAACCTTCGACGGCGGCGGCGGCGACGACACGATCAGGGTCCTGCAAGGCGCGCTGACGGTTCGCGGCGGGGCCGGGGCGGACACGATCGAGGTGGTGAGGAATCCGGGCCTGACCTTCGGCTACGACACCTCGGCTCGTACTCAGGTGTACGGCGACGACGGCGACGACGTGATCATCAGTTCGATCTCCAACGTGCAGGCCTTCGGCGGCGCGGGGAACGACAGCTTCGTCGTCAGCGGCAATCTCATCGGACAGAGCTTCGACGGCGGCGCGGGCAACGACAGCGCCTCGATCGCCCTCGTGGGGCAGGGTCTGAACTACGACGTCCGCCAGATCTTCCTGGACAAGGCGGGCGCCAACTATCAGTTCACCAGCGTCGAAAACCTGACCGTCAATGCGAGCGACGCTACGGTGGTGATCACCAGCGGCGCGGGCGACTACCGGATCGTCGGCGTCGGCAATGCGGTGTTCCAGATCAGCGGCGGGGCCGGAAACGATCGGATCACCGGCGGCAACAACGGCGACTGGATCAGCGGCGGAGCCGGCGACGACGTGCTCGACGGCGGCAACGGCTGGGACACCCTGGACTACAGCAGCGCGACTGCGGGCTTGACCCTGGACATGAGCCTGGTGGGCGTGGCGCAGGACACCGGCGGCGCGGGCGTCGACACGCTCAGCAACTTCGAAGTCGTGGTCGGGTCGCAGTACAACGACGTGATCCGCGGCGGCGGCGGGGTGCTGAATATCAGCGGCGGGGCCGGCGACGACGTGATCATCGGCGGCCCGGGCGTCGGAACCTATCAGGGACTGCCGGTCGCCAACATCCTGAGCGGCGGCGATGGCGAGGACCGGTTCGTGTTCGAGTCGGTGCAGGATTCCACCTCCGCCCGGCCCGACACCATCACCGACTTCGTCCACGGCGTGGACAAGGTCGACCTGTCGATGGTGACGGGCGAGGTCCGGATCATCCATAACGACAACGTCAACCGCGGCGGCGGGCCGGCCGGCACGACGATCCTGTTCGGCGGCGACGGCCAGGGCAATTTCGCCGGCAAGATCATCGTCGCCAATGCCTGGATCTCGGGCGACGACCTGATCCTGGCGCCCGGATCGGCGCCGGTCCCGGTCTACATGGCGCAGATTTCCAACAGCTTCCGCTACCAGATGGACGCGCGCGTCGGCGACGGCCGGGGCGAGACCTATTTCGGCGGCGACGGCGTCGACAAGATCGTCGGCGCGCCGTCCGACAGCGCCCTGACCAACATCATCGGCGGGGGCGGCGGCGCCGACCTGCTGTACGCGGGCGTAGGCTCCAAGAACCTGTTCCTGGTCAATGCGCGGGAGTCGAGCTTCGACGCGCCCGACACGGTGTTCGACTTCCAGGTCGGCGTGGACAAGATCGGCATCGGCGCCAACGTCGCCTACGAGATCCAGGCCCAGGGCAACGGCGACAGCCTGCTGCTGTTCGACGCCGACGGACTGGGCGGCTATCGCGGGGCGGTGCTGGTCAAGGGCGTGACCCTGACCGCCGCCAATGTCGACACCAGCGCCATCGCCAGCCAGTCCCAGACGGTCAGCGGCTCCTGGGGCGTGCACGTTGTCGGCGGTTACGGCGCGGATCGCATCGCCAGCAGCAGCCCCGACCAGATCGAATACCTCGAGGGCGGCGCCGGTGCGGCCAACACCTTCGCCGTCAACAATGCGGCCCATTCGTCGTCAACCCGCTCCGACTACGTGATCGACTTCCGTCCGGGCGTCGACAAGCTGGACCTGGGCGCCGTCGCCGGATCGCGGGTGCTGATCGAGGTGCAGGAGGACGGCGACAGCTACGTCTGGTTCGCGCCTGATGCGCGCGGCGTCTTCCAGGGGCGCCTGATCGTGCGCAACGCCGTTGTCCAGGGCAGCGACCTGATCACGCCGGCGACCACGCAACTGATCGTGCAGGGCAGTGCGGCGGGCGATGTCCTGACGGGCGGCGCGCGCGCCGACCTGATCTATGGCGGGGCCGGCGACGACGTGATCACCGGCGGCGCGGGAGCCGACTTCCTTTCGGGTGGCTTGGGCGCGGACGATTTCGTGTTCCGCAGCCCCAGCGAGGGCGGCGACGTCATCAGCGACTTCCGTGGAGGCGTCGACCGCATCGTGCTCGACGCCAAGGGCTTCGGCGTCCAGGCCGGCAACCTGAGCCAGGCGGGCGTGGTTTTCGTGGCCGACGCCCCGCCGGGCGCGCACGCGCCGACCCTGATCTACAAATCGAGCGACGGCACGCTGTGGTGGGACGCCGACGGCAGCGGCGCTGGCGCGGCGGTCCTGCTGGCCAACATCGGGACCTACGGGGTCAAGGTCCTGGCTCAGGAAACCTTGCCCAGCCGCACGACAAGCGCCGGCGGCCCCACCGCCCTGGGAACCGCCTGGAGCGTCTCGGCCCCCGGCGATTTCGACGGCGATGGAACCAAGGACATCCTGTTCGCCGACAACACCGGCGCGACCCAGATCTGGACCCAGCAGCGCGGCCAAAGGTCCGGCACGCTGGTTCCCGGCTCGCACGGGGCCGGCTGGAGCGTGGCGGCGGTGGCCGATTTCAACGGTGACGGCGACAGCGACATCCTGTGGCGCAACAACGCCACCGGCCAAGCCGACGTGTGGTTGCTCAAGAACGGTTCGTGGATCGGCGGCTTCGCGCCCAACAGCCCCGGCGCGACCTGGCAGGTCGTGGGCACTGGCGACTTCAACGGCGACGGCTCGACCGACATCCTGTGGCGCGACAGCGCCACCGGCGCCCTCAACGGTCAGATCTATCGCCAGGGCGTGCAGGTCAGCACGTTCGACGGCGGCGCGCGGTCGACCGACTGGATGGTCAAGAGCCTTACGGACTTCAACAAGGACGGCAAGGCCGACATCCTGTGGGTCAACGCCGCCACCAACACGCTGGAGATCGCCACCCAGACCGCGACGGGATTCAACGTCACCCTGCGGGTCAACCTGCCGGGCACGCTGGTCGGCGTGACCGACATGACCGGCGACGGGGTCTCGGACCTGGTGTTCCTGAACGCGGCCAACACCATCGAGATCTATGCCATCACGAACGGCGGCACGGTCAATTCGTTCGGCAAGACCGGCGCTCACGTGGCGGGCTGGTCGGTGGCGGGCGTGGCCGACTACACGGGCGACGGCTATGGCGACGTGCTCTGGCGCAACGACGCGACCGGGGCGTTTGATCTGTGGGAACTGACGGGCGTGCAATGGCGCGGGTCGTCCGATCCCAGCCAGCATACCGCCAACTGGTCCTATGCCGGCGCGGGCGACTTCAACGGCGACGGCTTCAACGATCTCCTGTGGCTGGACAGCGCGACCGGCCGCAGCGAGGCCTGGCTGATGCAGAATGGCCAGGTGATCGGGACCGCCTCGCCGGGCAATCACGGCGGGACCATCGCCGCCGTCGGCGACTTCAACGGCGACGGCTTCGACGACATCCTCTGGAAGAACGCCGACGGCAGCCTGGACGGCTGGCTGTTGAACTACAGCTACTACAAGGCCGGCTTCAGCCCGGGCGGCCCCGGCGCGGCCTGGACGCTCGAGAACTACGGCGACTTCAACGCCGACGGAACGACCGACCTGCTGTACCGCGACCGCGCCACGGGCCAGACCATGGCCTGGCTGGTCGAGAACGGCAAAGCGGCCGGCTCCTTCGTTCTGGGCGTCCACAACACCGACTATGGCGTCCAGGCCGTGGGCGACTTCAATGGCGACGGCTCGTCGGACGTCTTCTGGCGCAACCCGACAACCGGCCAGGTCGACGTCTGGCTGCTGAAGGACGGCATCTGGGCCGGCTCGGTGCAGCCGGGCTTCTACAACACCCAGTGGGTGTTCGCCGGAGTGGGCGACTTCAACGGCGACGGCACCGACGACGTGCTGTGGCGCAACACCCAGACCGGCCAGAACGACATCTGGCTGCTCAACAACGGCGGTTGGGCCGGGTCGGTCGACCCGGGGGCCATGGGGACGGCCTGGAGCGTCTCGGCGGTGCAGGACGTCAACCACGACGGCATCGCCGACATCATCTGGCGCAACGCCTCCACGGGGGCGACGATCGAGTGGCTCATGGGCTCGCATGGCGGCCACCTGCTGGGCTCGGACATCCTGTTCGGATGATCCTCGCCGGGGTCCTCCGAGAGGCCTTCAGGGCCTCCGGAGGACCCCGCCGCTCATCCCTTCGCCAGGTCGCCGTACCACCAGGCGGCGGTGACGCCGCCGTCCATCAGGATGTCGCTGCCGGTGATGAAGCCGCCGTCGGGACCCATCAGCAGGGCGCCGACCGCGCCCACTTCGTCGGGCGCGCCTGCGCGCTTGGCTGAAGAGCCTTCGATCATCCTGCGATAGCCCTCGCCGCGCGGGCCGGTCAGCTCGTCGCGGGCCAGCGGCGTCATGACGATGCCCGGGCTGATGGCGTTGATCCGCGCCCCGCGCTCGCCCCAGCGCACGGCCTGGGCCGCTACGCGCAGGGAATTGCCACGCTTGGAGAGCTGGTAGGCCTTCAGCGAGTCGGTCACCTGGTCTGGGGCCAGGAAGGGCAGGGCCAGCAGCTCTTCGGTCGGCGTCGTGGCCAGGGCGTGGTTCTGCTCTACGGACAGCGGCGGCAGGCGGTGGCCCGACTGCGAGGCGATGACCACGCCCGAGCCGCCCCGGGCGATCACCGCGCCGAACAGTTCCAGCACCAGGGCGGTTCCGTAGAGGTCGACCTTGAGGATCACCTCGGGCGGCGCCTGGCTGGGCGAGACGCCGGCGGCGTGGATCAGGCCGGTGACCTCGCCCAGGGCCGTGGCGGTGGCCACCAGGGCCTCGACGGACGGTCGCGAGGCGACGTCGACGGCGCCCACGTGGGTCTCGTAGCCGGCGTCGGCCAGCACCTCCGCGGCGGCCTGCGCGTTCTCTGGCTTCATGTCGGCCAGCAGCACGCGCTTGCCCACGCCCACCCGGCGGGCGATGGCCTGGCCGATCTGGCCGGCCCCGATGACGACGATGACCTCGCGCATGGCCTCTCCTTGCTCAGGAGGGCGTCATAGCGCCGTCGGGCGGCCGGGATTAGCCCGAGCCTCGTCCATGGCCTGCTGAGCGATCCTCAGCAGTCCTGGAGGCTAGCGGCGCGCCTCGGTCGCCATGCGGACGGCGAGGCCGCCGAGCACGCTGGCCATCAGCCAGCGCTGGACCAGCGCGAAGCTGGGGCGCGTGGCTAGGAAGCCGGCGATGGTCCCGGCCGCCAGGCAGATCGCGGCGTTGACCGACAGGCTGATGGCGATCTGCGTGCCGCCCAGCAGCAGCGACTGCGAAAGCACGTTCCCGTGCTTCGGATCGATGAACTGCGGCAGCAGCGACAGATAGAGCATCGCCGCCTTGGGATTGAGCAGGTTGGTCAGGAACCCCATGGCCATCAGCTTGGCCGGCGGGTCCTTGGGCAGGTCGCGCACCTGGAAGGGCGAGCGCCCGCCGGGCTTGATCGCCTGCCAGGCCAGCCAGCCCAGGTAGAGGGCCCCGCCGAAGCGCAGGATGTCGTAGGCGATCGGGGCGGCCATCAGGAGGGCGGTGATCCCAAGCGCCGCGCAGACCAGGTAGACGACGAAGCCCGCCGCGGTTCCGGCCAGAGAGACGATGCCGGCCCACTTGCCCTGGCAGATCGATCGGCTGACCAGGTAGAGCATGTTGGGCCCCGGCGTCAGGGCCATCCCCAGGCAGACCAGCGAGAAGGCGATCCAGGTCTTGGCGTCGGGCATCGGGGGCTCCGGTCAAGCGGGCATGAAAAAGGGGCCGGAAGCTTTCGCCGCCGGCCCCTCGATACTTTTTCGGATGATCCGAAAACCGTCCTTAGTGCCTTAGAGCGTGGCGTCCGCCACGCTCGGCCTTAGTGGATGTCTTCGTTGATCAGGCCGACCTTGTACCAGCCAGCGGTCTGCAGCTGGTTCAGGACGCCCATGAAGTCCGAGTACAGCACGTCGGCGTCGGCGCGGATCATGACGCGCTGATCGTCCTTCGGACCGGCTTGGCCCTTCGAGGTGAACGAAGCGTCCAGGTCGATCGGCAGGTTGTCGAGGCTGGTTTGCTTGTCCGCGATGAACAGAGCGCCCGACTTCTGGATCGAGATGAACACCGGTTCCTTCGGCTTCGGCGCGTTCGGCGGCGGCGGGACGGCCGGCGGCAGATCGATCTTGATCGAGGTCACGGCCATAGGCACGGCGACCATGAAGATGATCAGCAGAACGAGCAGAATGTCGACGAAGGGCGTGACGTTGATTTCGGAATTCTGGTTCAGCGAGTAGCGACCGCCGCCGCCGCCAGCAAGTTTAGCCGCCATAGCCTGACTGTCTCCCGGGGACCGCCCCCAGGCGGTCCAGAAATTGTTAGATGCCACGTCTGGCGCAGACGAGCGCGGAAGTAAAGCCCGACGAGACGCTGCGCTGGCAACCCCTTTTGTGAGTCTTTTTGGCCTAACGGCGTTCAGGAGGCGGATTCCCGCTCAAGGCTTCGCGCAAGACGCGACTAGCGCTGTGAAACTGGCCGCGCTAAGCCCCCGCGCATGATCTTTTCGTTCGACGCCTACGTCACCGCCGCCCTGTTCGATCGCGCTGGACGCGCCGGATTCGCCCTGGGCGACGGCACGGTCCGATTCGAGGCCGAGGGCGGCTTCGTCACCGTCGAGGCCCATGGCATGGGGGGCGCGGCGCTGGCCGCCTGCGTCCACCCCTCGGGCCGGGGCCTGGTGACCGGCGGCGACGACGGCCGCGTGGTCTGGAGCCGGCTGGAGGGCGACGAACTGGTCGCCACCCTGCTGGCCGAGGTCAAGGGCAAGTGGATCGAGCACGTGGCCGCCAGCCCCGCCTCGGGCCTGATCGCCTTCACGGCCGGCAAGGAGGTCCACGTGCTGGACGTCGCCGACGACAGCTTCCGCCGTGTCTACGCGCACGAGAAGACGGTGTCGGCGGTGGCCTTCGATCCGAAGGGCAAGCGCCTGGCCGCGGCCGGCTACGGCGGCGTGTCGCTGTGGTGGGGCCGTATCGCCGACCAGAAGCCGACGGTGATGAAGTGGGCCGGCAGCCACGTCGGCCTGGCCTACAGCCCCGACGGCAAGTTCCTGGTCTCGGCCATGCAGGAGAACCAGCTGCACGGCTGGCGCCTGTCGGACGGCAAGGACATGCGGATGGGCGGCTATCCGGCCAAGATCAAGAGCATGGCCTTCCTCGACAAGGGCGCGCTGCTGGCCACGGCCGGCGCCAACGGCGCGGTGATCTGGCCGTTCGCCGGCGCGAGCGGCCCGATGGGCAAGGAAGCCGCCGAGATCGGCTTCTCGCGCGACTCGCTGGTCGTGCAGGTCGCCGGAGTCGACGCCCTGCCGGTGGCCATCGCCGGCCAGGACAACGGTCGCATCTGGGCCTGCCACCTGCGCTCGGGCCGCATCGAGACCCTGAAGGCCGAGAAAGGCGCCCCGATCAGCAGCCTGTCGGTCAACGCCGACGGCACGCGCCTGGCCTGGGGCGACGAAAGCGGCGAGGCCGGCGTGCTGGCCGTGCCGGATATCTCGGTGAGGAATTTCTGAGGGCCAGCGGCTCCCTAAGACCGCCCGTCATTCCCGCCACAAGGGCGGGAATGACGGGATCTAGGTGATGGCCGGGGTCCTTAGGCCGGCCACGTCTCTTCGCTCGCGCCCAGCACTTCGCCCGCCAGGTACAGCGAGCCGCAGATCAGCACGTGCGGGACCGGCTCCAGCGCCAGCGCCCGGTTGAGCGCGTCGTCGAGGCTGTCGCAGGCGGCCGCCCGCAGGCCGGCCAGTTCGGCGGCGGCGGCGGTCTGCGCGGCGCTGGCGGCGGCGTGGCCTTCGAAGGTGACGGTGAAGACCTTGGTCGCCACGCCCCGGAAGGCCTCGAAGAAGCCGGCGGCGTCCTTGTTGGCCAGAAGGCCCGAGATCAGCGCCACCGGGCGGCCGTCGCGGGCGGCCAGGTCCGCCACGGCGCGGGCCACGGCGCGGCCCGCATGGGGATTGTGGCCGCCGTCGAGCCAGAGGTCGGCGCCCGCCTTCTGGGCAGCCTCGGCGTAGGGGCCGGCCGTCAGGCGCTGGAAGCGGGCCGGCCACACCGTGCCGGCGATCCCCCGGCCCATGGCCTCCTCGTCGATCCTGGGGGCGCCCAGGGCCAGCAGGGCGGCCACGGCCAGGCCCGCATTGGCGAACTGGTGCTCGCCGGGCAGGGCGGGGGCGGGCAGGTCGAGCAGGCGGTCCTGCATCTGCACCAGCAGGCGGCCGCGCTCTTCCCAGGCGTCGAACTCGCGGCCCATGAGCGTGAGCTCCACCCCGGCCATGGCCGCGGCGGTGTCGAGCACCTCGTCGACAGCGTCCTGCTGGCGGGCGCTGACGGCGGGCGCGCCGGGCTTGATGATGCCGGCCTTCTCGACGGCGATCTGCTCGATGGTGTCGCCCAGGAACTCGCGGTGGTCGAGGTCGATGGGCGCGATGACGCTGACCGCCGGTTGCGTGATGACGTTGGTGGCGTCGAGCACGCCGCCGAGGCCGACCTCGACGATGCACAGGTCGGCGGGGACCTCGGCGAAGGCCACGAAGGCCGCGGCCGTGGTGATCTCGAAGAAGGTGATGGCCTGGCCGTCGTTGGCGGCCTCGACCCGTTCCAGCACATCGGCGAGGTGCGCTTCGGTAATCAGCGTCCCGGCCAGGCGGATGCGCTCGACGAAGCGCACCAGGTGGGGCGAGGTGAAGACATGGACCTTGAGCCCCGCGGCCTCGGCCATGTGGCGCAGATAGGCGACGGTCGAGCCCTTGCCGTTGGTGCCGGCCACGTGGATCACCGGCGGCAGGCGGTCCTGCGGATCGCCCAGGGCGGCGCACAGCCGGCGCATGCGACCCAGCGACAGGTCGATCTTCAGCGGATGCAGCGCCCGCAGGCGCTCCAGCGCGGCGTCGTGGGCGCGGAGGTGGTCGGTCATGGGAGCCCCGAAAGCTCCTCCCCCGCGAGCGGGGGAGGTGGCGCGGCGCTGTCAGCGCCGTGACGGAGGGGGCGAGGGACGGAGTGCGGCGGGGGGGGGGGGGGGGCGCGGCGGCGGCGCCCCCCCCCCCCCCCCCCCCCCCCCGCCGCGCCCGGGGGGCTCGGGCGGGC
>NZ_JBAKFV010000021.1:0-86590 GCF_036889365.1 Caulobacter sp. CCNWLW153
CGAACTGCGCTCCAGCCCAAGGCCCGCGCCAGCCACCACAGCAACCATCATCCGCCCCTAGATGCGACGATGCGGGCGCACAATGCCCGCCTATGCCCTAGGTCGGCGGCTCGACGTTTTCGTTTAGGGAAAAACCTCGCCGGTGGAAGAAGCGCCGCGCCCAACCTCCGGGCGTGGGAAGGGCGGCGAGCCCCTCGCTGAACGACCGGCTTTGGCCCGCGCGCGCAAGTCAGACACGCGTCCGCCATCAAGCTCGTGTAATGGTTCAGGATCTTTCAGGTCTTGCCGGGTTCATGCGGCCTCCGAATGCGGAGGCCGATCGTTCCTATCGAAGACCTGGTCCACGTGATAAGAGGCCCGCCCCCCAGAATCAGGCCGAGGGCGGGGCGGTAGGCGTTAGGAGAAGCCAAAAATGAGCAGGGTGCTGGTTATCGGCGCAGGTGGCGTTGGTTCGGTCGCTGTCCACAAGATGGCGATGAACACGGATATTTTCTCGCACATCACCTTGGCGAGTCGGACGAAGTCCAAATGCGACGCCATCGCCAAGTCGGTGCTGGAGCGCACGGGCGTGACCATCGACACCGCGGCGATCGACGCCGACGACGTCGCCGCCACGACCGCGCTGATCAAGTCGGCAAAGCCGGCCCTGGTGGTCAATCTGGCGCTGCCCTACCAGGACCTGGCGATCATGGACGCCTGCCTGGCGTCCGGCGTGAACTATCTCGACACGGCCAACTACGAGCCGCGCGACGAGGCCAAGTTCGAATACAGCTGGCAGTGGGCCTATCAGGACCGCTTCAAGGACGCCGGCCTGATGGCGCTGCTGGGCAGCGGTTTCGACCCGGGCGTGACCTCGGTGTTCACGACCTACACCAAGAAGCACCTGCTGGACCGGATCGACACGCTCGACATCCTCGACTGCAACGGCGGCGACACCGGCCTGCCGTTCGCCACCAACTTCAATCCCGAGATCAACCTGCGCGAAGTGACCGCCCCGTCGCGCCACTGGGAAAGCGGCCAGTGGATCGAGGGGCCGGCGCTCAGCCACAAGCAGGTGTTCGACTTCGAGGGCGTCGGCCCCAAGAACATGTACCTCATGTACCATGAGGAGCTGGAGTCGCTGGCCAAGTTCTATCCGGAGATCAAGCGCATCCGCTTCTGGATGACCTTCGGCGACAGCTACCTCAAGCACCTGGAAGTGCTGGGCAATGTCGGCATGACCAGCATCGAGCCGATGATGTTCCAGGGCCGCGAGATCATCCCGATGGAGCTGCTCAAGGCGCTGCTGCCCGAGCCGTCGTCGCTGGGTCCGCTGACCAAGGGCAAGACCAACATCGGCACGATCGCGACCGGCGAGAAGGACGGCAAGGCCCGCACCGTCTACGTCAAGAACATCTGCGATCACGAGGAGGCCTACGCCGAGACCGGCAACCAGGCCGTCAGCTACACCACGGGCGTTCCGGCCATGATCGGCGCGGCCATGATGCTGACCGGCAAGTGGAAGGGCGAAGGCGTGTTCAACATGGAGCAGCTCGACCCCGATCCGTTCATGGACATGCTGAACCAGCATGGCCTGCCGTGGACGGTCGAAGACCTGGACGCGCCGCTGGCGTTCTAAGAGCCGAGAAGACAGAGACCCCATGGAAACCAGGGCCGGTGATCCGGGCGCCTTCGCGCATTTCGACCTGAACCGCGTCGCCTCGCCCGCCTTCGTGGTGGACGAGGTCGCGGTGCGGCGCAATCTGGCCGTCCTGAAGGACGTGCGCGATCGCGGGAACGCCCGCGTCCTGCTGGCCCTGAAGGCCTTTTCCATGTGGTCGCTGGCGGACGTCGTCGGTGAGTATCTCGACGGCGTCTGCGCTTCGGGCCTGTGGGAGGCGCGGCTGGCGCGCGAGTTCTACAAGGGCGAGCTGACGACCTATTCGCCCGCCTACAAGGCCCAGGACCTGCCGGAGATCCTGCGGCTGTCCGACCACGTGATCTTCAACTCGCCCGACCAGGTGGCGCGCTTCGAGGACGTGATCGCCAAGGCCCGCGCCGAGGGCGAGGTGTTCGAGATCGGCCTGCGGCTGAACCCCGAGCATTCCGAGGGCGAGGTCGCCAAGTACGATCCGGCCCAGCCCTGCTCGCGCCTGGGCTTCCCGGTGTCGCAGCTGCGGCCCGAGCACATGCGGGGCGTCGATGGTTTGCACATCCACGCCCTGTGCGAGCAGGACTTCGAGCCGCTGGCCCGCATCTGGGCGGCGGTTGAACCCAAGCTCGCGCCGCTGCTGGGCGGGGTGAAGTGGCTGAACCTCGGCGGCGGCCACCACGTGACCCGCGCCGACTACCAGACCGACCGGCTGGTCGCGTTCCTCAACGACGTGGCCGATCGCCACGGCGTGCAGGTCTATCTGGAGCCGGGCGAGGCCGTGGCGCTGGACGCCGGCATCCTGGTCGGCGAGGTGCTGGACGTGTTCGACAACGGCATGCCCATCGCCATCACCGACATCTCGGCCACCTGCCACATGCCGGACGTGATCGAGGCGCCCTACCGCCCGGCCATGCTCAAGGAGCCTGGCGAAGGCGTCGCCGTGCGCCTGGGCGGGCCGTCCTGCCTGGCCGGCGACATCATCGGCGACTACGTCTTCGCCGAGCGCCCGGCGCCGGGAACGCGCATCGCGTTCCTGGACCAGGCCCACTATTCGATGGTCAAGACCAACACCTTCAACGGCGTGCCGCTGCCCGCGATCGCGCTGTGGAACAGCGACACGGACGTGCTGCGAGAGGTCAGGGCGTTCGACTACGCCGCGTTCCGCGACCGGCTTTCCTGACCCCGTCGGCCTGAGGCGCTAGTCGGCCGGCGGGATGTCGGCCTTGGTCGGGCGGAAGATCTCGAACATCGCGGCGGGGTCGACGGCGACATAGTCGCCGCGGCCGCCCCAGCGCAGGATCGGCCGGCCGGCGGGCGCGTCGTAGACATGGTCCGCCCGGATCAGCCGGCGGTCGATGTGGACGGCCACGACCTCGCCGAAGGTCATCCAGGTCTCGACCGCCTCGCCGGCCGCCGTGGTCAGCTGGAACGACTGGGTGACGCGGCACTCGAAGTTCACCGGGCTTTCCAGCACGCGCGGCGCGGCGATCAGCGTGCTGGCGACCGGCGTCAGGCCGGCCAGTTCGAACTCGTCCTGGCCGGGCGCGGCGGGGGCCGAGGTCACGTTCATCGCCTGCGCCAGCTCGCGCGTGGCCAGGTTCCAGCAGAACACGCCGGTGGCCTGGACGTTGGCGATGGTGTCCTTCCAGCCCGTCGAGGCGAAGCCGACGATCGGCGGGGTGTAGTTGAAGGCGTTGAAGAAGCTGTAGGGCGCGAGGTTGCGCCGCCCTTGCGCGTCGACGCTGGAGATCCAGCCGATCGGGCGCGGGCCGACGATGGAATTGAACGGATCGTGGGCCAGGCCGTGGCCGTCGCGGGGATGGTAGACGTAGGCGTCGGCGGCGGCCATGCGGGGGGCTCCGGGTTGGAGCTGTGCAGGTAGGGACGGGGGAGGGGTTCGGCAACAAGATGCTCCCCCTGAAGGGGGAGCTGTCGCGAAGCGACTGAGGGGGAAGTCGCTGTTGGGTCAACGTCGCTTCGCCGTTTGAAGGAACTTCCCCCTCCGGCCCTTTGGGCCACCTCCCCCTTCAGGGGGAGGGTCTTGAGTTACGACCACCCGCCTCCCAGCGCCTTGTAGATCGCCACGACGTCGGTGTTCACGCCGGTCTCGGCGACGGTCAGCGAATCCTCCGCCGCCAGCAGGGTGCGTTCGGCGTCGAGCAGGACGAGGAAGTCGATGCCGCCCTCCTTGTACTGGATGCGGGCCAGCTCGGCGGCGCGGCGGGAGGCGGCGGCCTGGTCGGCCAGGCTTTTGAGCCGGGCCTGGCGCTGGGCGTAGGAGACGAGCGCGGTCTCCAGGTCCTCGATCGCCGCCAGCACGGTCTGGTCATAGGCGGCCAGCGCCGCGTCGTTGCGGGCTTCCGCCGCCTTCAGCCGCGCGCGGGCGCCGCCGAGGTCGAGCGCCGGCCAGCTGACCGCCGGGGCGACCGACCAGGCCTGGCTGGCGCTGTTGCCGAAGCCCGACGACGTGCCCGACAGGAAACCGACGAAGCCGGTCACCCGCACGCGCGGGAAGAGGTCGGCGGTGGCCACCCCGACCTTGGCGGTCTGGGCGGCCAGGCGGCGCTCGGCCGCCTGAACGTCGGGGCGACGGCGCAGGAAGTCCGACGCCTCGCCGATCGGCAGGGCGGCGACCAGCGGCGCGGGCTCCTCGGCGCGCGGCGCGAGCTGGGCGTCCAGCGCGCCGGGGCGCTGGCCGGTCAGCACGGCCAGGCGATAGTTGGCGCGCGTGGCGGCGGTGACGAGGTCGGGGATCGTGCCTTCGGTGGCGTTCAGGCGGGCCTCGGCGCTGGCGACGTCGATGGCCCCGCCGGCCCCGGCCTCGAACCGCACGCGGGTCAGGCGCAGGGTGTCGCGCTGGGTCTCGAGGTTGCGGCGGGCCACCGCCAGGCGGGCCTGGGCGCCGCGCAGTTCGAGATAGTTGCGGGCGACCTCGGCGGCCACGCTCACCTGAACATCATGCAGGTCGGCCTGGGCGGCGCCGGCCTCGGCGCTGGCGGCCTGCACGCCGCGGCGCACGCGGCCGAAGAGGTCGATCTCCCAGGCCGCGTCGAGGCCGGCGCGATAGCTCTCGACCTCGACCCGCTGGTCGGAGAAGCCGGGCTGCTGCTGCTTGGTGTCGGTATAGCCGCCCGAGGCGGTGACGCGCGGGATCTGGTCCAGGCGCGCGTCCCTGAACAGGGCGCGGGCCTCGTCGACGCGGGCCACGGCGACCTTGAGGTCGAGATTGGCGGCCAGGGCCTGGGACACCAGGGCGTCCAGCGTCGGGTCGCCGAACGCCTTCCACCACTGGGCCTCGGGATTGGCGGTGGAGACGACGGCGGGCGTCGCGTTCTGGAGCGCGACGGGGGCGGTGGCCGGGGCCTTGTAGGTCGGGCCGACGGCGCAGGCCGTGGCCAGCAGCGAGACGCCGGCGACGAGAGCGACTTTGAGGAAGGTCATCGAAAACCTCGGAAGGTCTCCCTTCCCCCCTTTGATGGGGGAAAGGGTCGGGGATGGGGGTGACGGCGTTTCAGGATGGGGAGCCGGCCGACGCCGCTTCACCCCCACCCCTGCCCCTCCCCCATCGAGGGGGAGGGGAGCGGTTGGGTCAGTGGGCTTGCGCCTCCACCGCCGGGGCCGTCTTGACGGTCGCCAGCGACTTGCGGCCCGAGAGCCGGCGGATGACGTAGTAGAACACCGGCGTCAGGATCAGGCCGAAGACGGTGACGCCCAGCATGCCGGAGAACACCGCCACGCCCATGGCCCGGCGCATCTCCGCGCCCGCCCCGTGCGACACCACCAGCGGCCAGACGCCCATGATGAAGGCGATCGAGGTCATCAGGATGGGACGCAGGCGCAGGCGGCAGGCTTCCAGCACCGCCTGGAGCGGTGTGTCGCCCTCGATCTCGCGTTCGCGGGCGAACTCGACGATCAGGATGGCGTTCTTGCACGCCAGCCCCACCAGCACGATCAGGCCGATCTGGGTGAAGATGTTGTTGTCGCCGCCGGTCACCAGCACGCCGACCAGGGCCGACAGCAGGGTCATCGGAACGATCAGGATCACCACCAGCGGCAGGCTCCAGCTTTCGTACTGGGCGACCAGCACGAGGAAGGCCAGGAGCACGCACAGCGGGAAGATGTAGATCGCCGTGTTGCCGGCCAGGATCTGCTGGTAGGTCAGCTCGGTCCATTCGAAGCCGATGCCGTTCGGCAGTTCCTCGGCGGCGATCTTCTCCAGCGCCGCCTGGGCCTGGCCGGTCGAGAAGCCGGGCGCCGGGCCGCCGTTGATCTCGGCGGTCAGCATGCCGTTGTAGTGCATCTCGCGGTCGGGACCGGTGGCCTCCTTGAAGCTGACGAAGGCGCCCAGGGGGATCATCTGGCCGTCGCCGTTGCGGGTCTGCAGGCGCAGCATCTGCTCGGGTTGCAGGCGGAAGTCCTGGTCGGCCTGCACGTTGACCTCGTAGGTCCGCCCGAAGCGGTTGAAGTCGTTGACGTACAGCGAGCCCAGATAGACCTGCAGAGTCTCGAACAGGTCGGTCAGGGACACGCCCTGGGCCCGGGCCTTCTCGCGATCGATGTCGGCCTGGATCTTGGGCACGCTCACCTGGTAGCTGGAGAAGACGCCGGCCAGGGCCGGATCCTTCTGGGCCTTGGCGATGATCGCCTGGGTCTGCTTGTAGAGCTCGTCCGAGCCGAGGCCGGCCTTGTCGACGATCTGCATGCGGAAGCCGCCGATGGTGCCCAGCCCCTGCACGGACGGCGGCGGGAAGACCGCGATCTGGGCGTCGGGGATGGCGGCGAACTTCTGGTTCAGCTGGCCCACGATGGCGCCGGCCGAGAGATCCTTGCTCCTGCGGTCCTTGAAGTCGCTGAGCGGGAAGAACACCGCGCCGGAATTGGGGCTGTTGATGAAGCCGTTGGCCGACAGGCCGGGGAAGGCCACCGAGTGCTCGACGCCCGGGGTCTTCATGGCGATGTCGCCCATCTGCTTGATCACGGCCTCGGTGCGATCCAGCGAGGCGGCGTCGGGCAGCTGCACGACGGCGACCACATAGGCCTTGTCCTGCTGCGGCACGAAGCCGGACGGGGTGCGGGCGAAGGCCAGCGCCGTCAGCAGCAAGAGGCCGCCATAGACGAACAGCGAGGCGGTCGAACGGCCCAACGTCGCCTTCACGCCGCGGACATAGCCGTTCGAGGCGCGGTGGAAGACCTTGTTGAACGGCGTGAACAGCCAGCCCAGCAGGCGGTCGATCAGCTTCTGGAAGCGGTCCTTGGGCGCGTGGTGCGACTTCAGGAGCACGGCGGCCAGGGCCGGCGACAGGGTCAGGGAGTTGATGGCCGAGATGATCGTCGAGATGGCGATCGTCAGGGCGAACTGACGGTAGAACTGGCCCGACAGGCCGGTGATGAAGGCGGTGGGAATGAACACCGCGCAGAGCACGAGCGCCACGGCGATGATCGGGCCGGTGACCTCGCTCATCGCCTTGCGGGTGGCTTCGGGCGGGGAGAGGCCGTTCTCGATGTGGCGCTCGACGTTCTCGACCACGACGATGGCGTCGTCGACGACGATGCCGATCGCCAGCACCAGGCCGAACAGGGTCAGGGCGTTGAGGCCGAAGCCCAGCAGCAGCATGATCGCGAAGGTGCCGATCAGCGACACCGGCACGGCCAGCAGCGGGATCACCGAGGCCCGCCAGCCCTGCAGGAAGATCACCACCACGATGACCACCAGGATGATGGCCTCGACCAGGGTGTGGACCACCGAGTCGATGCTCTCCTGCACGAAGGCCGTGGTGTCGTAGATGATCTCGTAGTCGACGCCCTCGGGGAAGTCCTTCTTCAGCTCCTTCATGGTCTTCTTGACCTCGGCCGCCATCTCGAGGGCGTTGGAGCCGGGGCGCTGGAAGATCGGCACGGCGACGGCCGACTTGTTGTCCAGCAGGGAGCGCAGGGCGTAGTTGTTGGCGCCCAGTTCCACGCGGGCCACGTCGCCCAGGCGGGTGATCTGGCCGTCGGCGCCCGAGCGGATGATGACGTTTCGGAACTGGTCCTCGTCGGTCAGGCGCCCGGGGGCGTTGATCGACAGCTGGAATTCGGCGCCCGAGCCGGCGTTGGGCGGCGCGCCCAGCTGGCCGGCGGCCACCTGCACGTTCTGCTCGCGCAGGGCGCGGACGACGTCGCCGGCGGTCATGCCCAGGGCGGCCACCTTCTCCGGATCCAGCCACACCCGCATGGAATAGGCGCCGGCGCCGAAGATCTGCACGTCGCCCACGCCGTCGATGCGCTTGAGGCGGTCCCGCACGTTCAGCTGCGCGTAGTTGCTCAGATAGAGCATGTCGTAGCGGTTGTTGGGCGAGATCATGTGCACGACCAGGGTCAGGTCGGGCGAGGCCTTGTTGGTGGTCACGCCGATGCGCTGCACCTCCTGGGGCAGTTTCGGCAGGGCCTGGGCCACGCGGTTCTGCACCTGCACCTGGGCCTTATCCAGGTCGGTGCCGAGCGCGAAGGTCACGGTCAGGATCATGGCCCCGTCCGAGGCCGACTGGGACGACTGGTAGATCATCCCCTCGACGCCGTTGATGGCCTGCTCCAGGGGGGCGGCCACGGTCTCGCCGATCACCGACGGGTTGGCGCCCGGATAGGCCGCGCGCACGACGACCGTCGGCGGCACCACTTCGGGGTACTCGCTGATCGGCAGGTTGGGCAGGGCGACAAGCCCCGCGATGAAGATGACGATGGACAGAACGGCGGCGAACCGCGGTCGTCCGACGAAGAATTTTGCGAAATTCATGGGGAGCGTCCGGGGAGGAGAGGGACGAGTTTGAAGACCCCCTCCCCCTTGATGGGGGAGGGGCAGGGGTGGGGGTGTCTGCTGAGGGCGGTGAGAGGCGCTGGCGTCTGGCGGCTGGCGCTGCTGTCACCCCCATCCCCGGCCCTTCCCCCATCGAGGGGGAAGGGAGAGGGCGTCAGTTCTGGCTGCTGGCCGTCGCGACCGAGGCCACCTTCTGCGGGCCGACTTCCAGCTGGCCGAGGTCGGCCGCCTGCGTCTTGACGACCACCGGGGCGACGGTGTCGCCGGGCTTGACCTTCTGCAGGCCGCCGACGATCACCCGGTCGCCGGGCTTGAGGCCCTGGCGGACGACCCGCAGGTTGCCAGCCAGCGGACCCACCTCGACCGGGCGGTACTGGGCCTTGTTGGCCTGGTCGACGACGATCACGTAGCGCTTGCCCAGGTCGGTGGCGATGGCGCGGTCGGGGGCCAGGGCGACGGTCTGGCTGGAGGCGCTGACCAGGCGGATGCGGGCGAACAGGCCCGGCGTGAACTTGCCGTCGGCGTTGGCGAAGATCGCCCGGCCGCTGATCGTGCCGCTCTTGGCGTCCAGGGCGTTGTCGATGAACGACAGCTTGCCCTCGTGCGGATAGCCGTCCTCGGTCATCAGGCCCATATAGACCGGGCTTTCCTTGCCGCGCTCGGCGGCGGCGTACTTCAGGAAGGTCTGCTCGTCGGCGCTGAAGGCCGCGTAGATCGGCGCGTCGGAAACCACCGTGGTCAGCATGTCGGCCTGGGTGACCAGGTTGCCGCGGGTGATCAGGGCCTTGGAGACGCGGCCGTCGATCGGCGAGGTCACCTTGGTCCATTCCAGGTTCAGGCGGGCGGTCTGCAAGGCGGCCTGGGAGGCGGCGAGGTTGGCCTGGGCGGCCTTCTCTTCGGAGGCCAGACGGTCGAATTCGCTGCGGGCCAGGGCGTTCTGGTCGATCAGCCGCTGGCCGCGCTCGCGGTTGACGACGGCCAGATCAAGGCCGGCCTTGGCGCGGGCCACTTCGGCCGAGGCGCGGGCGGCTTCGGCCTGGAACGGTCGCGGGTCGATCTCGAACAGCACCTGGCCCTTGCGGACATAGGCGCCTTCGGCGAAGCGCACGCTGTTCACGTAGCCGCCGACCCGGGGGCGGATGTCGACGGTGTCGACCGCCTCCAGCCGGCCGGTGAAGTCGTCCCACTGGCGCAGCGACTTGAAGGCCACGTCGGCGACGGTGACCTGCACGGCGGGGGCGGGGCCCTGCTCGGGCTTGGCCTGGGCGCTGCAGGCGGTGAGGACCGCCAGCGCGGCGAGGCCGGCGAAGGTGTTGATGGCTTGGCGCATCGGGAGACCTGTCGAAAGAGACGCTCGGGGAGGAGCGGACGGGGAGGGGACGCCGGGGAGGCGGTAAGCTTGGGGAACTATTCCCAGGTCGGCGGGCGGTAGGGCCGCGAAGACCGGGTGCGGGGCTTGGGCGCCGTGGCCCGGTCGAGCCAGCGTTGGATCGAGCGGCCGTGACAGGCGGCCGTGGCCAGCCACCCCGAGGAGAGGCAGGCCTGGGTCGCTTCGGGGGCGGCGGTGATGTCGCTCGCGTTCGGCATGGCTTGCGCTCCGTTCAAGGGGTAAGAGGGTGAGAAATGTCGCAGGGTCTGTTGCTTGACTTGGCTCGGCGGAATGACGATTTAGGATGTGACGATACCGTTCGGTATCACTCCATGGCGGAGAGATACTGACCGGTAACTCTCACGTCAAGGCGAGGTGTTGCGAAAATGGCTGCGAGAAAATCTGGGGAGGTCGGCTCGGGGGAGCTGGGAGCCGGGACGGCGTGCGCGCCGGACGGCCCGCCGGCGTCCAAGAGGCCCGCCCGCGACCGGATCTTCGAGACGGCCCGCGAGCTCTTCTACCAGCACGGTATCCGGGCCGTCGGCGTCGAGGCCATCGCGGCCGAGGCCGAGGCCACCAAGATGACGCTGTACCGGAACTTTCCGTCCAAGGACGAACTGGTCGCCGAGGTGCTGCGCGAGCAGGAGCGTGAATACTGGGCCTGGTGGGACGGCGTCACGGCCTGCTGCTGCACCGATCCGCGGGCCCAGCTGGAGGCGATCTTCGACGCCTTCGAGACCAAGGCCTGCGACATGAACGTCCACGGCTGCCCGCTGTCGAACGCCGCCATCGAGCTGCACGAGGAGAACCACCCGGCCCAGCAGGTGTCGGTGAACTACAAGCGCTCGCTGCACGGCCGCCTGATCGACCTGTGCCGCCGCGCCGGGACCACCGACGACGAGCTTGCCGACGCCCTGATGCTGTTGATGGAGGGCTCCTATACCGCCCGCGTCACCCTCGGCGCCGACGGCCCGGCCCGTTCCGTGGCCCGCGCCGCCCGCAGTCTCATCCGCGTGCACCTGGGATAAGGCCCAGGCGGCTTCGCCGACAGCTCCACTCGGAGGGGGAGCATCTCGGCGTCGACGCCCGAAGATCCTCTCCCTCTGGGGGAGGTGGCCCGAAGGGCCGGAGGGGGGACGTTTTCAGCTTGCGCGGACTTGGGCGTCCCGCGCCCCTAGCGAGGGTGTTTCAGCTTCGCCGCCAGCCCCCGCGCCCCGGCCACCGCATCGGCCCAGGTGACCTCGAACCCGGCGTCGTCGCCATAGTAGGGGTCGGCCACGGCCTCGCCCGCGCGCCCGTCCACGTGGTCCAGCAGCAGGCTAAGTCGCGCCGGGCTTCCGGCCGGCGCCAACCGTCGCAGGTTGCGCAGATTGTCCAGATCCAGCGCCACCACGTGGTCGAAGCGCTCGAAGTCGGCCGCCGTCACCTGCCGCGCGGCGTAGTGGCCGATCTCGACCCCGTGCCGCCGCGCCGTGGCCTGCGCCCGCCGATCCGGCGGATCGCCCGCGTGCCAGCCGCCGGTGCCGGCCGAATCCACGAAGACGTCCAGCCCCAGCCGCTCGGCCTCCAGCCGGAACGCGGCCTCGGCCAGCGGCGAGCGACAGATGTTGCCCAGGCAGACGAAGAGGACGGAGATGGTCATGCGCCCAGCGCTACGGCCAAACCCGCTGCGTCGACAACCCGGAACTTCCCGGAGGTTCTTCGAGGAGAAGGCGCATGGCGCGCTGAAACGGCCGGTTCTGGGAACGGCGTAGCGCGCGATGTGTCCCCTGCGCGCGACGGCTTGTGATTTGCAGGGTGGGCTCTAATACATGCCACTGACGCGTATAGGTCGGCCGGGGGGTCTTGAGTTCATGAAAATCGTTGTCGCCACGACCTATGCGACCTTCCCGCCGACCTCCGGCGCCGCGATGCGGAACTTCAATCTCTATCGCGAGATCGCCAAGCGCCACCCCGTGACGATCCTGGCCCTGGTCAAGCAGGACGCCGGGGCCCTGGACGCGGAGATCGCCCCGGGACTGGTCGAGCGCCGGATCCCGATCTCGGACGACCATCTCTGGGAAGAGCTGCGGCTGTGCGAGAAGGCCGATGGCAACCCGGTGGGCGACTTCGCGGTGTCGCACCTCTTCCGCCTGACGCCGACCTATGTCGAGGCCCTGAAGGCGGCCTGCGACGAGGCCGACGTGCTGGTCGCCAGCCATCCCGGCCTGATCTACGCGCTGCGCCAGGTCAGCGACAAGCCGTTGGTCTACGAGGCGCCGGACGTCGAGATCGACCTGCGCCGCAGCCACCTGCCCCGCACCGCCGAGACCCAGCGGATGCTGATCCGTATCGAGCAGACCGAAGCCCATTGCCTGGCCGAGGCCGACCTCGTCCTGGCCTGCAGCGAAGCCGACCTGGAGCGGTTCGTCGAGCACTACGGCGCCGCGCGCGACAAGCTGCGGGTGGCCGAGAACGGCGTCGAGGCTTGGCCTTTCGACCCGTCGCGCTACCGGCGCGCCGAGGCGGCGGGCGCCCGGCCGCGCTGCCTGTTCCTGGCTAGCTGGGCGCCGCCCAACGTCGACGCGGCGCGGCTGGTGTTGGACATGGCCGTAGCGACGCCGCAGCTCGACTTCGTGCTGGCCGGCAGCATCGCGCTCGCGCCCGAGGTCAACGCCGCTCCGCCGCCGCCCAATGTGCGACTTGTGCCGCGCCTGTCCGACGAGGAGAAGCAGGCCGAGTTGGCCGCCGCCGACCTGGCGCTCAACCCGGTGACCAGCGGCTCGGGCAGCAACATCAAGATCCGCGAATACATGGCCGCCGGCCTGCCGGTGTTGTCGACGCCGTTCGGTGCGCGCGGCCTGCCCGCCCCGGTCTGCGCCCACCTGGACCTCGCCGAGGTCGAGGACTTCGCCGGGGCCCTGGTCGCCCTGGTCGCGCGGTCGCCGGCCGAACGCGAAAGCCGCGCCCGCGCCGCGCACGAGGCTCTGCTGGCCGTGCTGTCGTGGGAGCGGGTGGGGGGCCGCGCGGCCGACGACATCACGACGATGATGGCGTCACGCCCACGGCCCGCAGACGACAAGGTCGCGGTCGTCATCCCGATGTACAACGCCGAGCCTTTCATCGAGGAGACGATCCGCTCGGCGCTCGACCAGACCCATCGCGACCTCGAGGTCGTGGTGGTCGACGACGGCTCCACCGACGGCTCGCCGGATATCGTGCGGCGCCTGGCGCGCGAGGATTCCCGGGTGCGCATGGTCCGTCACGGCGGCGGCCGGAACCGGGGCGTCAGCCGCACCATCGAACTGGGCGTTCGCTCGGCCCGCGCGCCGTTCATCGCCCTGCTCGACTCCGACGACGCCTTCGAGCCCGACAAGCTGCGGCGGCAGCTCGACGCCTTCCGCAAGCATCCCGAGGCCGTGCTCTGCCACACGCTCTGCACGGTGGTGTCCGAGGACGAGCCGGCCCTGGCCGCCAGCGCCGAGGCCTACTTCAACCACGTGCCCAGCGCGCCGTTCTACGATCCCATGGCCGAGCCCTACCCCTTCACCCGCATGACCGTGCTGACCTCCAGCGCGTTGATCCGCACGGCGACCTTGAAGCGCGCGCCGTTCTCGGGTGAGCAGTTGTGGCAGAACGAGGACTACACGATCATCACCCTGCTGAGTTCGCGCGGGTGGTTCCTGCACCTGCCGGAACGGCTGGCCCGCTATCGCATCCATTCCAGGTCGTATACCGCCCAGCACCTGACCTCGCCGCTGAAGCACGTGCAGGCCATGCTCGAAGGCTTCATCATGCTGGCCGTGCGGCTGGAGGGCGAGGCGATGAAAGCCGCCGCGAACAAGCATTTGCAGGACGCTGTCGACCTGCTGCGCGGCCACTATCAGGACGACGCCCTGCGCGACCCGCCGCCGCCTCCCCCGCCTCCGCCGCCTCCGCCCCCGCCGCCGTCCGTGGCGAGGCGGTTGCGGAACCGGCTGGTGCTGATCGTGCGGCTGTTGCTGCCGCTGCCGATCCGCGGACTCTGATAGGCGCGAGCGCGTCCTGACGGACTAGTAGTGGAGTAGGGGGACAGATGGCCGAGTGCGGAGCGACGGCGGAGGGCTTGGCCCTGGAGGCGGCGCGGTTCATCGCGCGCGTGGAGGATCGCGACCTGACGGTCTGCGTGCTGGGGCTGGGCTATGTGGGCCTGCCGCTGGCGCTGGACCTGGCGCGGGCCGGCTTCGCCGTCGTCGGCTGTGATTCCAGTCCCGCGGTCCTGGCCAGCCTGGCCGCGCGCCGCAGTCCGCTGCCGCATATCGCCGACGCGGCGCTGGAGGCGCTGTGGCCGCGCTTCGCGGCCGCCGCCCCGGTCGCGGGGCGCGCTCCTCCGGCCGATGTCTACCTGATCTGCGTGCCGACCCCGTTGTCGCCGTCCGGCGCGCCCGACATGGGGGCGGTGATCGAAGCGGCCGAACTGGTCGGTCCGGCGCTGACCCGCGGCGCCCTGGTGGCGCTGGAATCGACCGTCTATCCCGGGGCGACCGCCGAGGTCCTGCGGCCCAGGCTCGAGCAGCTCAGCGGCCTGCGGGCCGGTCGCGACTTCGCCCTGGCCCATGCGCCCGAACGCCAGAATCCCGGCGGGGCCAGCGGCGAGCAGTCACGCCGCCGCCTGGTGGGAGCCGACAGCCACGCGGAGCGCGAGATGGCGCTCGGCCTTTATCGGACCTTCGCCGAGCCGGCGGCGGTCGACAGCCTGGCCACGGCCGAGGCGGCCAAGCTGAGCGAGAACGTCTTCCGGTTGGTCAACATCGCCCTGGCCAACGAACTGGCCGCCACCTTCCGAGGCATGGGACTGGATCCCTGGGCGGTGGCTCGGGCGGCGGCGACCAAGCCGTTCGGCTTCATGCCCTTCGCGGCCGGCCCCGGGGTGGGCGGCCACTGCATCCCGGTGGATCCGGTCTATCTGACCTGGCGCGCCGAGGGCATGGGTCTGAACCTGCCGCTGGTCGACGCGGCTCGCGACATCGTCGGGCGTCGCCCGGGCGAGGTCTGCGCCGAGGTGCTGGCCGCCCTGCCGCCGCGCGCGGATGGCGGTCGCGGACGGATCCTGGTGGTCGGCGCGGCCTACAAGCGCAATGTCGGCGACGCGCGCCACAGCCCCGCGGTCGAGATCATCGAGATCCTGTCCGAGGCCGGGTGCGAAACGGCCTACTGCGATCCGTTGGTGCCGCAGCTGGAGGCGGGCGGGCGCATGCTGAGCGCCGCGCCCGTCGACGAGGCCCTGGCGCGCGATTGGGACGCGGTGGTGATCGTCACCGATCACGACCGGGTCGACCACGCCGCCTTCCTGCGCGCCGCGCCGCTGGTGTTCGACACCCGCAACGTCCTGGCCGGCGTCGCCGGCGGGAGCGCCCGGGTGGTGCAGGTCTGAGAGAGCCGGACCGTCCCCGCGCCTAGCGGGACGTCAGCACCACGGTGGCGAAATCGGGGTCGTCCGACGTCCGGCGGCCGTAGTCGTGGTCGACCCGGTCCAGGGCGAAGCCCGCGCGCTCGCCGGCCTCGATCAGCATATTTTCCGTATACGGACGAATGGTGTCGATCGTCGTCCATTCCCGCGGCGCCTGGCCCGGGGCGGTGAGGCGGTAGAGGCGCTCGATCCGGTTGCGGCCGCCGTCCAGCGGGGCGATGCGGCGGAACCGCGCCAGGCGGCCCTCGCCATGAGAGCGGTCGTAGTCCTGGCGGAATTCGGCGAAGGCCGAGACGTCGCGCGGCGCGAAGGCGTCCAGCGCCAGCCGGCCGCCGGGGCGAAGCAGCGCGCGGACCCCGGCCAGCATGGCGTCCAGCGCCGTGTCGTCGGTCAGGTAGGTGACCATCGAGAACGGCGCGATGACCGTCTGGAAGCTTTGCGTGAACGACAGGGCGGCGGCGTCCATGCAGGCGCAGCGGGCGGCCAGGCCCCGCGCGACGGCGTCCCGCGCCAGGCGCCGCAGCATCGGCCAGGAGCGGTCGACGCCGGTCACGTCGATCCCGGCCGCCAGCAGCGGCAGGGTGACCCGGCCGGTGCCGCAGCCCAGCTCCAGCACCGGGCCCGGCGCCGCGCGGCACAGGTCGGCGTAGTAGCCGACGTCGTCGACGGCCAGGTTCGAGCCCATGTCGGTGTCGTAGACCTCGGCGATGAGGTCGTAGGACCAGGCGCTCATCGGGCGCCCGCCCCGGCGCGGCGCCGGAAGGACGTCGATCGTCTGGCGCGGGTCGGCGGATCGATATAGCTACGCACGAAGGTTGTATCGCGGCGCGGTCTCGCCGAGGCAAGGCCTTTCGGGAGTGGATCTCGCCCTTGAAGAAAGTTCTCATCACCGGCGGCGCCGGCTTCATCGGCGCCTGGCTGGGCCGCGCCTTGCTCGACCAGGGCGTCGAGGTCGTGGCGCTGGACGACCTGTCGACCGGAACCTGGCCCAACCCCACGCTCGGCGAGCCCGAGGGGCTGACCTTCGTGCGCGGCGACTGCGCCGACGCGGCGCTGGTCGCCCGGCTGGTCGAGGGCTGCGACTTCGTCTTCCACCTGGCGGCCGTGGTCGGGGTGCGGCGCGTGGTCGAGTCGCCGCTGCGGACGGCGCTGGTCAACCAGGCCACCACCCTGACGGTGCTGGAGGCGGCCGCGGCCGCCGGCGTCCCTGTCCTGCTGGCCTCGTCGAGCGAGGTCTACGGCCCGCTGGCGACCGCCCCGTTCCGGGAGGATGACGCGGGCAGCTTCGGCCCGCCCGAGCAGGGCCGCTGGACCTACGCCCTGACGAAGGCGGCCGGCGAGCAGATGGCCTTCGCCCTGGGTCGCGAGCGGGGTCTGCCGTTCGTGGTGGTGCGCCTGTTCAACACCGTCGGGCCGGGCCAGTCGGCCGCCTTCGGCATGGTGCTGCCGCGCTTCGTCGACCAGGCTCGGCGCGGCGAGCCGATGACCGTCTATGGCGACGGCGAGCAGACCCGGGTGTTCTGCCACGTCGCCGACGTGGTCGACGCCCTGGTCGCCCTGGCCCGCACGCCGTCGAGCTGGGGGCGGCTCTACAACGTGGGCGGGGTCCAGAGCGTGTCGATCCGCGACCTGGCCGGCAAGGTGCGCGAGCGGCTGGGCTCGGACTCGCCGATCCGCCACGTGCCGTTCGTCCAGGCCTTCGGCGACGACTTCGCCGAGGCCCGCCATCGCCAGCCCGACATCGGCCGGATCGCCCAGGCCGTCGGCTGGTCGCCCCGGCGGGGCCTGGACCGGATCATCGACGACGCGATCGAGAGCGCGGGCGCGGGCGCGCCCGCGCCCCCACGCGAGCACGAGCGGGGAGAGGCCTGACATGGGCGCGATCGGCCTGGGCGAAAGCCTGCTGAGCAAGGGGCGTCGCCTGCTGGTGATCAGCCCCCATCCCGACGACGAGACCTTCGGCTGCGGCGGGTTGATGGCCCGCGCGGTCGACGCCGGCTGCGAGGTGGCGGTCATGGTGATCTCGGCGCCCGAGGCGTTGCCGCAGTTCGGGGCCGACGAGGCGGTGGTCGGGGGCGATCGCCGGCGCAGCGAGTTCGAGGCGGCTATGGAGGTGCTGGGGGTCCGCGACCACGAGGTGCTGTTCACCTCCGACGAGGTCCACATGCGGCTGGACGCCATGCCCCAGGCCGAGCTGGTCGGCCTGATCGAGCGGCGCGCCGGCTATGCCTTCGAGGCCTTCCGGCCCGACATCGTCTGCATGCCGGCGCCGTCCTACAACCAGGACCACGTCGCCGTGTTCCGCGCCGTGATCGCCGCCTGCCGCCCGCACCTGCCGGCCGACAAGGCCTTCGCCTCGCTGGTCATGGAATACGACCAGCCGCAGCTGGGCTGGGGCGCCGAGCCGTTCCATCCCAACCTCCATGTCGACATCGGCGCGACCCTGGAGCGCAAGCTGGCGGCCTATGGCTGCTACCGCTCGCAGATCCGGCGGGAGCCGCATCACGCCAGCCTCGCCAATGTCGAGCGGCTGGCGCGGCTGCGCGGGTCGGAAGTCTCGCTGGCGGCGGCCGAGGCCTTCCGCGTGCGGCGACTGGTGCTCTAGCGACGGCAGCCAGTCCGTCTTGGCCCACGCCAGGTCCGCGGGCCTTCGAGGACCCTTGGGCGGCCGAGCGGATTTGATGAGCGCCGCAAAATCCCCGCGACGTGGGAAATTCCCCGCCTGAAGTCCCGGCTGGACACGAAAACTAGTCGGGGCCGCCCAGAGTGGCCGTCTAGTCCATGAATGTCTTGGGAGAAAATGGCGCGCCCGGAACGATTCGAACGTCCGACCCTCAGATTCGTAGTCTGATGCTCTATCCAGCTGAGCTACGGGCGCGCATTTCTTGGCAAGTAGGACTGGCGCACCCGACACGATTCGAACGTGTGACCTTTGCCTTCGGAGGGCAACGCTCTATCCAGCTGAGCTACGGGTGCATCCGCCTTGCGGAAGCGCGGTCTTAGCCGAAAGCCGCGCTCGCGCAAAGGGTTTTGGTCAGCCTTTCGCCAGATAGACGAAGCGGATGACGAACAGCGCCGCGAGCACGACGAGCAGCCAGTCGCCCTTGCGCAGCTTGCCGGTCACGGCCTTGAGCACGGCGTAGCTGGTGATGCCGAACGCCAGGCCGTTGGCGATCGAGAAGGTCAGCGGAATGGTGATCACCGTCAGGAAGGCGGGGATGGCCACCGTCGGGTCGGTCCAGTCGACCTCGGCCAGGGAGCCGATCATCAGCGCGCCGACGAGGACCAGGGCCGGGGCCGTGGCGGCGGCCGGAATGGCCTGGACCAGCGGCGCGAAGAACAGGGTGATCAAAAAGAGGATCCCGACCACCACGGCGGTCAGGCCGGTGCGGCCGCCGGCGGTGACGCCCGAGGCGCTCTCGATGTAGCTGCACACCGTGCTGGTGCCGGCCGCGGCGCCGATCATGGTCGCGGCGGAGTCGGCCGTGAGGATGCGATTGAGGCGCGGGATCGTGCCGTCGGGCTCCACGAGGCCCGCCTTCTTGGTGACGGCGACCAGGGTCCCGACATTGTCGAACAGGTCGACGAACAGGAAGACGAAGATGATCTCGAGCAGGGCGACGCCCATGCCGCCTTGCAGGTGGAGAGCCGCGCCGACGTCCATCTTGAAGAAGGTCGCCGACAGGTCGCTCAGGCTGTAGGCGCCGGGCGTGAACTTCGACAGGCCCAGGAGCCAGCCGGCGATCGCGGCCAGCAGGATGCCGATCAGGATCGCGCCCTTCACCCGCCAGGCCTGAAGCGCGGCGATGAGGACGAGGCCGATCAGGGCCAGGGCGGCCGAGGGCGTGGTCAGGTCGCCCAGGGCCACGGCCGTGGCCGGATTGGCGACGATGACGCCGGCGCTCTTGAGGCCGATGAAGGCGATGAACAAACCAACGCCCGCGGCGACCGCCGAGAACAGGGGCCGGGGAATGGCCGCCACGATCATCTGGCGGATGCCCGCCACGGTCAGGATCAGGAAGGCCACGCCCGAGATGAACACGCAGCCCAGCGCGGTCTCCCACGGCACGCCCATGCCCTTGACCACGGTGTAGGTGAAGTAGGCGTTGAGGCCCATGCCGGGCGCGAGCGCCAGCGGATAGTTGGCGATCAGGCCCATCAGGATCGAGCCCAGGCCGGCGGCCAGGCAGGTGGCGGCGGCCACGGCGGCGATCGGCATGCCGGTCTCGCTGAGGATCGCCGGGTTGACCACGACGATGTAGGCCATGGTCATGAAGGTGGTGAAGCCGGCCAGCACCTCGGTGCGGACGTTGCTCCCCAGGGCCTGCAGCTTGAAGAGGCGTTCGAGCATGGCTTAGCGGGCTCCACCCTGGGGCAGGACGCGCGCGTGGCGGTCCCAGTTCTTGACGAGATCGCGGGCCACGACGCCCCCGACCAGGAATTCGGCTTCGAAGGCGGCCTTGGCCCCGTCGTCGTGCAGCACGCGCGGGAAGGTCGGTTCGCCCAACGGCGGGCGCGTATAGTTGCTGGCCGTACGCAGCACCAGCACCCGGCGCCGGTCGATGCGGCCGCTGTCGGCGTGGGCGTCGAGCACGTCGAGGATCCCCTGGTCTTCGCAGTCGCTCATGGTGAAGGTCCCCGCGCCGTCGGTCCAGAGCTTGACCCAGTCGCGAGCCCACTGGGTGCGGTGCGTCCCATGCCAGAAGCGCACCGCGCCCAGGGCGTCGCCTTGCAGCACGAACGGCGGGCGCTGGGCCTGCGGCTCCTTTGCATAGCCGGCGCGCAGTTTCTGCAGGTCGGGATTGTCGGGCAGGGCGACGGTCTTGGTCAGGTCGTAGGCCCAGTCGACGAGGCCGCGGTCCAATGTCCAGACCATGGCGCTGGAGCCCTCGGCCTTGCCCTTCACGTTGGGGCGGTCGGCGTCGTTGGAATAGAGGCCGTAGGGCCAGTCGGCCGGGATCTCGCGGTCGTCGACCTCGTAGATCGGGTCGGCGTCGACGACGTAGCGGGCCCAGGCGGCGCTGCCCACCGAGGCCGCGCCCGGATCGACGCCAGCAATGCCGCTGACGATCCAGTAGGCTTTCGACAGGTCGAACTGGTTGGACAGGATCAGGGCCGCGACGCTTTCACGGGTGCGGCCGCGCATGTCGCTGACGATGGCCAGCACGCCGTCGTCGGAATAGCGGGCCACGTGGCGGATGCCCGGCACCTTGATCTCGCGATCGAGGGGCCAGCCCTCGACCCAGGGCTGGAACTCGCCGGCCACGTCGCCGGTGTCGGCGCCGATCTCGAAGGTGGTGACGACCACCACCTTGATCGGGATGGGCTTGGTCGCCGCCAGGGTTGGCGCGCCCGCTCCCAGCAGGGTCGCCACAACGATCAATGTTCTTAGAATCCAAGCCCGCATGCCTGCCCCGCTACTTAAAAAGCGGCGCGAAAATCGTCGGAAGCGGCGGGCGATGCAACAGCTTCGCCGCCGGGCCTTCCTGCGTCGGCGCGCGCGGGGCTAGGGTGCGCGCGAATCGACCACGGAAAGCCCCGCATGCGTATCGTCCCGACCTTCGCCCTGACCTGCGCCGCCCTGCTGGCGCCCCTGGCGAGCCAGGCCGCCGAGCGCCTGGACGCCGCGCCGCGCACGGCCGTGGTCAGCGCCTTCCCGCCGGAGATGGCGGCGCTGGAGGCGGCGACCTCGGGCAAAAAGGAATTCACGGCCGCCGGAACGCGCTTCGTCACCGGCACGCTGGAGGGCAAGCCGGTGGTGCTGTTCCTGTCGGGGATCAGCATGGTCAACGCGGCCATGACCACCCAGGCGGCGCTGGACCGCTTCCAGGTCAGCCGCATCGTGTTCTCGGGCGTGGCGGGCGGCGCGGACCCCGAACTCGAGGTCGGCGACGTGGTGGCGCCGGAGACCTGGGCCCAGACCTCCGAGATGGCCTATGCCCGCGAGGTGCCGGGCGGCTTCGCGCCGACGCCGGGCCTGGTCAGCGACCTGCCCAACTTCGGCATGATGCATCCGCGCGCGGTGACCGTGACGCAGGATCCGGCCAAGCCGGAAGACCGGCTGTCGTTCACCGCCGATCCGGCGCTGATCGCTCTCGCGCGCCAGTCGGTGGAGGGCCTGGAGCTGAAACGCTGCGCGGCCGACCAGTGCCTGACCAAGCCGCCCAAGGTGGTGGTCGGCGGGGCCGGCGGCTCGGGCCCGGTGTTCGTCGACAACGCCGCCTTCCGCGACTACGCCCACAAGACCTTCGGCGCCCGCGTGCTCGACATGGAAAGCGCCGCCGTGGCCCAGGTGGCCTATGTCAACAAGACCCCGTTCATCGCCTTCCGCAGCCTGTCGGACCTGGCCGGCGGCGATCCGGCCACCAACCAGTTCCCGGTGTTCCTGCGCCTGGCGGCGCACAATTCGGCGACGGTGGTGCGGGCGTTCGTGAAGGCGTTGCCCTAGTCAAAGAACCCTCTCCCCATGGGAGAGGTTTTCCGAGGCTAAGTCTTCAGCGGATCCTTGGCGTTCGGATCGCCGTAGGTCAGCGAGACGAACACGTCCTCCAGGTCCGGATCTTCCGTCGCGATGTCCTTGATCGACACGCCCGCCGCGCGCACGGCGGCCAGCACGTGCTCGACGCTGGACTGGCCGGTTCGGTAGCTGACCGAGAAGGCGCCGCCGGCGCGGCCCTTGGTCTCGAAGCCTTCCAGCGCCGGCGGCGTCGCCAGCGGCGCTTCGGGCGTCACCACCACGTTGCGGATGTCCATGCGGCCCAGCAGCGTCGGGGTCGGCTCGCACACCACCACCTCGCCGCGGTTGACGATGGCGATCTGGTCGCACAGCTCCTGGGCCTCTTCCAGGTAGTGGGTGGTCAGCACGATGGTCACGCCCAGCTCGTGCAGGCCCTTTACATATTCCCACAGCTGGCGGCGCAGCTCGACGTCGACGCCCGCGGTCGGTTCGTCGAGGATCAGCACCGGCGGCTGGTGGACCATGGCCTTGGCCACCATCAGGCGCCGCTTCATGCCGCCCGAAAGCTGGCGGACGTAGGCGTTGGCCTTGTCGCCCAGGCCCAGGGCGTTCAGCAGTTCGTCGGTGCGGCGCTGGTTCTTGGGCACGCCGTAGTAGCCGGCCTGCACTTCCAGCGACTCGCGCGGGGTAAAGAAGACGTCGGCGGCCAGTTCCTGGGGCACCACGCCGATGGCGGCGCGGGCGTCGCGCGGGCGCTCGTCGATGTCGCGGCCCCAGATCCGCACCGTGCCCGAGGACTTGCGGGTCAGGCCGGCCAGGATGTTGATGAAGGTCGACTTGCCCGCCCCGTTCGGACCCAGGAGGCCGAAGATCGAGCCGCGCGGCACCTTCAGGTCGATGCCGTTCAGGGCGCGCTTTTCGGGCGCGGTCTTGGTGGCGGGATAGGTCTTGAACAGCCCCTCGGCTTCGATCGCGTAGGCAGGCAGGTCCATGAAGCGTCCAATCGGGGGCGGAAGGCCTTGAAAACAGGGGCGTGCGCGGCTTCGTCGAATTGACGCGGCGCCGACGCGTCGCATAGGTATGCCTCGTTCGTCGCCTAGCCAAGGCCGCGCTCAGAATTCGAAGGTAGTTCCCCCATGGCCAAGGCCAAGTCCGAAGCTCCGACCGCCCCCACCGCCATGGACGTCGCTGTCAGCGCCGGCCCGGCCCCGGAGATCGTGCACGTCCATTCGCACCGCATCGCCTGCGACGGCGTCGGCGGCGCGCTGGGCCACCCGCGCGTGTGGCTGGAGATGGGCGCGGCCGGCTCGGTCGACTGCCCCTACTGCGACCGCCGCTTCATCGCCTCGACCCATGCCGGCCACGACGAGGACGAGCGCCTGGCTCCCGGCGTCTACGAAGGCCCGGGCGGCCACTAAGGCCGACTAGCCCAGATGGACGATTCCTCGCTCTCCGGCCCGCGCGCCGAGACCCTCGCCAAGGCGTGGGAAGCCGCCGAATGGCCGCACGACCCGCCGGTCCTGCGCGCCATCGCCATGCCGTCCGACACCAACCCCGAAGGCGACATCTTCGGCGGCTGGCTGCTGTCGCAGATGGACCTGGCCGCGGCCTCGATCGCCTTCCACCGGGCGGCCGGCCGCTGCGCGACCATCGCCGTCGACGGCATGGTGTTCATCAGCCCGGTGTTCGTCGGCGACGAGGTCAGCCTGTTCGCCCGCATCGTCCACACGGGACGCACCTCGCTGAAGGTCGAGGTCGAGGCTTGGCGCCGCCGCCGCGACGGCGAAAAGGCCCACAAGGTGACGCAGGGCGTGTTCACGTTCGTCGCCATCGGCGAAGATCGCAAGCCGCGCCCGCTGCCGTAATCAAGAATGCTCCCCCTGAAGGGGGAGCCGTCGCGAAGCGACTGAGGGGGAAGTGCTTGGGGCGCGCCAGCAGCCCCTTCCCCCTCCGGCCCTCCGGGCCACCTCCCCCTTCAGGGGGAGGATTTCCAAAAACTACTCCAGCCCCTTGGCCACGCCTTCGCGGCGCGGATCCGCGCCGCCTTCCAGCTTGCCGCCCGGGCGAACGATCACGCCGTGCAGGCCCGAATTCTCGTTCTGGCCTTCCTTGACCATCACGCCGCGCGCCTGCAGGGCGGCGGTCAGCTCGGGGCCGAAGCGGTTCACCTCGCCCGAGAACGTGTCGCCGCGCGCCACCAGGTTGGGCAGGGCCACGGCGTCCTGCATCGACAGGCCCCAGTCGAATACCCCGACCATGGCCTTGAGATTATAGGACAGGATCGCCGAGCCGCCGGGCGAGCCGACGGCGGCCAGGAACTTGCCCTTCTTGTCCAGCACCACCACCGGCGACATCGACGAGCGCGGGCGCTTGCCCCCGGCCACGGCGTTGGCGCCGGGCAGGCCGTCCTTGTCGGTCGGCGCGAAGTTGAAGTCGGTCAGCTGGTTGTTGAGGAAGAAGCCGCCGACCATCCGGCCCGAGCCGAAGATGCTCTCGACCGTGGTGGTCATCGACACCACGTTGCCGGCCGCGTCGACGATGACGAAGTGGGTCGTGCCGCCCGGCTCGATCGTCGAATCCGGGCCGACCTTGGGCGCGCCCCTGGGCAGGCCGAAGTTCGGGGCCGGACCGGCCGTCTCGCCGATCAGCTTGGCGCGTTCCTTCACATAGGCCGGCTCCAGCAGGCCCTCGACCGGCACGCTGACCTTGCCCGGGTCGCCGACATAGCGGTCGCGGTCGGCGTACATCACCCGCTCGGCCTCGGCGATCTGGGTCCAGGCGATCGGGTCGTTCTGGTTGCGCGCCGCGATATCGGTGTGCTCGAGCATCAGCAGGGCCTGCAGCAGCGACACGCCACTCGACGACGGGTTGGGCACGCAGACGCTGTAGACCTTCCACGGCCGGCACAGGGCGTCGGCCGAGCGCGGCTTGTAGGCTTTCAGGTCGGCCAGGGTCATGGCCGAGGGCCGCTCGCCCTCGTGCAGCTTGGCGACGATCGCCTGCGCCAGCGGGCCTTCGTAGAGCGCCGAGGGCCCTTCGGCGGCCAGGCGGCGCACGGTGGCGGCGTAGGCCGGGTTCTTCAGGGTCTCGCCGGCCTGGTAGCGCCGGCCGTCCGGCTTGGTGAAATAGGCCGCGGCGTCAGCCGTCTGGCCCTGGGGCGAGCGGCCGTTGATCATCGAGGCCAGGCGCGGGCTGACGACGAAACCCTGGTCGGCCAGCGTCTCTGCGTCGAGGAACAGGCGGTCCCAGCCGATGGCGCCGTGCTCCTTCTGGGCCTGGGCCAGCATGGCGACCGCGCCCGGCACGCCGGTCGAGCGGCCCGACAGCACCGCGGCGATGAACGACACCGGCTTGCCGTCCTCGCCCAGGAACAGGGCGGGCGTCGCGCCGGCCGGCGCGGTCTCGCGGCCGTCATAGGCGGTCACCTTGCCGGTCCTGGCGTCGTAGAAGACCATGAACGAGCCGCCGCCCAGGCCCGAGCTCTGCGGCTCCACCAGGCCCAGCACCGCCTGCACGGCCACTGCCGCGTCGACGGCCGAGCCGCCCTCGCGCAGCACCCCCAGGCCCGCCTCGGTGGCCAGCGGATTGGCCGAGGCCACCATGCCGCGCGGGTTGTAGGCGGCCGCCGCGCCGGCGGTGGCCGGGGCCGTCTGCGGGAGGGGCGCGACCGGTTGCGGCCCCATCGCGGTCGCGCAGCCGGCGATCCCTCCGCAAGCGGTCAGGACAGCGAGGGCGGCGAGAACGGGCAGGCGCATGGGCGGATCCTTCGGAAGACCTGGCATCGGGGCGCAGAACGGGTCGCCCGTGGCGTCGGAAAGCCGACTCGGACGACGGGGATTCGACGAACCATGCCCCCGACGCCGCCACCACGCTCGCGAAAAATCGCCGCCGCACCTCCCTGCGACATCTTTTCCACGCCAACAAACCCTTACGCGCCAAGGGTTCGTGCAGTTATCCACCGAACTCGGCGACTTTCTTGCGACAAGACGCTTGCGCACCCCAGGGGTACGGGGTATCTCCCCCGCCTCGCCGCAAGGCAGTGCGCGCCCGTAGCTCAGCTGGATAGAGCATCAGACTACGAATCTGAGGGTCGGACGTTCGAATCGTTCCGGGCGCGCCATTTTCTCCTCGAGAGATTTTCCGGTTTTCGACAGGTCTAAGCGCGCGGCTCTGGTCGCTGGCGGGCCGTCGTATCGCGCGTTTTGCGCGTTTTTCCGGGTTTGCACTTAAAAATGGAAAACGCCGTTTTGCGAGATGGCGCCGCCTGATAGGCTCGATGGCCGGGAATGGTCACGCGGTCCGGGGGGCGCATGAGTGATCTGGACTTGCCGGCGGGCCTCGAGCAGGGGCCGTTGCAGCCGGGCGACCTGGCGCAGATCCACGAGGCGCTGTGGCGCGCCTACGACATCGAGACCCTGGACCGGCGCCTGGGCTTCAGCTGGGGCGCGCGGATCGACCAGGAAGTCGGCGCGGCGGGCGGCAGCAAGAAGGTGTTCGGGCGGCTGCTGGACTGGGCGGAGGAGGCCGGCCGGGCGCGGGACCTGCTGGCGCTGGCCTGGACAGGCAAGCCCGGCAATCCCTATCTCCGCGCCGCCGCCGAACGCCTCCTGCCCGACCTGGAGGCGGCCAAGACGCCGTACGACACTGGACCCAGCCTCGCGCCGCTGCCCCAGGACCGGCTTGAGGCCCTGGTCGCGAAACGCTCCAGGATCGTCGACTTCACGCAGTTCCAGGCGAGGCTGACCCGGCTGGCGGGCGCGATCTGCAGGATCGAGGACGCCGGCGGGCCGCGGGGCACCGGCTTTCTGGTCGGCCGCCGGCATGTGTTGACCAACCATCACGTGGTTTCGGCCGCCATCGCCGACCGATCCCTTGGCGCGGGCGTCGTCTGCCGGTTCGACTACCGCCGGAACGCCGACCGGAGCGCGACGGCGGGCGTCGAGGCGCGGCTGGCCGAGGACTGGCACGTGGACAGCCGGCCCCATTCGCAGAGCGACGTGACCGGGACCGGAGACCCGGCCGCCGGGGAGCTGGATTTCGCGCTCCTGAAACTGGCCGAGTCCATCCCGATCGAGCGACAGTCCCTGGATCTGGCGGCTACGTCGCCCGTCGTGGTCCCGGGGGACGTGGCGCTGGTGGCCCAGCACCCAGGCGGGGATCCGCTGTCGGTCGCCTACGGCGTGGTGACGGAGTTCCCGGCCAACGGCCTGCGCTATCGCTACAATGTCACGACCGAACCCGGGGCGTCGGGGTCGCCGGTGCTCAGCGCGGACCTGGACGTGATCGGCCTGCACCACGCCGCCGACCCGGCCAGGGTCCCGCGCTTCAACCAGGCCGTGCCGCTCTATCTCGTCGCCCGGGCGGTGGCCCAGCGACTTGATCTGACGGCGCTATAGTGGCCCTGGCCCCCTCGCTGCAGGACGAGGCGCTGCAGACGATCGTCGCGCGCGCCTATGGCGGCGGCCGACGCCAGGACTACCTGGCCTTCAACGCCGTGTTCGAGGGCGTCATGCAGGCGAGCCTGGGCATGCTCGTCGGCGGCGACGACGAGCCGATGCTCGCGCTCGTCGACGGGGCCTTCAGGCTGGTCGAGGCGGAAGGTCCCGACGCCGTTCTCAAGATCGTGGCGGCGCTGTTCCTCGACCTGTCCGGCAACCGCGACCTGCGCCTATGGGTGGAAGGCCGCTGCCCCGAAGTCCTGGCGCTTGTCCCGCAGGCGGACTTCCTGGCGGCCGAGCGGGGAGGGCAGGCCGAACGGGTGGCCGTGATCTCCAGCGTGCTCGACGGCATCCGGGAAAAGGGCCTGTCGCAGAAGATCGGCCAGCTGGCGCGCGATGACCTGGGACTTGTCGACCAGAACCTGCGGCGCCTCGGCTTCGCCAAGCGGGTGCACGACATCCTGCACACCGTGCAGACCAGCTCCTATGCCGAGCTCGGGCCGCTGCTGGCGTCGGACACGGCGCTGACTTTCGAGACCGTCTCGAAGATCCGGATGCACGTGTGGTCCCTGAAGCTGGCGCTTGGGCAGCTGGAAGAGCATCTGGCCGCCGCGGTCGACGTCGATCGGGCCTGGGTGGAGGACTTCAAGGAGGCGATCGGCCAGATCGAAAAGGGGCAGGCCGATCCCGAGGCCCTGCGCGAGGGGTTGTTCACGCTGCGAGGCATCCTGCGGATGCAGCTGATCGCCTACGACCAGCAGATCGTCGCGGCGGCCGACCGGATCCCGTTCAACGACGTTCTGAAGTTCTTGCAGGACAACGCCAAGCTGGAGATCTTCTCCTCGCCGACGGCGCTGCAGGCGTTGGACGCGGCGTCCCACGAGCTGGTCAATCTCGATCTGGTGCTGCGCCAGACCCTGGCGCTGCACCGCTACTGGCAGGGCGTCGACGCCGAGCTGTGGCTGCTCGAGCGGGAGCTCGAGGCGAGCGAGCCGAGCCGGGCCATGCTCAAGGCGCATTGGAGCACGCTGTCGCGCGCGCTGGACACCCTGCGCCGCACCGCGCCGGACATGTGGGACGCCAACATGGACAGCGCCCGCCTGTATGTCGACGAGAGCCTGGCCGCCGCCGCGCCCGGAGCCGCCGTCAGCGCGCTGCGGACCTTTGTCCGGATCGGCCGCCTGCAGTTCTTCGGCGTCGACAAGGCCGTGCTCGACCAGTGCAACCGCATCAGCGCGCTGCGCCGTCCCATCGAAGAGTTGTTGAAGGAGACGTAGATGGCGAGCGCCTTGCGATACTCCGCGACCCTGTCGCTGCCCGCGGTTCGGGCCGAGCACCTGCGCCTGCTGCAAGGCTGGAGCGACATGGGCGACGATGAGCGGCGGCGAAAGGCCACGGCTCTGCGCCACACGGCGTCGGACCTTGGCAAATGGCTGCAGGATCCGGCCGAGCGCGACACGGCCCAGGGGGTTGTCGACTACTGGACCAGCGCCCTGGCCGGCCTGCCGGACGAGCCGTTTCCGGACCTGCTGCGCCTGGCCGCCGCCGACCCCGAGGCGGGGGCGGCCGTCGAGGCGCGGGCCCGGACGGTCTATGACGGCCTGACCCCGGACGAGCAGGACCAGGCGCGCAAGCTGTTCCTGCGGCTGCTGGGAGGGCCCGTCAGGCTGGACGACGCGAGAGGCGATCCCGATCTCGACCGTGTCCGGCGACGCTTCCAGGACGCGGGCGTCATCGTCGAGGGGCCGGGCGACGAAGGGCTGGTCATCGCCCACAGGGCGCTGCTTATCGCCAACTGGCCGCAGCTCGACGGCTGGAGCGCCGACCGCGCGCTCGACGAGGCGATGGTCCTGAAGCTCGAGAAATCCGGCGTTCTTTGGCGGCGCTACAGGCGGGTGGATGACCTGCTGCGGGGGCGCGCGCTTTCGCAGGCCTTGCCCTATCGCGAGCATTCGTCCGGCATCGCCGACTATATCGACGCCAGCCTTCAGCGCCGGATCGCGCGTCGCGTGGCGCTGGCCGGCGCCGTCGCCGGCGCGGTCCTGGTGACCGGGGGCTTCATCGCGACGACCCTCCTTCTCAATGGCGAGCTGAAAAACTCGCAAGACGCCAACGTCACGCTCACGGACGACAACACCACGCTGAAGAACACCGTCGAGGAGCTTATCCAGCCCTCCGACACGACCCAGGCGAAGGCCGAGGTCGCCAAGGCCGGCGAGCCGCCAGGCGTCGAGGGCTACATCTGGATTGGCGGGCAGTCGCAGGCGCTGCTGGCGCGCTATCCGGACGGCGAGCGGGTGACGCCGGGAGGCGTGGTCAAGGACGGCGTCTATCGGGCGCGAGCCAATATCGCGCTTCGGCAGGGCTATCCGGACGAGAACTACAACTCCGCGCCGCGCACGGGGGTGGTCGGCGACGGCGCCTTGCTGAAGGCCCTCGACGCCCCGGTCGCGATCGCGCGGCCGTCGGGCCCGCAATACTGGCTGCACGTGCGCCAGGCGATCACGGTCTACATCCAGTACCGGGGACGGCCGGAGCAGGCGGCCGCGCTTCGGCGAAGGCTGCTCGCCCTGGGCTACGACGCGCCGGAGCCCGAGAACCGCAGCGACGACCGGATCCCCGTCGCTCAGGTCCGCTATTTCCGTGACGAGGAAACGCCTTTCGCGACGCGGTTGAGGGCCGACCTGGCCGGGGCGCTCGGCGGCGAGGGGGCGTCGGCGAACCCGTCCTGCCGGCTTCTCGCCGACCTGCAGCCCGACCGAACCCATGTCCTGGAGGTCTGGGTCGACTTCACGGCCCGGAGGGCCGCGTCGACGGCCCAGTCCGGCGGCTAGGGGCGGTAGTCAGGGCGCGGCGGGGCCGGCCAGTGCCGCTGGTAGTGAGCGTCCGCGGCGAACGGCGGCGCGCGCCGTTCGCCGGTGCGCCAGTCGCCAAAGGCCTTCGACCAGGTGTCGACCTCCTTGGCATAGGCCCCGCCGCCGGCCGCTCGCACCGTCTGGTACATGATCGTGCGGCGCGGAAGGCTGACGCCCAGGTCTTTCATCGCGTCCAGGAAGATGCGGTCGGCGAAGGGGCGCTGCCCGGGTTCGCCGATCAGGTACAGCCAGTCGTGCAGGACCGCGGCCTTGGCGTGCCGGCCGAACGGCGGAAACACGCCGCGCGCGGCCGAGGGGATCGAGGCGAAGTCGGTGACATAGCCCTCGGGTACGTCGATCTGCGCGCCCGAGGCTGGATGGATGTAGCGGAAGGCGAAGGTCACGATGGCGCAGGTTCGCCCTTCCTTCTCGTCCTCGCTGTCCAGAATGGCCACCACCAGCGGCTTGGGCATCATCTGGGGATAGGCCTCGAGGCCTTTCTCCAGCGGGGGCTGGAGGGTCACGAAGGGCATGGCGGGTCTCCTCGGACGCGGCCTGGGCGCATCCGGACGGCGGGCTGCGCCTCCGGTGCGTGTGCCGATTGTCGCAAGCAATTCATAGTTGTGTCGTCGTGATTTCAAGCTCAAACTTGAGCTTGGGGGATGCGATGGTCAGCAGGACGGATATCGAGGACGCCATACGGGCCGATCCCATGCGGGCCGAGCAGGCCTTGAAGGCTATTCAGGGCGGCGTTCAGCGCCCCGTGACTCTCGAAGCGTTGAGGCCCGTGGCCGATGAGCGCGGCATGTCCTTGGAGAGCATGCTGGCTTTTCAACTGGAAAAGCAGGGACTGCTCGAAGCCTATGGCGTGGCGCTGGCCGGGCGCGAGACCGCCGCGCCCATGGACCGGCGCTTCAGCAATTTCAGCGCCTTCGAGCGGGTCGGCAAGGCCGCGGCCTGCCGGATCGTGCTCGACAACGACATCACCGGATCGGGCTGCCTGATCGGGCCCAGCCTGGTGCTGACGGCCTGGCACGTGATCGCCAGCGGCGCGCCCGACACCCCCGATCCCGTTCGCAAGCCGATCAGCGTGCTGCTCGCCGACGAGACGCGGCGCAGCGTGCTTAAGGTCAGCCACTACCTGTCGCCCTGCACGATCGCGGAGTTCGCCAACCAGTTTCCGGCCAACGACGCCGACTTCGCCGACTGTCACGACGTGGCGTTGCTGCGGCTGAGCCGCCCGGACGGGATGCGGCTCAACTTCCTGCGCGTGCCGGACGTGGCGCCGAGGCTGCCGTCGCAGGCCAACGTATTCGTCCTCGACTTCCCGGACGGACGTCCAAGCGGCTGGGGCATCGGGCGTGTCGAGCCCATCGCCGGCTTCGAAGCTCGCGTTCCCCACGACAGCCTCACCAACGGCGGTTCGTCCGGGGCCGCCTGCGTCAACACGCGCTACGAACTGGTCGGCATCCACCAGGGGCGGTGGGAGCCGGCGCGCCGGCTGGTGCCGCTGACCCGATTCCACGGTCCGGTCATGGAGCAGGTGCGGACCGACGTCGCGCCTCGGTTCCTGTGGTCCCTGACCGATACGCTCGACGGCCAGTTGGTCATTGGCCGGGATCTGTTCTTCGAGGGGGTGGCGGAAGCCTCGCGCCCCGGGGGGCGTGTCCGAGGCGTGCGGGTCAGCCGCATGAACCTGACGGCCGGAACCACGGGCTTGGCCTTTTCGGCCGCGCTGCTGGAGACCGTGCTGGACCGTGACCCGGGCCGTCACCTCCTGATCCGCCTGGGCTTCGACCAGCCCCTGCAGGATCTGCTGGGGCAGGTTCGCCGCCGCGCGGCCGAGGCGGGCCTGGCGCTGGAACCCGACGCGGCGCCGGAGGGGGCGCGGGCCGGCGACACGACGCCCGAGGCGGCCGTCGGCGACGAGGCCCGGCGGCTGGCGCAGGCGCTGGACGCGGCGGTCCTGGCGAAAGGGCCCGACCGGCTTTTGTGGTTTTTTTTCGAGAACCCGGCCGCGGGCCTGACCGAAGGCGAGCGGATCGCCTTCGAGGCGTTCGTGGACGCGGCGCTCAAGCAACCGGGGCTGCGGATGGTGATCGCCGGTTTCGAGACCATCAGCACCCCGGGCGAGGAGTTCGCCGACGCCGGGGCGGGCGCCAGCGAGGGGCCGCCGGGCCTGGTCGTGGAGTATGTGGGCCACATCAAGCGCCGCGAGGTCGAGATCCTTGTCGAGCGGGCGGGGCGCGCCTTGCAACTGGACCTGGGAGATGTCGGCGTTCGGCAGATCGCCAACCCGGCGCTGAGGAACTTGCCCTCGCAGAACGGCGTCTTCGACGTCGCCCACAGCGTCCAGATCGTGACCGTCGTGCGCGAGAGGCTGGTTGACTGGCTCGACGCCCAAGGGGAACGGCCATGAGCGCTTCCGACCAGCCCCCGCCGGAGCACGAACGGCCGCTTCCCGAGCTGGATGTGGCGGCGCCTTCGCTGACGGCCATGGAGACCGGCGCCGAGGAGGCGATCGGGTTCGCGCGCGAGTACGCGGCGCTTTCGGGTCCATTCGCGCCGGGAGACGCGCTGCGCGCGGCGGGCGCGTTCGCCGCCGACCGGCCGCTGGACCTGGCCGTCTCGGTGTCGGCGGCCCTTGCGTCGGCCTGTGACACCGGCGTGGGCAAGGCGTGGCTGCTGCGCGCCAGCGAACGCGCCTGGGATCTGAAGCGGCTTTCCGAGCAGGGATTGCTCGAGGTCGCCAAGCTTTGGCGCCGCAACCAGGGCGTGGACGCGGCGGCGAGCGACCTGCTCGACGCCTTGGACGGCAGGGGCGATTTCTCGACCGCCGCGGTGGCGGCTGCGCTGGAGGCGACGGAGGCGGGAAAGGATGGGGCCTTGCCCGATCTGCCGAGGCTGGCGGCGGCCCTGGAATGGAGCGGCGGGTTCGCTCCGGCGGCGTCCCTGCTGGCGCGCGTGCAGGCCGCCTTGAGCCGAGCCGACCAGAAGCGTCGCGGGGACCTGCTGCTGGAAGACGGCTTCCATGGGCGCGGCGACCTGGCCGAAAAGCTGGTCGACTGGATCTGCGCTCCTGAGGATTGGCAAAGCCGGGTTCGGACGCTCTATGTCAGCGGCCTGCCCGCGATCGGCAAGTCGACGCTTCTGGAACATGCGTTGCGGGAGGTGGCCAGCCGCGGCGTGGATGTCGTCGTCGCGCGGCTGGATTTCGACCGGGCCAGCCTGGACGTGCTGGATCGCCTGGGGCTCAGCCTCGAGGTCGCGCGCCAGGTCGCCAGCCAGGCGCCGGAGATCGCCGGCGAGTTGCGCGCGACGCGCCTCGAGGCTGTCTCCACGCAGGAGACCAGGATCAAGGGCTCCAGGGGCCGGGGATTTTTGCCCTATGCGCTGATCGAGGCGATCTCCAGTTATCTGCGCGATTCCAAGCGCAGGCTGGTGATCGTGCTGGATACGCTGGAGGTGCTGCGTGGCCGGGGCGAAACCCACCCAGGCCAGCTGTTCGAATGGCTTGATCAGCTGCGCAGGAGCGGTTTGGGGCCGCTGGTGGTGGTCGCGGCCGGTCGGGGGGACGCCTTGGAGCCGGTCCAGGACCGGGTAGCTGTGCCCCTGGCCCTCGACAGTCTGACGGAGACCGACGCCGCGGCCCTGCTGGCGCAGGCCCGGACGCCTCCGCAGCTGTGGGACACGATTATCCGGCGCGCTGACGGCGACCCGATGCAGCTGCGCCTGCTGGGCGCGGTCGCCCGGCGCGAGGGTGCGGCGGGCCTGGATCGGGAGGAAGGCGCGACCGTCACCCTCTATCGAAGCCTGGAATCGCGCCTGGGCGGTCGCCACGGCAGGATCGCGCGCTTCGTCCCCCTGTTTCGCCGCTTCGACAGCAGGCTGCTGGGCGAGGTCATCGCGCCGGTCGTCGGCCCCACGCGCCTGAGCCCGACCGAGGCGGCCGAGCTGTGGGCCGGTCTCAAGGAGCAGACGTGGCTGATCGGGGGGCGGTCCGCCGCCGGCTGGCTGGAGCCTCACCCCGACCTGCGCCGACGGCTGGCGGGCAAGCTCTACGAGGAGCGCTCCGGCCTCGCGCACAAGCTGCATAGGCGCGCGGCCCGATGGTTCGCGCGCCAGGCCGCGCCCTGGGCGGCCGCCGAGAGCCTCTATCACCGTCTCCAGGCGACGCGCTGGGAAGGGGACGATGCGCTGAAGGGCATGAACCTGGAAGCCGGGATCACCTTCGAGCGAAACGACCTGGACGATCTGCCTGCGCCTGCCCGCGATGCGCTGCTGAGGGCCCGGGGCGAGCGAAGCTACGAGGGGCGCGGTTACGCCGCGGCCTCGGCGGGCCTGGTCTCGGCCGAGGCGGCCGGGGAACTGCGCATGCTGATCGGCAGGGGCGACCTGGCCGAGGCGATCTCCTTCTACGAGAACGTCTTCCGGCCCGCCTCCATCGACCCGGTCAGTGAAGCGGCCGAGGCGGCGCTGGTCCTGCTCTGGCGCACCGGTCGCTGGCGGCAAGCCCGGGATTTGGCGGACGAGCGCGCCTGGTCTCGTCCATGGGACGAAGCCCTGTTCGACACCTGGCCGGAAGCCGCGCTGGTCCGGCTGGAGATGCGGGCCGAGTTCCAGTTCACCGACCTGCGCCGCTGGTTCGGCGAGGCGGGGAACGAGGACAGGCGCGAACGGACGGCGCGGCTGATCATGGCCTCGAAGTCCAACCTGGCCTCCGGCGCCCTGGGGTTCGCCGCGGCGCCGCAACACCTGCTTCCGGGGCGGACCAACACCGTCGCCGCGGTTCAGGCGCTCTGGTCGGCCGACGCGCCCCGCGAGGATCTGCCGACCGCGCTTTCGATCGCCGAGGAGCGGCGGCGGCGCATAGACCCGACGGCGACCGCCGAGTCGCGTTTCTTCTTCTCCCAGGCGGGGGACGCCCAGGCCCTGGCCATCCTGTCGCCCTATGACGACCTCGGTGAGTGGCTGCTGCGCGACCGGCGCGACGGACGCCTGCAGGACATGCTGAACGCGCGGGTCGAGGCCTTTCCGGAGTTCGGGGCCCTGCGTCACGACCCGGCCGTCCCGACCGCCACGTTGTCGGCGCTGGGGCTCACGGCCGAATGGCTGTCGGCGGCCGGCTTTCTGCTGCGCGATCCGGACCTGCGGGCGATCGGCCGCAGCGCCGAGCGCTGGCGCAGCACCGCCGCGGGCTGGTGGCGCTATGCGCATCCGCCGCGCGGCTGGCGGGGCACGAAGACGGGTCTCGACGTCGTCACCGAGAATCGTCTCGAGGACCTGTTCGGCAGAGTGTCGCCCGGCGAGGCCGCGCGCGCGCAACTGGCGGCCTGGGCCGGCGGGGAGGCCGGAACGACGCGAATCCTGCGCGCCGCCAGGCTCGACCGGCTGAGGGACGACCTCGCTCAAGAGCCGCCGAAGGAGCCGCGTGAGCTGGCTCTGCGCGCGGCCTCCAAGCTTTCGCGGCGCTGGATCCCCGCCGCTTTCGTGCCCGCGTTGGCGATCCTGGCAATCGAACCCCAAGGGACGGACATGTCATGAGCAACAAGTTGGAAGAAAGCCGGGGCAGGCTGGAGAGCCTGCTGCCGCGCCTGGGCAAGGCGGCTGAAAGCCTCGCCAACGGCGGCGGCGAGAACCTGCGCAAGCTGGGCCTCCGGGCCTCCGTGCTTGACGCCGCCAGCGTGGCGCGCGCCCTGGAGGCCAAGCCCGGCAGGCTCGAGAGCGTCGGCGTCAATCCCATGGCGCTGGAGGCGATCGTCCGCCTCACGGGCCGTCCGCCGCTGGTCGTCCGCAACAACGCCGTCGTCATCGAGAAGGAGCTGCTGCTCGAGTTCCCGAGCGGCATCGTCGGGCTGATCAAGGGGGCCGAACCCGCCATCTCCTCGGTAGGACGCATCGAGTTCGTGAACCACGAGATGGCCTGGGGCGGTACAGGCTGGGTCGTGGATCGCTCTAAGGACGACGCCCTGGTCGTCACCAACCGCCACGTGGCCAAGCTGGTCGCCAAGCGCAGCCTCGACGGCAAGGCCGTCTTCGTCCGTTCCCCCTTCACCGGTGTCCGCTACGGCGCGAGCATCGACTTCAACGAAGAGGTCGAGGCCCGCACCACCGACGCTCGCAGCGCGGTCGCCACCGCCGTCGAGTACCTGGCCGACGACACCGAGGCGGACGTCGCCCTGCTGCGCGTGGCGCGGCCGAACGGCGTCGACTGGTCGTGGCCCGATCGCCTGGAACTGGCCGAGAAGGAGGCCGCACAGGGCGACCTGGTGGCCCTCGTCGGCTATCCCGCCTACGACACCCGCAACGACGTCACGGCCATGGAGCAATACTTCCGGGGCCTCTACGACGTGAAGCGCTTCGCGCCCGGCGAGATCACCCGTCCCGCCACCGCCGGCATCATCCTCAGCCACGACTGCACTTCGCTGGGCGGCAATTCCGGCTCGGCCCTGATCAGCCTGGAAAGCCGCGCGGTGGTGGGCCTGCACTTCGCGGGCGAATACGGCGTGGCCAACAGCGCGGTCTCGGCCGGCACCCTGCGCCGCCTGGCCTTCGGGGAGCGCACCTCCGTCGCCGGCGCGGTGTTCAAGGAAACGCACGCCGTCGAGGCCGCGGACGGGGTCCACAGGAAGGCGGACCTGAAGGACCGCGGCGGCTACGATCCCAACTTCCTCGGCGCGAACCTGCGGGTTCCATGGCCCGAACTCGAAGCCACGGTCGCCGCTGGGCTGGCCAAGCCGGACGATGCGTTGGCCGACCGGCCGCACGAACTGCGCTACACCCACTTCGGCGTGCTGTTCTCCGAGGCGCTGAAGCTGCCGGCCGCCACGGCGGTCAATATCGACGGCGAGAAGGCGGTGCGCATCAAGCGCGGCGACGACAAGTGGTACGTCGACGCCCGGATAGATCCGGCCTCGCAATACACGGCCAAGCACTATGCGGATCGGGCTATCGATCGGGGCCACATGGTCCGCCGCGAAGACCCCAATTGGGGCCCCGATGCGAACCAGGCCAATTTCGACACCTTCCACTACACGAACTCGGCGCCGCAGCACTCGCTGCTGAACCAGGGCAAGACCCTGTGGCAGGGGCTGGAGAACTACATCCTCGACAACAGCCGGACCGAGGGCTTCCGAGCCTGCATCTTCACCGGTCCCGTCCTCAACGGCGACTACGAGTATCTCGACGAGGAGGGCGGGGTCCGCGTGCCGCTGGAGTTCTGGAAGGTCGCGGTGATGGCCGTGAAGACCCAGGACGGCCGCGACGTCCTGCACGCCACGGCCTATCTGCTGAGCCAGGGCCAGCTCATCCGCAAGCTGCTGGAGGATCGCAACCGCAGCGAGGCCGTCGAAGGCTTCCGTCTCGGCGCCTATCGGACCTTCCAGATCGCGATCAAGGATCTGGAGGAGGCCACGGGCATGAACTTCCACGATCTCAGGAACCATGACCCCCTGGCCGCGACCACGGCCGGCGCGGAGGCCATCGACAGCGGCCTGCCGCTGTTCGTGCCCCTGGCCGAGCCCGGGGACCTGGTGCTTTAGGACGTAGCGATATTCACCGGTTGAGACGAAAACCTCGTCCTTAGACAAGCTCAGGATGAGGTTTTTCTATCGCTTGGGTCTGTAAATGGTCCTCACCCTGAGCTCGTCGAAGGGCGAGGGCCACGCACTGAGCCTCAATGTCGATAGAACCTAAGGCGAGGGGTAGCTGCCTCGCCGGGCGACGCCTCAGGCGTCGGGCGATTTCGCGCGCGGGGCCAGGGCGGTTTCCAGGCAGCCGATGATGCTGTCGCCGCTGAAGGGTTTCTTGAGGAAGCAGGTGGCGCCCAGGTCCAGGCCTCGGGCGCGGGCGCGGGCGTCGTCGAAGGCGGTGATCAGGATCACCGGCGTGGGCACGCCCCGCTCGCCCAGCGCCTGCTGGATGTCGAAGCCGGAAAGGCCGGGCATCTGCACGTCGCTGATCAGGCAGTCGGCGCCGTCCGAAACTTCGGAGGCCAGGAAGGCCGCGGCTGAATCGAAGCTGGCGACGCGGTGGCCCAGCGAGCGGATCAGGGCCTCCAGCGAGGTCCGGATGGCTTCGTCGTCGTCCACGACGGCGATCAACGGGGCTTGCGACACCAACTCGACCCTTTCGGTCCCGGCGGCCCGCACGGGCGAGCGACGGCGACGAGCCTCCTATCTGCCGCAAGCGGCGAGCGTGTGGAACTATACTCGGGTGTGTGGCGTCAGGTCGCGGCGGCGCCCAGCTGCTCGGCCATGCGCACGAACTCGACCACCGAGCGCGCCTGCATCTTCCGCATGGCCGCGCCGCGATGGATCTTCACGGTGATCTCCGACAGGCCGATCTCGAAGGCGATCTGCTTGTTCATCAGCCCTTCGGCGACCAGGCCCATGACCTGGCGCTCGCGCGTGGTCAGGGTTTCGTAGCGGCGGCGCAGGTCGTCCAGGCCCGAGCGCTCGGCCCGCAAGGCGTGGTCGCGGTCGATGGCGGCCATCACCGCGTCGAGCATGTCCTGGTCGCGGAAGGGCTTGGCCAGGAAGTCGACGGCCCCGGCCTTCATGCCGCGCACGGTCATGGGGATGTCGCCGTGGCCGGTCATCAGCACCACCGGCATGCGGATGTCGGCGGCGTTCAGCTGGGCCTGGAAGTCGAGGCCGCTGACCCCGGGGAGTCGAACGTCCAAGACAAGGCAGCCGGCGTCATGCGCATGTCCCGAGCGGAAGAAGTCCTGGGCGTTGCCGAACAGGCGCGTCTCCAGCCCGACGGACCGGAACAGGCTGTCGAGGGCCTCCCGCAGGGGGCCGTCGTCGTCGACAATGTGCACCGTCGGATTGGACATGGACGAATAGCTGGACCCGCCGCCGGCGCGGCGTCAACAATGGGGGAGCGCATCCTTCGGTGAGCTCGATGCACGACTGTACGGGCGATGTCTTGGACATATCGGCCAATAGCTTGGCCGGGCTGCTGGACGCGGCTCATGAGCCGATCCTCGTGCGCGACCTCGAGGGGCGGATCCTGTTCTGGAACCAGGGCTGCGAGGCCCTTTACGGCCATGGCCGCGAGGTCGCGCGCGGCGCGCTGGCGCCGGATCTCCTGAGCACGGTGTTTCCCGCGCCGCTGGACCAGATCACCGCCCGGCTGCTGGCCGAAGGGCGCTGGGAGGGCGAGGTCACGCGCCGCCTGGCCGACGGTCGCGAGGCGGTGATCGCCCTGCGGTGGTCGCTGCGCCGAGACGTGTCGGGCGGGGTCGAGGTGCTGGAGACGGGGCGCGACGTCACCGAGGCCCGCAAGGCCGAGGAGGCCCTGCGCCGCAGCGAGTACCGCTTCCGCAACGTCTTCCACGCCATGAGCGTGTCGTTCTGGGAACTCGATTTTTCGGCCCTGGCCGGAATGTTCGGCGCCCTGCGCGCCAAGGGCGTGACCAGCCTGCGGGCCCACATCGCCGAGAACCCGCGCTTCGTGCGGCAGATGATGGAGGCCAGCCAGGTCGTCGACGTCAACGACAAGTCGTTGCAGCTGTTCGAGGCCACCCGCGATCAGTTGCTGGGGCCGGTCGACCGCTTCTGGCCGCCGTGCAGCGAGCACGTCTTCGCCGCCAGCGTCATCGCCGCGCTGGAGAAGAAGCCGCACTACGAAAGCGAGGCGCGTTTTCGCACCTATGACGGCCGCGAGTTCGACGGCCTGTTCACCTGCTGCTATCCGCGCGAATACCTGCCGCAGGGCGCGACCCTGGTCGGGGTCATCGACATCACCGATCGCCTGCGGGCGCAGGAAGACCTCGCGCGGGTGCAGGCCGAACTGGCCCACGCGGCGCGGATCTCGACCCTGGGCGAGCTGACCGCCTCGATCGCCCACGAGGTCAACCAGCCGCTGTCGGCCATCGTCACCAACGGCGAGGCGGGGCTGCGGTGGCTGCGGCGCGCGACGCCGGACCTGGAGGAGGTGGGGCGTGCCTTCGACCGGATGATCGGCGAGGCCAACCGCGCCTCGGGCGTGATCGGTCGCATCCGGACCATGGCCGTGAAGGGCGAGCCCGAGAAGGCGCGGCTTTCGCTGGGGCCTCTGGTCGAGGATTCGGTGCTGCTGGTGCGGCGAGAGCTGACCACGCATGACGTGGCGCTGCGGGTGCAGGTCCCCGCCGACCTGCCCGAGGTCGAGGGCGACCGGGTCCAGCTGCAGCAGGTGCTGGTCAACCTGATGGTCAACGCCGCCCAGGCCATGGCCGAGGCGCAAGAGCGCGTGCTGACGATCCGCGGATCGGTCGATGAGGCGATGGTGACGCTGTCGGTCGCCGACACCGGACCCGGCGTGCCGCCCGAGCGGCTGGTCCAGCTGTTCAACGCCTTCTACACCACCAAGGCGGGCGGGATGGGCATGGGCCTGTCGATCTGCAAGACGATCGTCCAGGCCCACGGCGGCGAGATCGCGGTGGTTTCCGCGCCGGGCGAGGGCGCGAGCTTCGTGCTGAAACTGCCTCGCGCCGGGGTCGCGCAAGAGGCTGATTGATGAAATGTGCTCATCAGCCCGTGCAAAGCTGAGCGGCTAATTTTACGGTCGCGCGCGCGCTAGTTTGGCTTCGCGAGACTCCTCCCCGGGTCTCCGCCTCCCCAAAAAGCCAATCGGAATATCCTGCACATGGCCATCAAAGCCTATGGCGCCTTCGCCGCCGACAAGCCGCTGGAAGCGATGGACATCACGCGCCGCGCCGTCGGCCCGAACGATGTCCAGATCGAGATCGCCTACTGCGGCGTCTGCCACTCCGACCTGCACACCGTGCGCTCGGAATGGGCCGGCACCCTCTTCCCCTGCGTGCCTGGCCACGAGATCGTCGGCCGCGTCTCGGCCGTCGGCGGCCAGGTCAGCCGCTTCAAGGAAGGCGACGTGGTCGGCGTCGGCTGCCTGGTCGACAGCTGCAAGCACTGCCACTCGTGCGACGACGGTCTGGAGCAATACTGCGAGAACGGCTTCGTCGGCACCTATAATGGTCCCACCGCCGACGCCCCCGGGCACACCCTGGGCGGCTATTCGCAACAGATCGTCGTCAAGGACGACTTCGTGCTGAAGATCAGCCACCCCGAGGAACAGCTGGCCGCCGTGGCCCCGCTGCTGTGCGCCGGCATCACCACCTACTCGCCGCTGCGCCACTGGAACGTCGGCCCTGGCAAGAAGGTCGGGATCGTCGGCATCGGCGGCCTTGGCCACATGGGTGTCAAGCTGGCCCACGCCATGGGCGCGCACGTCGTGGCCTTCACCACCTCGGAAGCCAAGCGCCAGGACGCCCTGGACCTGGGCGCCGACGAGGTCGTGGTGTCGCGCAACGCCGAGGAGATGGCCGCCCACGCCAACACGTTCGACTTCATCCTCAACACCGTCTCGGCCAGCCACAGCCTCGACGCCTTCACCGCCCTCTTGAAGCGCGACGGGACCCTGTGCCTGGTCGGCGTGCCGGAGCATGCTCACCCGAGCCCCGACGTCGCGGCCCTGATCTTCAAGCGCCGGGCGATCGCCGGCTCGCTGATCGGCGGCATCGCCGAGACCCAGGAGATGCTCGATTTCTGCGCCCAGCACGGCATCGTCTCCGAGATCGAGAAGATCGACATCCAGGAGATCGAGACCGCCTACGAGCGCATGCAGAAGAGCGACGTGAAGTACCGCTTCGTGATCGACAGCGCCTCGCTGGCCAAGGCGTAAGGTCCGGAGGCCCGCGCGTCCGTCGAGGGCGCGCGGGCCACGCCCGGCGATACCGCTCTCATACCTGGGTATGAGGCCGCCACACCCAGGGAGCGCGACGATAAGCCCAGGTGCGATGGCGACGCGGACGTCGTGGGAAGAACAATGATCCCCGAAAAGAGAGGGCCCTTGGGGGGCGCTCCAGCCAGGGATCGAAACCATGTCCTTCCTCGCCGTCGACACCGTTTCCGCCACGCCCGTCGCGGGCCTGCGGGTTCCGCACGACCTGGCCGGCGAGCCCCGCACCTTCGAAGACCTGCGCGAGGTGCTGGCGGCGCTGGAGCGCTCGCTGGAGCCGGACGCCCAGGCCGCCCGCGCCCTGGTCGCCCGGGCCTCGGCCATCGTCGTCGGCGTGGGCGCGCAGGCCGTCGCGCCGATCCAGGGCGGCCTGGCCCCCTGGCAGGCCCGCAAGCTGCGCAAGCACATCGACGAGAATCTCGACGCCAGCCTGACCACGGCCGTGCTGGGCGAGATGGTCGCGCTCAGCGCCAGCTATTTCGGCCGGGCCTTCAAGGCCACCTTCGGCGAGACGCCGCACGCCTACATCACCCGCCGCCGACTGGAGGCGGCCAAGAACCTGATGCTGGCCACCCGCGATCCGCTGAGCCAGATCGCCTACCAGTGCGGCTTCGCCGACCAGTCGCACCTGTGCCGCCTGTTCCGCCGCTCGGCCGGCGTGGCGCCCCAGGCCTGGCGCCGGGCCAACCGCCTGGCGGCCTGAGGCGCGTCTCCACCCAGCGACCGTTCCGGCCGAACCGCGCGCCGGCCCCGCCGATCCGGGCCACACGTCCTTCCGGGAGATCCCAGGAGGACAAGACCATGGCCAGGTGGTTGAAGACCGGCGCGGACGTGACGGCGGTGGCGAACGCGGACCGGGCGGTGCGCGAGACGGTGGAGGGCATCCTCGCCGACGTGGCCGCGCGCGGCGACGCGGCGGTGCGCGACCTGTCGGTGAAGTTCGACGGCTGGGATCGCGAGAGCTACCGCCTGTCGCCGGCCGAGATCCAGGCCTGCATCGACCAGCTGTCGGCCCGCGACCTGGCCGACATCGAGTTCGCCCAGGCCCAGGTGAAGAACTTCGCCCAGAAGCAGCGCGAGACCCTGCTCGACCTCGAGGTCGAGACCCTGCCGGGCGTGGTGCTGGGCCACAAGCACATCCCGGTGGGCGCGGCCGGCTGCTACGTGCCCGGCGGCAAGTATCCGCTGCTGGCCTCGGCCCACATGTCGGTGCTGACGGCCAAGGTGGCCGGCGTGCCGCGCGTGGTCACCTGCGCCCCGCCGTTCGGCGGCAAGCCCGCCCCGGCCATCGTCGCGGCCCAGGCCCTGGCCGGCGCCGACGAGATCTACTGCCTGGGCGGCGTGCAGGCCGTGGCGGCCATGGCGCTGGGCACCCAGACCATCGCGCCGGTCGACATGCTGGTCGGCCCCGGCAACGCCTATGTGGCCGAGGCCAAGCGCCAGCTGTTCGGCCGCGTGGGCATCGACCTCTTCGCCGGGCCGACCGAGACCCTGGTCATCGCCGACGATACGGTGGACGGCGAACTGTGCGCCACCGACCTCCTGGGCCAGGCCGAGCACGGCCCCGACAGCCCGGCCATCCTGCTGACCACCTCGCGCAAGCTGGCCGAGGACACCATCGCCTGGATCGAGAAGCTGCTGGAGGTGCTGCCGACCGCCGCCATCGCCCGTCGGGCCTGGGAGAGCTTCGGCCAGGTGATCCTCGCCGACAGCAACGCCGAGATGGTCGAGATCGCCGACAAGATCGCCTCCGAGCACGTGCAGGTGATGACCGCCGACCCGGACTATTTCCTGCGCCACATGACCAACTACGGCGCGCTGTTCCTGGGCGAGCGCACCAACGTCTCGTACGGCGACAAGGTGATCGGCACCAACCACACCCTGCCGACCAAGCTGGCGGCCCGCTATACCGGCGGCCTGTGGGTGGGCAAGTTCCTCAAGACCTGCACCTATCAGAAGGTGCTGACCGACGAGGCCTCGGCCCTGGTCGGCGAATACTGTTCGCGCCTGTGCGCCCTGGAGGGCTTCGCCGGCCACGGCGAGCAGGCCAATATCCGCGTGCGCCGCTACGGCGGTCGCGAGGTGCCCTATGCGGGCGCCGCCTCGCCGGTGCTGGCGGCGGAGTAGGGGCCTTGGACCTGCCGCGCACGCCCTCGTTCCGCCTCGACGGCCGCCGGGCCCTGGTGACGGGGGCGGGACGGGGCATCGGCCTGGCCGCCGCCGCGGCCCTGGCGCAGGCCGGGGCCGAGGTGACCCTGGCGGCGCGGTCGGCGGGCGAGATCGAGGCGGCCGAGCAGGCGATCCGAGACGGGGGCGGGCGGGCGCGGGCGCTGGTGCTCGACGTCGGCGACCTTTCGGCGGTGAAGGCCGCCATCGCCGCGACGCCGGCCTTCGACGTTCTGGTCAACAACGCCGGCACCAACCGTCCCAAGCCCTTCGCCGAGGTGACCGAGGACGACTACGACGCCGTGCTGGACCTCAATCTCAAGGCCGCCTTCTTCGTCGCCCAGGCCGTGGCCGGGCGGATGCTCGAGGCCGGCGTGAAGGGCTCGATCGTCAACCTGACCTCGCAGATGGGCCATGTGGGCGGCGCGCGGCGCAGCCTCTACTGCGCGTCGAAGTGGGGGCTGGAGGGCTTGTCCAAGGCCATGGCGCTGGATCTCGCCCCGCACGGCATCCGGGTGAACACCATCGCCCCGACCTTCATCGAGACCCCGCTGACCAGGCCGTTCTTCGAGGACAAGGCCTTCCTCGACAGCGTGCTTTCCAAGATCAAGCTGGGCCGCCTTGGCCAGGTCGAGGACCTGATGGGCGCGGTGGTGTTCCTGGCCTCCGACGCCAGCGCCCTGATGACCGGCAGTTCGCTGGTGGTCGACGGCGGCTGGACAGCCGACTGAGAAGCCGGTTCAGGGCGCCTGGTGGGCGGGCGCGGAGCCGCGCGATCCGGATGACGCCTTCCGCGCCCAGCCCCTGGTGACCGCCGCGCCCAGGTCGATGCCCGGACGCTCTATGCAGCGGTAGGTCGCCGTCGCGATCAGGTAGGTGAGGACGAGCGTCAGCGGCGCGGCCCACGCGCCCAGCTGCGCGGCAGGCACGCCCATGCGGCCGAGGATCACGATGACCCCGTACAGCGGGATCATGTGCACGAGGTAGATCGAATAGGAGATCTCGCCGAGGCGCTTGAGCGGCGCCGACGAGAGCAGGCGATCGATGGACGGGCCGGCCAGGGGCAGGCGGCCGCCCACCGCGGCGATCACGCACAGCCAGATGGCCAGCACGACGAGCTGCGGCGCGCCGTCCATGAGGACGACCCCGAGGCAGGCCGCGGCGAGCACGCCCAGGGCCCACTTGTCGAACCGGCGCTCGAGGGCGAAGTAGCTGGCCCCGCCCACGACGAAGTGCAGGATCTTGGCGCCGAGATAGGCCTTGGAGAACAGCGGGGCGGCCAGCAGCAGGAGCGCGACCGCGGCGCCCAGCAGCAGCCAGCGTCGGCGCGCCTTGACCGCCCAGACCATGAACGGCGCCAGCAGGTAGAACTGCCATTCGAGCGAAATGCTCCAGGCCTGGCCGACGAGGGTGTAGGCCGCCCGCGGCAGCAGGGAGGACGGGACGATCCCCTGAGCCAGCGGCAGGTGCGTGGCCAGGTGCAGCGGCAGGTGGGCGCGCGCCATGTCGACCAGCCCGCTGCGGCCGAGGTTGGCCGGCGACAGCGCCTGGACCCGTTCCCAGGCCTCGCCCTGCACGCCCAGGAGGGCGGTCGAGACGGCGAGGACCGCCAGGTAGAGCGGAAAGAGCCGGAAGGCGCGGCGCAGGATGTAGGGAGCGTAGGGCTCCTGTTTCTGGTCGATGAGGCGGGCGATCACGAAGCCCGACAGCAGGATGAAGACGTCCACCGCGAGGGTGTTCTGGTCGATCCCTGGCAGCCGCCAGCCGAAGGTCAGCGAGACGTGTCCCAGCACCACCCACACGGCCATCAATCCGCGCAGGCCTTCCAGCGCGGCGATCTTGGGCTTGATCGGTTCCGACATCGCATCCCCCCGGACTTGAAGCCTGGCTATAAGCCTGGGTTGGCGCCGATCCACAACAGCAAAGCGCGCTCGCGCTCAAGCTGAGCCCTGGCCCGGGGGCTTATCGCCGCATTGATGAGCGGCGAGGGCGGGGAATTGCCCGCGAGCGCGCTCGACCGGCGCGAGACCTGGGCAATGGACGGCCAAAGCGCCTTGCGATAAGCCTCGGCGACCAGCGCGGGCATGGCGAAACTGGTAGACGCAGCGGACTTAAAATCCGCCGGCCGCAAGGCCTTGCCGGTTCGACCCCGGCTGCCCGCACCAAGGCCCCAGCCTAGACGATGGTCAGCGACGGGTCGGTGTCCAGCGTTCCATTGACGGTGCAGGCGCCCGGCGAACCGGGAATGACCGTGTTGGAGAAGACCACCTTGCCGGGGCTGCCGTTGGCCCACCCGGTGAAGAACGGCCCGCTGCACGATCCGAGGATCGTGTTGAAGCTGAAGGTCGAGAAGAGCACCTGGGTGGTCGTGTCGGGGTAGACGTACCAGGAGAACGCGGTGGGGCTCAGGAGCCAGCCGCATTGCCAGTCGCCCGCAGAGAAGCTGCCGCCCCGGATTTCCGCGTGGAAGCCGCCGTTCACGACCTTGGCGTCCAGCAGGACACTGCAGGTGACCGAGACGCCGCCTTGCTCGATCGTCAGGTTGCCGGTGAACTTCACCGGGTCCCGAGGATTGGGAACGAAGTTCGCGGCGGTCGCGGAGGCGGCGGGGATCGCGGCGGCCAGGGCGACCGCGCACAGGAGCGCTACGGCTTTCGACATTGGGGGACCTCCCGGTTCGGCTGGGTTTGATCAGGGAATGAGCGTCACCGAATGGGAGACTTCCAGCGTGCCCGTGATGGCGCAGACGCCCGGCGATCCGGGAATCGTCGCGTACATGAGGGGGATCGCGCTCGGAGGTCCGTTCTGCCAGTTGGCGTTCACGGTCCCGCTGCAGTTGCCCAGAATGGTGTTGAGGCTGACGCCTGAGATGCTCACCGTGTTCGATGAGGTGGGGGCGATGATCCAGGGAAAGCCGGAGGGGGTCACCAGCCAGCCGCATTGCCAGTCTGGGCCATACCCGAAATCACCGTTGATGATGTGGGCGTAGTGGCCTGCGGACGTGACGTAGCCGTACAAGGTTACGTCGCAGGATACCCATCCTGCCTGCTCGAACATCAGGCGGCCGGTCAGACGGATTTCGGTTGCCGGCGGGTTGAAGGTGGCGGCGGAGCCGACGCCGGGCGCCGCGGCGCCCGCTATCGCGGCGGCCAGCGCGACCGCGCGAAGGATGAGGGTGTTCTTCGACATGATGAGACCTCCCAGCTTCGTTCATCCGTTCTGTTGGCGAGTTCGGCCGCGCCCTATTGAAGGGTGACGCCGCCTGAGACGTAGAGGTCGCCGACGAAGGAGCAGTTGACCGGCGCGCCCGGTATCGACGCCGACCAGAATTCCAGGCTGCTGGAGAAGGGGGCATAGTTGCGCCACCGGACGTAGGCCGTGCCGCTGCATGCGCCGGCGGGCGTGAGCAGGGCCATGCCGGAAATGCTGACCGAGCTCGTGCTGGTCGGGGTGACCGTCCAGGGAAACGCGACCGGAAGGATCAGCCATCCGCACTGCCAGTCGCCGCCGGTGAAGACGCCGTCCGTGATCGTCATCGACGTGCCGCCGGAGTTCACCGAGGCGTTCAGAGAGACGTAGCAGCTGAGCGTGGTCGTCTCGTTGGTGGTCAGGTAGCCGCTGAGGTTCACGAAGGACGGATTGGGCGTGAACGTCGCGGCCGCGGCGGGCGTCGTCATGCCGGCGAGAGCCAGGGCCGAGGCAAGGGCGGCGTACTTGGACACGGCGCATCTCCCCAATCGCACGCTTCTTTGGTTCGATGTGCTATTTACACGGCTTTAAGTTTGATGGCAAACGCTGAGGTTGTATTGCTTGCTCAGGCCTTCGTCGCGCGACCCGCCGACCGCGCCCTTCTCCGCCTCCAGGCCAGCGCCGCCAGCCCCGCGGCGAACGCCACCAGCTCGGCGTAGCTCCACAGATAATAGGCCGAGAAGAAACCCCACTGGCGCAGTGAGTGGTCGAGGGCGAAGGCGACGTGAGTGAGGACGATGAGGAGCTGGAAGGCGGTCATGAACAGCAGCCAGATCCGGCGATCGAACAGGGTCAGGCCGACCAGCACGCTGAGATAGACGAGGTCGATGGCGAAGATGCCCCACTGGGTGAGGCTTTTGTCCTCGATCTCGGCCAGGGCCGAACCGACCCAGGCCAGCATGGTGGCGACGGCCAGCAGTCGCTCGAGCCGGCCGCCCATCCACAGCGCCACGCCGCAGACCACGAACATCGCGCCGGCGCCGAGCTGAGTCGGCAGGATGCTGAACATGAGGCCCCCGAACAGTGTCCGGGGGCCATTGTCGCGACGAATCGCGGGCGTCGGAAGAGGCTGAGGCCTTGGTCAGGCCGACTTCACCACCTCCAGGAAGCCGGTGCGGGTGGGATCGCCGTCCTCCTCCTTGTCGCCGCCGCCGACCAGGGTGACGCGGCGCAGGCCGATCTGGTCCTTGGCGTCGGCCAGGGCGCCGTGGGCGGCGATCAGCGAGCGGCGGACGTCGGCCAGGCCGGAGGCGGCCTCCATCACGTGGTCGACGGCCTGCTGGCCGACGCCGGCGGCGACTCTGGCCTGAAGGCGGGCGCGGGGCATGGCGGCGATCAGCTCGCCCATGGCGGCCAGGGTGTTGTCCACGGCCTCCTCGGCGGTGAACAGGCGGGTGGCGAGGTGCTCGGCGACGATGCGGCGGTTCATGAAGCGGTGTCCCCTCGGAAGTCCGGCGCTCCGGCAGGCGCTGTCCGGACGATGATCGAAGGCGCCGGCGGGCGCCTCCTGGGGAGGGCTGCCTCAGCCGTGGCGCAGGTTCTGGAAGAGCTCGACCACCTGGCGGGCGCTGAGCAGCCCGCCGATCAGCATGGCGAAGCCGAGCGCGATGGCCAGGACGGCCAGGAGGCGGAAGGCGGGGGTCAGAGCATGGTCGGATCCTCCGCGTATTTCTCGCGGAAGCCATCGTCCAGCACCGTGGCGGTGATGGTCAGGATCTCCCTCAGCACCATCTCGGCCGGCTTGGCCGCCGATTCCTTGCGGATCGCCGAGACCAGGTCGGCCACCAGCGGCTGCAGTTCCAGCGGGGCCAGGTCGGTCAGCTGGCGCTGCAGCTGAGACCAGCCGAAGGCCGGGACCGCCGGCTCTGGCGGCAGGGGCGGCCAGGCCTGCTCGAAGGCGGTCACCGCCTGGCGGATCTGCCGGGCCTTCCAGACCAGCAGGCCCAGTCGGTGCTCCTGCAGGCTGGTCGTGTTCGCCGGCGGCGGGATGGTGTTGTCGGGAAACTCTTTCACTGGGGTCGAAGGCCTCGGTTGATTGCGAGGCCGACGGTGGCGAGGAGGGCGGGGCGCCCGCCAGTCCGATTGGATCGGGGTGGGATTGAATCCCATAGTCGCCGGCGACGAATCCCACGGTCCCGGCGACCCGCTCGTGCTCGCTCAGCACCCGGGCGGCGGCCCGCCGGCCGTTGACGCCAAGCTTGCGGCAGGCGCTTTCCACCAAGGCGTCGGCGCGCGACTTGGAGACCCCCATCAGCGGGCCGATTTCCTTGGAAAGCCTGTGTTCGCTGACCAGGCGAAGGGCTTCCCGTTCGCGTTTGGTCAACAGTTCGAGGCCGGCGGTGATGTGGGGCATGTCGGGCATGAGGGCGAGCGGAAGGAAACTACTCGATCTAAGAGGGAGGTGCGTTGCGGCCGGTGACGGCTACGTCGATAGATAGCCGAGTTCTGTGAGCTTCGGACAATATCGATGACGACAACCGGCCCGGATCCCATCGACCTTGCGGTCGGAACCCGCATCCGTATTCGTCGCCGTTATCTGAAGGTCAGCCAGGACGACCTGGCCGCGGCGCTGGGCCTGACCTTCCAGCAGATCCAGAAGTACGAGCGGGGCGAGAACCGTGTGTCGGCCTCGATGCTGGTGCGCATCGCCGGCCGGCTGGAGACGACGGTGGCGGCCCTGGTGGGCGAGGACGCGCCGTCCGGCGAGGATTCGGCCATGCTGGCGGCGCTGACCCTGCCCGGCGCGCTCGACCTGCTGCACGCCTACGCCGCCGCCGGGCCCAAGACCCAGCGGGCGCTGCTGGGCCTGGCCCAGTCGCTGCTGGCGGCCGACGAGGACTAGGCCTCCAGCCGCGCGACATTGGAAACCCCGAGGTCCGCCAGGGTCTTCTCCAGTTCGACGGCGGCGGCCTCGACCTCGGCCGGATCGCGGCCGCGGATGACGAGGCTGGCGCCGTAGAGGTCCGGCGGCGCGAAGAACGGATAGCTGCCGATCGACAGGTCCGGGTGGGCCTTGGCCACCGCTTCCAGCGGCGCGGCGATCGTGCCCTCGCCCGTGCCGGTGACGCGCACGGTCGCGGCCACCACGACGGCGCCGGTGCGCAGGCGCGGGCCGACGTCGTCGAGCATGCCGCGCATGATCGCCGGCACGCCGGCCAGCACGAACACGTTGTCCTTCTGGAAGCCGGGCGGGCCCTGCACCGGGTTCTTCACCAGCGTGCCGCCTTCGGGCACGTGGGCCATGCGGCGGCGGGCGGCGTTGGGCTCGCCCCAGCGCTCGCGCAGCATGGCCATGATCTCGGGATGCTCGGGGGCTGTGACGCCGAAGGCCTTGGCCACCGAATCGGCGGTGATGTCGTCGTGGGTGGGGCCGATGCCGCCGGTGGTGATCAGGTAGTCGTACTTGGTCCGCAGGGCGTTGACCGCCTCGACGATCTCCTGCTCGACGTCGGGGACCACACGCGCTTCGCACAGGTCCACGCCGTAGGTCCCCAGGTACTTGGCGATGGCGTTGAGGTTCACGTCCTGGGTGCGGCCCGACAGGATCTCGTCGCCGATGATCAGCACCGCCGCCGTCACCCGATCCTTGCTGGCCGTCATGCGCGTCGCTCCTATTGTCGCCACTAGGACTTAAGGCCAGCCCGGGCGGCGGGCAACGGCGTCGTGCGGTCGATCGGGTTCGCGCGCGTCCAACCCCCGATTGACACCCGGGTCGGCGTGGCAGCTTATCGCTGCATCTTTCAGCTTAACCATTGAGCCGTGATGCGCGCCTTCGTCGTTTCCGCCCTGATCTCCATCGCCGTGGCCGGTTCGGCCGCCGCCCAGACCGCCGCCCCCACGGACGCCGCCGCGCCGGCCGTCGCCGACAAGAAGGCCGAGAAGAAGAAGGACTCCGGCGTCGTCTGCCGCCGCGAGCGCGTCGTCGGCAGCAACCGCCCGGTCCGGATCTGCACCACGGCCGCCCAGCGCGACACCGACAAGGAAGCCGCCCGCACCCTGCTCGACGGCCGCGCGCCCAACAGCACCGACGCCCCCGACGGCGGGTCGGCGAACTGACGCCTTCGGCATCGTGCGTCTTCCGCAACCGCTGACCCGCGGTCGCATCGTCCAGCGCTACAAGCGGTTCTTCTGCGACCTGGTGCTGGACGACGGCCGCGAGATCACAGCCCACTGTCCCAACTCCGGCGCCATGCTGGGCGTGAACCTGCCGGGGCAGGGGGCGTGGGTCTCGTACTCCGACGATCCCAAGCGCAAGCTGTCCTGGACGCTGCAACTGGTCGAGGCCGCCGGTCCCGATGGGACGGGCCTGGTCGGGATCAACACCATGCTGCCCAACAAGCTGGTGGCCGAGGCCCTGGTCGGCGGGGTGATCCCCGAGCTCACAGGCTACGCCTCGATCCGGCCCGAGGTGAAGTACGCCGCCGCCAGCCGCGTCGACTTCCTGCTGACCGATCCCGACCGGCCGCCGTGCTGGCTGGAGGTCAAGAACGTGCACCTGTCGCGCTCGCCGGGCCTGGCGGAGTTTCCCGACTGCAAGGCCGCCCGTTCGACCCGCCACCTCGAGGACCTGGCCGCTCAGGTCCGTGAGGGCCACCGCGCCGTGGCGCTTTTCGTCGTGCAGCGCGAGGACTGCGAGGCCTTCCAGGCCTGCCGTGAACTCGACCCGGCCTTCGCCGCCGGTCTGGACCGCGCCGCCGAGGCGGGGGTGGAGGTCATGGTCTGGGCGTGCGCGATGAGCACGGAAGAGATCAGGATCGCGCGGCCGATCGTGTGGAAGCGCTGAGGCGCTCCCTCCCCCTTGATGGGGGAGGGCTGGGGTGGGGGTGGTCGCGGCGGTTCGGCCCCGCCATGTCCTGAACCGCTGTCACCCCCATCCCCCGACCCTTCCCCCATCAAAGGGGGAAGGGGGCGAGCCTCGACGGCGCCCCCGGTTGAAATTTCATGCTATGGTCGCGACATAAGCCCGACCGGCATCCAGTGTTTCCTGCGCGCCGCGTGGCCGCGCCCCTGTTTGAGATTGAACCGCCCATGACCCTCGACGACGCCTTCGAGATCGAGACCGAGACCCGCACGGGCCAGATCAAGATCCACAAGCCCGAAGACTTCGAGGGCATGCGCCGCGCCGGCCGTCTGGCCGCCGAGTGCCTGGACATGCTGATCCCGCATGTCGTGCCGGGCGTGTCGACCGATCACCTGGACGCGCTGGCCCGCGAGTTCATCCTCGACCACGGCGCCCTGCCGGCCTGCCTGTTCTATCGCGGCTATCCCAAGACGGTCTGCATCTCGCGCAACCACGTGGTCTGCCACGGCATCCCGGGCGACTGGACGCTGCGCGAGGGCGACATCGCCAATATCGACGTCACCGTCATCGTCGACGGCTGGCACGGCGACACCTCGCGCATGTACGGCGTCGGCGACGTGGGCCCGCGGGCCCGTCGCCTGGTCGACATCACCTACGAAAGCCTGGCCCGGGGCCTGGCGGCCGTGAAGCCGGGCGCGACCCTGGGCGACATCGGCCACGCCATCCAATCCTACGTCGAGGCCCAGCGCTGCAGCGTCGTGCGCGACTTCTGCGGCCATGGCCTGGGCAAGGTGTTCCACGACGCTCCCAACATCCTGCACTTCGGCCGTCCCGGTCAGGGCGCGGTGCTGAAGGCCGGCATGTTCTTCACCGTCGAGCCGATGGTGAACCTGGGCAAGCCGGCGGTGAAGGTGCTGGGCGACGGCTGGACCGCCGTGACCCGCGACAAGTCGCTGTCGGCCCAGTGCGAGCACTCGATCGGCGTGACGGAAGATGGCTGCGAGATCTTCACGGCCTCGCCGACCGGCCTGTTCCAGCCGCCGATGCAGGGCGCCTAAGCGCATCCCCTTACGGGCGCGAAGCCACTAGGCGAAACTGACATTTCAGCCTACCTATCAGTCCGAGGACAACACTCGGAGCGGTTTCGTGCGCCAGCCTTCGCCCCCTCGGGCCCCTGACGACGCCCCCTACAACGTCGCTGGAGGCGGCGCGCGCTCGCGCATGCTGGTGCTGGACGTCTGCTCCTCGTCGGGCCTGGAGGACTGGTCGCCAGACCTGCAGAAGGCCAAGGTCTACGAGAAGATCCTGCTCGACCTGATCCTGGGCGAGCTGCCGCCAGGCGCGCGGCTGGACGAGCAGTCGCTGGCGGCGCGCTACGACGCGGGGCTGGCCGGGGTGCGCGACGCCCTGGGCCGCCTAGCGCTTGAGGGCCTGGTGATCCGCCGCGCCCGCTCGGGCACCACGGTGGCGCCGCTGGACCTCGTGGACCTGCGCCAGGGCTACGAGGCCCGGGCCCTGATCGAACCGCACTGCGCGGGCCTGGCCGCCCGCCACGCCTCCAAGGCCGACATCGCCGCCATCAAGGCCGTGTTCGACGACGCCGAAGCCGCCGCCAAGGCCCGGGACCTGCCGGCCCTGGTGGCCATGGACCAGCGCTTCCACGCCGCCGTCGCCCGGGCCTCGGGCAACCTGGCCTTGGCCCGGATCCTCATTCCGTTGCAGCACAAGGCCGCCCGCTTCTGGGTGTTCTCGTTCGGCGGCGCCACCGAGGCCGAGTTGATGGCCGACATCGAGCAACACCGCGAGGTCGCCGACGTCATCGCCAGCGGCGACGTCGAGGCCTCCAAGGCCGCCATGATGCGCGTGCTGAGCGTCACCCCCGAGGCCGTGCAGCGGCCGCCGGTGGAGGCATAGCGCCAAGCCCTCCCCCTTGATGGGGGAGGGTTGGGTGGGGGTGGTGCGGCGTTGGCCGCCGCGCGCCAACCTGAACCGCCGTAGTCACCCCATCCCCGGCCCTTCCTCCATCGATGGGGGAAGGGGGCTTTTCCTGCGCGACCTTCCATCCAGTCCAAATTTGGACTATATGTGGATCTGGATGGAGGCTCGCATGTCGATCGCCAAGCGCAAACCCGTCGAGGTCGCCGCCGGTCCGGGCGTGCTGGACATGTCGCGGTTTTCGACCGCCAACCGCCGGCGGCTGAGCGGTCCGGCCTTGCGCACCTTCCTGTCGATCGCCGACCTGTGGGGCCTTACCGAGGACGAGCGCCTGCTGGTGCTGGGCCTGCCGTCGCGCTCGACCTACTACAACTGGATCAAGGCGGTGCGGGAGCATCGCGACATCACCCTCGACCTCGACATGCTGACCCGCATCTCGGTGGTGCTGGGCGTTCACCAAGCGTTGGGCGTGCTGCATTCCAGCGAGCGCGAGGGGATCGCCTGGCTGCGTACGCCCCATGCCGGGCCGCTGTTCGGCGGCCGCGCGCCGATCGCGCTCCTGACCTGCGGGACCCAGGACGGCCTGGTCAGCGTGCGCCGCTTCCTCGACGCCGCGCGGGGCGGGCTCTACATGCCGCCGGGCGACATCGACCGCGACTTCCGCCCCTACGAAGACGCCGAGATCGTCTTCTCGTGAGCGACGAGCCACACGCGCCCGCGCCCCGGCCGGCCTTTCGCCTGATCCCGTCGCGGTTTCCGCCGATCGGCCTGTTCGACACCGTGGCGACGGCGGCCGACCTCGACGCGGTGATGGAGCTTTCAGGCTGGACCAACGACCGGCTGGCAGCCGAGCGCATCGCGCGGCTGCCGATGGAGGAGCGGGTCTACGGCCGGCCCAACGCCAGCATCGTCATGGCCTCGTTCCTGCACGTCGCGCCGGGCGGCATGCGCTTCAACGGCCCCGATCTCGGCGCCTGGTACGCCGCCGAGCATCTGGCGACGGCGGTGGCGGAGGTGGCCCACCACCTGCGCCGCGAGGCGGTCGCCACCGGCGCGGCGACGATCAGCCGCCAGTACCGCGTCTACACCGCACGGCTCGAGGGCGACTATCTCGACATCCGCGGCCAGCAGGCGGCGCGGCCCGGGGTCTACGCCAGCGATGACTACGCCGCCGGCCAAGTGCTGGGCGAGGCCGTGCGCGCCGCCGGCGGGGCGGGGATCCTGTTCGACAGCCTGCGCCACGCCGGCGGCGTCAATGTCGCCGCCCATCGCCCCCTCAACGTTCAAGACGTGACGCAGGGCGACCACTACGAATTGCGGGTGCGGGCCGCATCACGGCGCATCGAGGCCAGGCGACTGGCGGCCTGAGGCGGCGGACGGAAGGAACATCCCGCCAACTGTGAGGCTTTCCCGACACAGGCCTTGGCAATCCAGTCTAAAATGTCAGAAGAGATTTTGACGAACGTCAAGTCATCCCCATTTGGTGCGGCGAGGCGGGGCCGTGGCCCCGCTTTTCGGAGCCCGCCCGCATGTCTCGCCGCCTCGCCCTGCTCGCCGCCCCCTCCTTCATCGGAGCCTTCGCCGGCCTCGCCGCCGTCTCGAGCGCGCATGCCGACGACCAGCTGGCCGAGGTCGACGCGGTGGTCGTGGTCGCCCGTGACCGCAATGCGGGCCTGCTGGAAAAGCGGCCCAACGACACCGTCTTCGGCCTCGACAAGCCGTTGATCGAGACGCCGCGTTCGGCCAGCTTCGTGTCGGACCTGACGCTGCAGCGCTACGGCATCGAGACCATCGACGGCCTGACGGCGGTGTCGCCGGGCACATATACGGCCAGCTTCTACGGCGTGCCCGGGGCGCTCAACATCCGCGGCACCCTGGCCGAGAACTACTTCCGCGGCTTCAAGCGGATCGAGAACCGCGGCACCTATTCGACCCCGATCGGGGCCGCCGACCAGATCCAGATCGTGCGCGGCCCGCCGACCCCGATCTACGGCTCGGGCAAGGTCGGCGGGATGCTGAACTTCATCCCGAAGTCCGGGAAGGGCGAGGGCGGCTACCTGACCGCGCCCGAGGGCGAGCTGACCGCCACCTTCGGCAGCTACAACCGCAAGAACGCCACGGCCCAGATCGGCCTGCCCGCCAATTTCGGAAACGTCGTCGGCGGCGTGCATGTCTATGGCGAGGTCGAGGACAGCCACAGCTACTATCGCGGCATCTATCCGCGCCGGCAGACCCTGCAGGTCTCGTCCGATTTCGACCTGGGGAACGGCTGGAGCACGGCGCTGGGCGGCATGGTCTATCGCTCCAAGGGCGACGTGCAGACCGCCGGCTGGAACCGCCTGACGCAGGACCTGATCGACAGCCGCACCTATGTCACGGGCCGCGATACGAGTCTGGTCGACGCCGACGGCAACGGCCGCCTGACCCCCAATGAGATCGGCGGGGCGCTGTACCTGCCCTATTACGGGTTCCCGACCACCGACGCGGCCCACACCCTGGATGTCGGCGTCGGGACCACCAAGCTGTCGCCGCGCACGGTCTACATCTCGGCGTCCGACTTCTCGAAGACGGCGACCAACACCCTCTATTTCGACATCGCCAGGAAACTGTCGCCCGACAGCGCGATCAAGCTGCAACTATTCTACGACGACCTGGAGAACAGGCGCTTCGTCTCCTACGGCTATCCCGCGCGGTTCGACAGCAAGGTCTGGGAGGCCCGGGCGACGTACGAGTTCGCCAACCGCTTCCTCGACGACGCCGTGGTCGCCCACTCGTTCGTCGGCGCGTCCTATCGTTCGTTCAAGGGCCGCCGGCGCGAGAGCTACAACAGCGGCCTGATCGCGCTGGACCGCCGCGACCTGTCGGTGGGCCAGACCGCCACCGACCTGATCGGCAGCCCGTTCACCGATCCGTCGATGACCTGGGAGAACGACAACCACACCAAGTGGACGCAAGCCGGGATCTTCTTCACCACCGACATCAAGGTCGGCGAGAAGCTGAACCTGATGCTGGGCGGCCGCTACGACGACTACGACGTCACCTCCGAAGACACCGGCTCGCTGAGCTTCACGACGCCCGGCGTGCAGAGCGACGCCAAGGGCAAGGGGACCTACACCGCCAGCGTCACCTACAAGGCGCCCTTCGGCCTGATGCCCTACGTGTCGTACGCCAAGGCCTCGGCGCTCGAGATGAGCCAGGCCGGCGACGTCAATCCGGGCCTGGTGGCCGACGCGGGCGACGCCTGGCTGTCGGACAGCGACCTGGCCGAGGCCGGCGTGAAGTTCCAGTGGCTGAAGGGCGCGCTGATCGGCTCGCTGGCCGGCTATCGCCAGAACCGCACCCAGCTGATGGGCATCAACGGCGATCCGGCCGGCACGCGCTCGAAGGGCGTCGAGCTTGAGGTGCGCTGGCTGGCCAGCGAGCACTTCAGCTTCACCTTCTCGGGCAACACCCAGCACACCACGGTGAAGGGACCCGACACCTCGTTCCAGTACGTGCCGACCTATACGGCCGGTGTGCCCGGGGCGCAGGGCTATGGCGGCTCGTACGTGGTGTGGAGCTTCGCCAGCATCCGGCCGGGCGACTACGACTACACCCTGATCCCGAAATCGGTGGTCAGCCTGTACGGCGCCTATGCCTCTGACCAGCACGACTGGGGCAAGCTCTACGGAACCCTGGGCGTGACCCAAGTGACCAAGACCTCGGGCACGGTTCCCGGCGCGGTGGTCTATCCGGCCTATGGCGTGGTCAACGGCTCGCTGGCCTACGAGCAGGGCCCCTACACGGCCACGCTCAACGTCGATAACCTGCTGGACGAGCTCTATTTCACGCCCGTCGCCGACACCTACGCCAACCTCGCGGCCCTGCCGGGCAAGGGGCGCGAGTGGCGGATCACCCTCGCAAGGCGCTTCTGATGACCGACCACCAGATCCAGCACCGCCCTTGGCTGCTGCTGGGCGCCTTCAGCTTGCTACTGTTCCTGATCACGGCGGCGACCTATTCGTCGCTGGGCGTGATGATCCCGGCCATGGTCCCGCAGTTGGGCTGGAGCTGGCAGAACGCGTTCCTGGGCTTCACCGTCATGGGCGTGGCCACCGGCGCCTCGTCGTGGCTGCCGACCCTGCTGATCCGCCGCTGGGGCGTACGCGCGACGCTGGTGGCGGGCGCGGCCGTGATGGCCGCGGGCCTGGCCCTGCTGGCCAGGGTGCAGAGCCTGCCGGCCTATTTCCTGGCCACGGCCCTCTTGGGGATCGGCTTCCAGGCCGCGGCCCTCATTCCCGGCACTCACGTGCTGTCGGCGATCTTCCGCCAGCGGGCCCTGCCGTTCGGGATCTATTTCACCAGCGGGGCGCTAGGCGGCGTCGCCGGCCCGCTGCTGGTGCTGGCCAGCCAGGGCGCGTTCGACGGCCAATGGCGGATGTATTGGGCGCTGCAGGCGGTGGTCATCGGCCTTCTGGGCCTGCTGTGCGCCGCCGTGGTCGGCGGCCCCAAGTGGCTGGAAGAGGCGGGCCGGGCCATGGACCGCCTGACCGCCGCCGAAGCCAAGGCCGCCCCGGCCCATCCGCGCGTCTTCCGCACCGATCATGACTGGAGCGTCCGCGACGCGGTGCGCACCCCGCAGTTCGCGATCCTGGTCGCGGCCTATTTCAGCCACCTGCTGGCCGGGGTCACGGCCGCCAGCCTGACCCAAGCGCACCTGACGCAGCTGGGCGTGGCCGGCGTCGTCGCGGCCGGGGCGCTCAGCGCCGAGGGCCTGATGCAGGTCGTGGCGCGGATGGCCGGCGGCGCGGTGGGCGACCGCATCGACCCGCGCTGGCTGCTGGTTCTGGCCCAGGGCCTGCTGGTCGCGGGCCTGCTGGCCCTGTCGCACGCCACCACCCTGCCGTTGCAGGCGCTGTACGCCGTGGGCGTGGGCCTGGGCTTTGGCCTGACCGTGCTGGCGGTGAGCCTGCTGCTGCTGAACTACTTCGGTCGCCGCAACAACGTCGAGCTGTTCTCGCTGGTCTGCCTGGTGGGGGCGGTGTCGGCGGCGGGCCCGTTCATCGGCGGTTTCATGCGCGACCGGCTGGGCAGCTTCACCCCGACGTTCCAGCTGTTCGCGGCCCTGACGGCGGTGGTGTTCGTGGCCGTGCTGCTGATGCGGCCGCCCAAGCCGCGCGCCCTCGAGGGCGCGGCCGGAACGGAGGCTGTCGCCGACGCCTGAGCCCGGCCTCGCGCTGTCGCCCTTTTGGTCTATGGTCGCGCCTGACTCGAAGTTGAGCGAGCGGGCGTGGAGGCGACGATGGGGCGAGAAGGCGGGCGCAAGGAGTTTGGCGTCTTCCTGCCCGTGGCGAACGGCGGCTGGATCGTCTCCAGCACGACGCCGCCGCTCGACGGCCTCTATCCGCAGAACCGCGCCGCCGCCGTGCTGGCCGACCAGATCGGCCTCGACTTCGTGATGTCGATGGCCAAGTTCCGCGGCTTCGGCGGCGACACCGACCACTGGGGCGCGGCCCTGGAGTCGGTGACCCTGATGGCCGCCCTGGCCGAGGCGACCAGCCGCGTGAAGATCTGGGCCACGCTGCATCCGCTGCTGCAGAACCCGGCCGTGGCGGCCAAGCTGATTTCCACTCTCGACCACATCAGCGGCGGCCGCGCCGGCCTCAACATCGTCGCCGGGGCCTATCGCGACGAGTTCGCCCAGATGGGCGCCTGGGACGACGGCCTCGATCACGACGACCGCTACGCCTTGGCCGAGGAGTGGACCCGCCTGGTCAAGCGCCTGTGGACCGAGGACAGCGTCAGCCACGAAGGCCGCTTCTTCACCCTGACCGACTGCCAGTCCAAGCCCAAGCCGCTAAGCAAGCCGCGCCCGGACCTGATCTGCGCGGGCGTCTCCGAGCGCGGCTTTGCCTTCGCCGTCGCCGAGGCCGACGCCTGCTTCATCGGCGGCGAGGACGAGGCGGCGCTGCGCGAGGCCAGCCGACGGGCCAAGGCGCGGGCGGCGCAGCTGGGCAAGGCGATCCGCACCTACGCCATGTGCACCGTGGTCCACGCCGATACCGACGCGCAGGCGCAAGACTTGGCCGACCGCTATCGCGACGGGGTGGACATGGGCGCGGTCACCACCATGTTGTCGAACTGGGGCGTGCCGCCCGAGCGCCTGGCCGAAACCGCCGCGCGGCAGGGCGCGTTCATGACCCGCACCGTGATCGGCGCGCCCGCGACCTGCGGCGCGCGGATCCGCGACCTGGTCGAAACCTGCGAGCTGGACGGGCTGATGCTGATCTTCCCCGACTACGAGGCCGGTCTGGCGATGTTCGGCGCCGAGATCCTGCCCGGCCTGCGGGAGGCCTATCCGTGAACGCGACGCCGATCATCGCCCAGGACGGCCTGGCCGCCTGGATCGCCCCGGCGCGGACGGCGCTGGTGATCGTCGACATGCAGGTGGACTTCGCCGCGCCCGACGGCGTCATCGGCCGGTTCGGCGTCGACCTGTCGGCCGCCGCCGGGGCGCTGGAGCAGGCCCAGCGACTGGCGGTCGCCGCGCGGGCGGCCGGCGCGCCGGTGGTGTTCGTCGGCCTGGAGACCACGCCGGAGACGGATCCGCCCGTGGTTCTGGAGCGCATGCGCCGGCGTGGCGGCGATCCCGAGATCGAGCGGGTGATCTGTCGCAAGGGGACGCGCGGCGCCGACTTCCACGGCCCCTTGCCTCAGGCGGGCGAGCTGGTGATTTACAAGCCGCGATACAGCGCCTTCGTCGGCACGGACATCGATGCCCGGCTGCGCGCGCGCGGCGTGGACACGCTGGTGGTCTGCGGCCTGACCACCGAATGCTGCGTCGACAGCACGGTGCGCGACGCCTTCCATCGCGACTATCACGTCTTCGTCGCTGGCGACGCCTGCGCGGCCTATGAGCCCGACCTGCACGAGGGCGCGCTGAAGAGTCTGGGCCTGTCCTTCGCCCTGCTGGTCGACACGCCCGAGATCGAGGCGGCCTGGGCCGGGCGTTAGCCGGCGCGCGTTCGGACAAAGAAAAAGCCGCCCGGGCGGACCCGGGCGGCTCGTTCGTCGGTCCCGAAGGACCTGACTTAGAAGGAAGCCTTCAGCGACACGGCGACGCGCGAGTCGTAGATGCTGCCGAAGTCATGCTCGCTGGTGTCCCAGTAGCGGACGTCGAGCGCGAGCTTGTCGTTGAGGGCATAGGCGACGCCCAGGTTCCAGGTGGTGTAGTCGGCGCCGTCCTCGATGGTCTGCTTGCCCAGGGCGCCGCTCAGCGAGAACTTGTCGTTCAGAGGGATCGAGCCGTTGGCTTCGTAGTAGACGGCGGTCGACAGGTCACCCGGCCATTCCGGCGAGAAGTAGACGGCGCCGCCGAGGGTGGCCTTGCCGACCGGCTTGGAGATGGCGGCCTTCAGCTCAGTGTAGCTGTACTTGCCGGGGGTCAGGCCCTTGTCCTTCGAGTAGCCGTAGTACAGGACGCCGAAGTCCATCGACACGTCGCCGACGGTCGGCTTCACGCCGGCGTAGAAGTCGACTTCCACGCTCGGGTCATCGGTGCCGAAATCGACGTTCGAAGCCCACACGCCAGCGTAGCCGACGCCGTAGCCGAGGTCGACGCCGCCGAACACTTGCGGGTCTTCGTTGGTTTGGCTGACGCCGCGGAACACGTAGTCGCTGGCGATGCCGACATTGTACGAAAGGCTGACTTCCTGAGCCATCGCGGCGCCGCCGAGGGCGACCGAGGCGGTGGCGGCGGCCAGCGCGAGCTTGAAGATCTTCATCCGTGTTATCCCCTTTTTTGTGTAGCCCGCCGGGAGTGTGGTCCCAACTTGTGCGGCGCCTGCAAGCGCGTTCCTTCACAAGCCGGGATTAACCGCGGGCCATGCTTTAGTTGCAATCAGCGGGGGCACAGCGCCAGCAATAAGAACATGGATCGCCCAAAACTTGGGCAACTGTGGCGCATTTGCTGCAATGTCGGCGCATCGGCCACAGTTGTCGTCAAGTTGTCGATCCGCGTTTGCGTGCGACTTCAGCGCATCGACAACGTCGCGGCGCCCAGATGCAGGCCGGCGTCGACGAGCAGGGTCTCGCCGGTGACGTGGCGGGCGGCGGGCGAGGCCAGGAACACCGCGGCCCCGGCGACGTCCTCTGCGGTCGAGGCGACCTGCAGCGGCGTGGCGGCGGCGGCTCCGGCTCGCAGGCGGGCGACGCTGTCCTCGTCCATGGCCTTGCCGAACCATGGGGTGTCGATGAAGCCGGGGCAGATGGCGTTGACCCGGATCTTCGGAGCCAGGGCGCGAGCCAATGACAGGGTCATGGTGGTCATGGCGCCCTTCGAGGCCGCGTAGGGCACCGACGAGCCGTTGCCCATGACGCCCGCGATTGAGCTGGTGTTGACCACGGCGCCCGGACGCGGCGCGGCCTCGAGAAGGGTTCGGGCGGCCCGGACCATCTGGAAGGCCCCCACCACGTTGACCGAATAGAGCTTGAGGAAGTCCTCGGCGTTCACCGCGTCGAGATCGCCGTGCTGCGGGGCGAACTTGGTCATGCCGGCGTTGTTGAACAGGGCGTCGATGCGGCCGGAGAGCGCGGCGGCCTCGACGATCTTCCGGCAGTCGGCGTCGTCGGCGACGTCGCCCTTCGCCAGCACGGCCCTGGCGCCCAGGGCCTCGACCTGGCGGGCGGTCTCCTCGGCCTCCTCTGCACTGCGGGCGAAGTTGACGACGATGAGCCCCGCGCCCCGGCGGGCGGTCTCGATTGCGATCGCCCGGCCCAGGCCCGTCGAGGCCCCCGTGACCACCACCGTGAAGCCGTCGAAGTCGCGTCCGGTCATCGTTTCTCTCCCAAACAAGTGTTTGTGACACCGTAGCGAGGGCGCCGGCGCTTGTCTCGCCGGGGGCGCGGGCCTAAATCGCCGCCATGACCGAACTTTCCGTGACCCAGCTGGGCCAGACCGTCGCCGCTCCCGCCAGCCCGGAAGAGGCCGTGCTCGAGGCCGTGCCGAACCCGCAGAACGACGTGCTGTACCTGGCGCGCTTCGTGGCGCCCGAATTCACCTCGCTCTGCCCGGTGACGGGCCAGCCCGACTTCGCCCACCTCGTCATCGACTACGCGCCGGGCGACTGGCTGATCGAGAGCAAGTCGCTGAAGCTCTACCTGACCAGCTTCCGCAACCACGGCTCGTTCCACGAGGACTGCACGGTCAAGGTGGCCCGCAAGATCGTCGAGGTCGCCAAGCCCCGCTGGCTGCGCATCGGCGGCTACTGGTACCCGCGCGGCGGCATCCCGATCGACGTCTTCTGGCAGACCGGCCCCGCGCCGGAAGGCCTGTGGGTGCCCGACCAGGGCGTGGCGCCGTATCGCGGCCGGGGGTGAGAGCCTTCTAGGCGGTGGGTAGTCCGATAGGGGTGAAGGCGACGTTTCGGATCGCCTCCCCCGAAAGCACTATGTTGGGCAGCGGCTTGTCGCGTGGATTGCGGACGTGATGGACGAGGCCGCCCTTGGCCACCAGGGTGAAGAGTTCGCACTCTGCAAGCACCAGTGAAACGATCTTCTTGGAGGAGTCCAAGGTCAGGTGCTTGAGAACGCCCTCATAGCCGACCGCGGCCCCATCAAGTTCCAAGTTGGTGACGACGTGGGCGATGGCGCCCTGTGCGGCCGTGGCTTCGGCCACCCATCCATACAGCGCGCTTCTGACAGGGCTTTTTGAAGCCAGCTGCCAACCTACCGCATAGTGCGTGGCGATGAAGGTGAGCACGGTCAGCAGGACCAGGTTGCCTAGAGCCCAGAGCAGGTCTAGGCCGCGTGCTCTGCCTTCCGACTGCGGCCAGTGCAGAGCCACGGCGTAGGGGTTGGGATGAGCGTTCTTCCAGCCGATATCGAGCAGGCCGCACAAGAGTTCGCCCAAGCCGTACAGTCCCGCCCAGCAAAAGTGGGCGGCAAGCGCTCCGCTGGCCACCAAGGCAAGCGTGATCACCGAGTTGGGCGGTGGAGGAGATGCTTCTAGGCCGGTCCGAAAGCCGCCGGAATAAACGCCGGCGACGAACGCGAAGCCTGGCGCTAGCAAAAAGATTGCGAGAACGAGCGTAAGGCTGAAGATCACCCAGTGCGCCGTGTCGGCGATTGTCCAGGTGAGTTCTTGTCGTCCTCCTGCGTCGGGGGCAGGCGAAGCACTCCGTCCTTGTCGGGCTTGGAATGCGCGATCACCTCCGCCCAGGAACCATATTGTTCCCGCGCTTGACGCAAAGCTTTCAAAGTCTCGGTCGACGTGACTTTCATGGCTTTAATATGTGTCTATCACCGTGCATCGCCAAGCGGAAACACAGGCATTTCAGCCTGCTTATCCCACCCACTCGCTCGTGATCGCCGCCACGTCCGGCCGCACGCGCTCCAGCGGCTGTTCCGCCGACGTGCCGACATAGAGGAAGCCGGCGACCTTCTCGTTCTTGGCCACGCCCAGGATGTCGAGCGCTCGCTGGTCGAAGCTGTACCAGTCGGTGATCCAGTTGGCGCCATAGCCCATGGCCGAGGCGGCCAGCAGCAGCTGAGTGCAGACTGCCCCGGCGCTCATCACCTGCTCCCATTCGGGCACCTCGTGCGGCACGGGGCGCGAGATCACGGCGATGGCCAGGGGCGGGGTCGTCAGCTTGCGCATGGCGGCCGTGGCCTTGGTCGGGTTGGCCTGGTCGGCGGCCAGGGGCGCGATCCTGGCGGCGAAGGCGGCCTTGGCCTCGCCGCGCAGGATCACGAACCTCCAGGGGAAGAGCTTGCCATGGTCGGGCACGCGCGCGGCCAGGCGCAGCAGGTCGGAAAGCTCGTCGTCGCCGGGGCCCGGCGCAACCAGCGCCATGGCCGAGGCCGAGCGGCGCCGCGCCAGGAAGGCGAGAACCTCGGGCGCCGCCTCGATCGCGATCGGTTCGCCGAATTCGGGGGCGGGGGGAATGGAACCGGCCAAGACGATCTCCTGAAAGCGCGCTACAGGCACGTCACCTATGGCCGCGCCCCGGCCGGCACAAGTCGCGAGTCGTTCGCATGTCCGATAAATTCGACTGGCTGAAACCGCACGGCGAACCGTGGAGCGTCACCAGCGCCAAGGTGGTCTACGACAATCCGTGGATCAATGTGACGGAGCACCAGGCTGTCGCGCCGACCGGACATCCGGCCCTGTACGGCAAGGTCAGCTTCAAGAACCAGGCGATCGGCGTCGTGCCGCTGCATGCCGACGGCACGGTGACCCTGGTCGGCCAGGCGCGCTTTCCGCGCGGCAACTACAGCTGGGAAATCCCCGAGGGCGGAGCGCCGATGGGCGAGGATCCGCTGGACGGCGCCAAGCGCGAACTGGCCGAAGAGGTGGGGCTGGTCGCGGCCGACTGGCGCCCGATCCTGACCATGGAGCTCTCCAACTCGATCAGCGACGAGGTCGCCCATGGCTTCCTGGCGCTCGACCTTTCATCCACCAAGGCCGAGCCGGACGAGACCGAGGACCTGGCCGTGGCCCGCGTGCCGTTCGCGCAGGCGCTGGATGCGGCGGTCGCTGGGCGAATGCCCGACTCGTTGACGGTGGCGTTACTGCTCCGAGTGCACCATATGGCGGTCGTGGGCGAGTTGCCGGCCGATCTGGCCGCGCTCGTCCTGGCGCGTTAACGGCGCGCCGCCTGTTCGGCTGGAGCGTTTTGAATAAATATGCTCTAGTCTCCGCTGGGAAGGGAGAGCCCCGTGGCCAAGCACCTCGAAGTCGTGACCGAGCGCGCCGCGCCGCCCGTCTGGGCCGCGCTGCGCAACCAGGCCGAACATGCCGCCAAGGCCGAACCGGCCCTGGCCTCGCTGCTCAACGCCGTGATCCTCAGCCACGACAACCTGGCCGACGCCCTGACCTTCCAGCTGGCCCGCAAGCTGGGCGACCAGGAAATGCGGGCCATGACCGCCCGCGAGTTCGCCGCCGAGGCCTTCGAAAGCGACCCGGCCCTGGTGGCCGCCGCCGAGGCCGACCTGCGCGCGGTGTTCGAGCGCGACCCGGCCACCAAGGGCTATGTCCAGCCGTTCCTGTTCTTCAAGGGCTTCCTGGCCCTGCAGACCCACCGCGTCTCCCACTGGCTGTGGGAGAACAACCGCGAGACCCTGGCCTTCTACCTGCAAAGCCGCGCCAGCGAGGTCTTCCAGGTCGACATCCACCCGGCCTCGCGCGTGGGCGCGGGCGTGTTCATCGACCACGGCACCGGCATCGTCATCGGCGAGACGGCGGTCGTGGGCGACGACGTCTCGATGCTGCACGGCGTGACCCTGGGCGGCACCGGCGCCGAACGCGGCGACCGCCACCCCAAGATCGGCAAGGGCGTGCTGCTGGGCGCGGGCGCCAAGGTGCTGGGCAATATCCAGATCGGCGACTACGCCAAGGTGGCCTCCGGTTCGGTGGTGCTGAAGCCCATCCCGGCCCACTGCACGGCCGCTGGCGTGCCGGCCCGCATCGTCAACTGCCCCACCTGCGAAGAGCCGGCCCGGACCATGGACCACACCCTGGCCGACGTGGTGTACGACTACGTGATCTGAGGGCTCCGCCCTCCCGTAGAGAGTCCTTTTCTTCCGTAAAACCCCCGCGAAAGCGGGGACCCAGGCGTTTTATCGTCAGGCGCCGTTGATTGCACAAAAAGCCTGGGCCCTCAGCGACACGCCGCCAGCCGCGCCGTCTCCAGCCTCGGTTCAGGCCTCACTGTCATTCCGTAGATCGCCAGCGCCCACAGCGCCGCGACCGCCGCCCATTGGGCCGGCGTGATTTTCCGCTGTCTGTCCATGCATCGCTTTATCCGGCGGTTGCTCCGGCGCGGCTAACGACTTATCGGTCGAGGTCTGTGAGGTTTCGTCACATGGCCCGACGTCCGCTGCCGCCGCTGAACGCCCTGCGCGCCTTCGAGGCCTTCGGCCGGCGCGGCCGCATGACCCTGGCGGCCGACGAGCTGTGCGTCACCCACGGCGCGGTCAGCCGGCAGATCCGCCAGTTGGAGGACCATCTCGGCGTCGCCTTGACCGAGGGGCCGCGCAACCGCCTGACCATGACCGAGCAGGGGCTGAAGCTGGCCCAGGGCCTGACCAGGGCCTTCGACATCCTGGACGAGGTCGTGCCGCGTCCGCCCGAGGACGAACCGCGTCCGACCGTGGTCTCTTGCCTGCCGACCTTCGCGATGAAGTGGCTGATCCCGCGCCTGCCCGACTTCCTGGAGCGCTTTCCCGACACGCCGGTGCGGGTGGCAGAGTCCAATGGTCCGTTCGATTTTCGCGCCGACGGGATCGACCTGGCCATCCGCATGCGCGATCCCGACGGCCCGCCGTCGCCCGACAGCGAGGCGACGGCCTTCCTCGACACCCATGTCGGTCCGGTCGTGGCGCCGGACCTGGCCGCGCGGGCCGCGAGCATCGAGGGGCTGCTGTCCCTGCCGCGCCTGCATACCCGCACCTTCCTGCACGGCTGGGACCAATGGGCCGGCCGAGCGGGCGTCGCCCTGCCGCCGGCCGGGCTGGTGCGCGAGTTCGACCATTACTTCTACATGATCGAGGCGGCGGCGGCGGGGCTGGGCGTGGCCATGGTTCCGCACGCCTTCGTGGAGCGAGACCTGGCGGCCGGCCGGCTGGTCGCGCCGCTGGGCATGGTTCCCGAGCCTACCTTGCTTTGCGCCCTGACGCCCGGTTCGGGAGCTTCGCGCGGGGCGCGGCGGTTCCGGGACTGGCTGGTCGAGCAGGGCCGGGCCTCGTCGCCACCGCCGTTTTCTCAACAGACCTGAGCGGCGTCTCGCGCAAAAGGCCTTACACTTTGCGCCGTGGACCTCTAGTTTCCCGCCATTCCGCCCCACGGGGGCGAAAGACCACCAACGAGATCAGGAGCCCCCCGTGGACGCCGCCGCCATCGCCAAGCTCGAAGCCCACCTGAAGCGCACCTTCGGCAACCCCCACATCGCCGTGAAGGCCCGTCCCAAGCAAAAGGACTCGGCCGAGGTCGAAGTGAAGGGCGAGTTCATCGGCGTCGTCTTCCAGGACGAGGACGAGGACGGCTCGTACATGTTCGAGATGGCCATCCTGGCCGAAGACCTCGACTAGGCCTTTCGCCTGTTCAGGCTGGAAGCGGCCGCTCCGGTTCTCCGGGGCGGCCGTTTTTGTTTCGGCATCCCTCCGCGAAATCCCCGCGAAAGCGGGGACCCAGGCTTTTTCTGAAACGCGGGGGCGCTTGACGATAAAACGCCTGGGCCCCCGCTTTCGCGGGGGTTTTACGGAGAAGGCGGGTTCAGGCCGCCATCGCCTTCACCTCGCGACGGATCAGCAGCGAGGCGCCCGCCGCGATCAGGGCGGCCGCGCCCGCCAGGACGAAGGCCTGGACGTACTGGCCCTGGGCGGCGCGGATCATGCCCGCGCCCACCGCCGCCGTCGCCGCGCCCAACTGGTGGCCGGCGGCGATCCAGCCGAACACGATCGGGCCGTCGCGGTCGCCGAAGGCCTGGGTGGCTAGGCGCGCGGTGGGCGGCACGGTGGCGATCCAGTCCAGGCCATAGAACACCGCGAACACCGACAGGCTGACGATCGAGAAGTCCGAATACGGCAGGTAGATCAGCGAGAGGCCGCGCAGGGCGTAGTAGACGAAGAGCAGCTTGCGCGGGTCGTAGCGGTCGGTCAGCCAGCCCGACGCCGTGGTGCCGAAGAGATCGAACAGGCCCATCAAGGCCAGGAGCCCGGCGGCGCGGACCTCGGGCATGCCCCGATCGCCGCAGAAGGCGATCATGTGCACGCCGATCAGGCCGTTGGTGGTCAGGCCGCAGATGAAAAAGCCCAGGAACAGCAGCCAGAAGGTGCGGGTCCTGGAAGCGCGCGCCAGGGCCCCGAAGGCGCCGGCCAGCGCGTTGGACGCCGAGCCGCGCGGCGGTTCCTGCCAGTCCTCGCCCGCGCCGAACGGCTTGTGGCCGATGTCGGACGGCCGTTCGGGGATCAGCAGCCAGGCGATCGGGGCCATGATGGCGGCGACGGCGGCCACCGTCAGCACCACCGGGCGCCAGCCGCCGTGCTCGGCGATGAAGGCCATGGCCGGCAGGAAGATCAGCGAGCCGGTGGCCGTCGCGGCCGTCAGCAGGCCCAGCATCAGGCCGCGCCGCTCGACGAACCAGCGATTGACGATGGTCGCGCCCAGCACCATGGCCACCGCGCCGCTGCCGAAGCCGGCCAGCACGCCCCAGGTGGCGACGTAGTGCCAGCTCTGCGTCATGAAGGCCGACAGGCCCGTGGAGACGGCCATCAGCACCAGGGCCAGGCTCACCGTCTTGCGCACGCCGAACGACTGCATCAGGGCGGCGGCGAAGGGACCGGTCAGGCCATAGAGGAAGATGCCGATCGCCGCGGCCAGCGAGATCGAGCCCCGGTCCCAGCCGAAGCTCTTTTCCAGCGGCAGGATCAGCACGCCCGGCGCGGCTCGAAGGCCTGCGGCCGCCAGCAGGGCCAGGAAGGTCACGCCGGCCACCACGAAGGCGTAGTTACGGCCGAAGGGGCGACGGATCGTGGCCATGGAGCGCCTCGCTCAGGAAGAATGTAACCGATCGGTACGGGTCTTGATGGCGTTGTACGTACCGGTTAGTAACATCGTCAAGAGGCCTTCTTTCCGATGACGAAATCCGACGCCGACGCCCCCCTGCATCTCCAGCCCTACGGGCCGGGCCCCCGTGCGGCCGAGAAGATCTTCGAGACGGCCCGCGACCTGTTCTACCGCGAAGGCATCCGCGCCGTCGGCGTCGACGAGATCGTCAGCAAGGCGGGGGTGACCAAGCCCAGCCTCTATCGCAGCTTCAAGTCCAAGGACGACCTGGTGGCCGCCGTGCTGCGCGAGGTGGAGGAGGGCTTCTGGGACCGCTTCAAGTCGGCCGAGGACGCCTTTCCCGGCGACCCCAGGGCCCAGATGGTCGCCTATTTCGAGGGGCTGGCCGCGCGCTCGGTCGGTGACGACTATCGCGGCTGCGCGCTCAGCAACGCCGCGGTGGAGTATCCCGACCGACAGCATGTGGGCCGCATGGTCTCGCAGGCCCACAAGGAGCAGCTGCGCGATCGCCTGCGCGCCAAGGCCGGCGAGATGGGGGCGAGCGATCCGAAGGCGCTTGGCGACGCCTTGCTGCTGCTGATCGAGGGGGTCTTCACCTCCAGCCAGATGTTCGACGGCGACGACAAGCCGGCCATGGCCAGCGTCGGCGCGGTGAAGGCCCTGATCGCGGCGTACTGCCCGTGAGCCATCCCCTCGACCGCCCCGTCTGGTCCAGCCTGTCCGGCCGGCAGGCCAGCCTCGCCATTTCGCGCGGCGGGGCCTTGCGGATGGATCCTGATTTCGGCCTGTTCGCCGCCGTCGCCGACGAGGCGCCGGAGGCCTTGGAGGCCTTGGGCGCGCTGGTGCGCGCGCATGGAAACAGCGGCCTGGTGGAGCTTTCGCCGCCGCCGCCGGTTCCGGGGACGACCGTGCTGTCCAGCGCCCTGTGCTGGCAGATGGCGGCGGAGGCGATCACGCCGCTGAAGCCGCTGGACTTCGAAATCGTCCCGCTGGGCGAGGCCGACGCGCCAGAGATGCTGGCCCTGGCCACCTTGACCAAGCCTGGCCCGTTCTTCTCGCGCACCCACGAGCTGGGCGCGTTCGTCGGCGTGAAGGTCCGCGGCGAGCTGGCGGCCATGGCCGGCGAGCGGATGCGGCCAAGCGGCTTCACCGAGGTCAGCGGCGTCTGCACCCGACCCGATTTTCGCGGCAAGGGCTACGCCGCCGGCCTGATGGCGCACGTGGCCGGGGCGATCCTGGCGCGGGGCGAGACGCCGTTCCTGCACAGCTACGCCGACAACGCCGGGGCCAACGCGCTCTACCGGGCCCTGGGTTTCGAGCGCCGGGCGGACGTCTGGTTCACGGTGCTGGCCCCGGAGTAGGCCAGAGCTTCCGTCCCCAAACGAAAAGACCCCGGAAGGCGCTGGCCGTCCGGGGTCTTTGTTGTTCAGTGGAGAGAGGCCGATCAGGCCTCTTCCATCTTCCGCGCCTGGATCCGGCACCAGCCGTAGAGGCCGGCGACCACCACGGCCGCGACGATGATGGCGATGATCATCCCCAGGTGCTCGGGCGGCGGATTGGCGATGGCCAGGGGCGCGCCCTTGTTAGTCGAGACGATCAGCAGGGCCAGGGCCACGTTGAACAGGCTCTCGCCGACGATGAAGCCCGAGGCGATCAGCACGCCCAGGCGCTTGGCGACCTCGGCCTTGCGGTCCTTGGAGACCACGCGCTCGAAGATCCAGCCGGCGACGGCGCCGACGACCACCGGGGCGGTCACGGCGCTGGGCAGATAGATGGCCAGGCCCACGCCCAGCGGCGGCAGGCTGAAGCGGTCCTTGCTGGCGCGGCGCAGGACGATGTCGACCACGACGAGCGCCAGGCCGATGAGGGCGCCGACGCCCAGCAGGTCCCATTGCAGGTTGTGGCCGATGACGCCCTTGGCCAGGGTCGAGATCAGCGTCGCCTGCGGCGCGGCCAGGGGCTCGGCGCCGGGCACGACGTTGAGGTTCGGGGCGCCGACGAAGCCGTTCGACTTGGCCAGCAGGTCGAGCACGAACGGGATGACCGTCGCGCCCGAGAGCACGCCGATCACCAGGGCCGACTGCTGCTTCCACGGGGTGGCGTCGACCAGCTGGCCGGTCTTCAGGTCCTGCAGGTTGTCGTTGGCCACCACGGCCACGGCCAGGACGGTGGCGGTGACGTAGAGGGCGAAGGCGACCAGGGCCTTGGCGGCGTCCGGGCCGATCAGGCCGCGGCCGATGGCCCCGACCAGCAGCGAGGCGCCAAGAACGGTCAGGATGGCGATGCCCGAGACCGGGCTGTTGGACGAGCCGATCAGGCCGGCCATGTAGCCGCAGACGGCGGCGGCCAGCAGGCCGGCGAACACCAGATAGGCGACGGCGGCGATGGTCAGCGGCAGGGCGAGAGCGCCGGCCGGACCGCCCAGGGCGAAGGCGGCCAGCAGCCAGCCGGCCGGGGCCAGCAGGGCGATCGACACCAGGCCGACGACGAACAGCGGGATGTCCTGCTCGACGCGCGGCAGGTCGCCGCCGCCCGAACGGCGGGCCTTGCCGGCCTCGAAGGCCGAAACCAGGCCGCGCCAGATCGGCACGACCAGCTTGCCCAGGGTCCAGATGGCGGCCGCGCCGATGACGCCGGCGCCCAGGAAGCGCACCTTGGTGGCCCAGACGGTCAGGGCGTGGTCGGCAACGCTGGCGCCGGCCTCGGCCGGGAACACGCCGGTCAGGATCGGCACCAGCACGGCCCAGGCGATGAACAGGCCGGTGAACATGGCGATGCCGACGGTGATGCCCATCAGGTGGCCCGCGCCCATCAGGGCCAGCGAGCTGGACGCGCCGATGCCGGTCGCGCCCTTGCCGACCTTGACGAAGGCGGCGACCTCGGCGGCGAAGATCTTGGCCGCGCCCAGCGCGGCGAAGGCGGCCGACGCCAGGGTGCCGGCGATCACGGCCCACAGGCCCGCCTTGCCCTCGGCCGCGCCTTCACGCGAACCCGAACCGACCTTCAGCACCTCGGCGGCGGCGACGCCTTCCGGGTAGGGCAGGGGCGAGTTGGTGACCAGCGCCCGGCGCAGCGGGATCGTGTACATCACGCCCAGGATGCCGCCGACGGCGCAGATGCCGAAGGTGGCCAGGAACGGGATGTCCGACCACCAGCCGATCATCAGCAGGCCCGGCAGCACGAAGATCACCGACGACAGCGTGCCCGCGGCCGAGGCGATCGTCTGGACGATGTTGTTTTCCTGGATGGTCGAGGTGCGGAAGAACCGCAGCAGGGCCATCGAGATCACCGCGGCCGGGATCGAGGTGGCGAAGGTCAGGCCGACCTTCAGGCCCAGATAGACCTGGGCGGCCGTGAAGACGACGGTGATGAGGATGCCCAGTATCACGCCGCGGAGCGTGAACTCCGAGCGCGGGGCGGCGGTGATATCGGACATGCGGGTTCCGCAAACAGTTAAGGCGGCCGGACCTTGCCGTCCGACCGCCTCATACTCAAGCCCGGAAGGGCATATGCTGTTACAAAATCACAGAATTAGGGTCACAGAACGCCCAGCATCTCGGCCACGAGGGGGTGGCGGACGATGTCGCGGTCTTCCAGGCGGACGACGGCGATGTTGGACATCTGCTCGAAGCGGTCGGCCACGTCGCCCAGGCCCGAGATCCCCGGCAGCAGGTCCGACTGGTTCGGGTCGCCCGTCACCACCATGGTCGAGTGCCAGCCCAGGCGCGTCAGCAGCATCTTCAGCTGCATGTAGGTGCAGTTCTGGGCCTCGTCGATCACCACGAAGGCGTTGTTCAGCGTGCGGCCGCGCATGAAGCCGACCGGGGCGATCTCGATGGCGCCCTCGGCCATCAGGGCCCGCATCCGCTTGACCGAAAGGCGATCGGTCAGGGCGTCGTAGAGCGGCCGCAGATAGGGGGCCAGCTTGTCTTCCATGTCGCCCGGCAGGTAGCCGATCGACTCCCCGGCCTCGACGGCAGGGCGGGACAGGACGATGCGGTTGACCCGGCCGGCCTCGAGCGCCTCGACGGCCTTGGCGATGGCCAGATAGGTCTTGCCGGTGCCGGCAGGGCCCAGGGCCAGGACCAGGTTCTTGGAATCCATGGCCTCCATGAGCTGCGCCTGGCCTGGCGATTTCGGTTTTATCGTCTTGATGTAGCTCTGATCCCTGGGCGCGTTGTCGGCGTCGCCGAGGGGCGACCAGCCGCCGCGATGCTCCACCGGCAGGCGACGCACCTTGGCGTCGTCGTCGTAGCGGCCGTCGGCGCCTTCGCGCACCATCCGCTTCAGGGCTCGCTTGGTCATCAAAGCCTCCATTCAGGCATGAAAAAAGGACGAGGCCGTAAGGCGTCGTCCTTGGATCGATGGGCGGAGCAGAAGACGGAGCCGCAGGCGCGGCCGGGCGGCTCGGTGGAGCCCCAGGAAGGCGGTGCTGTACGCCGGAACGCCGAACGCAAGACCCTGTTCTCCGTCGTCAGGAGGCCGCGGTCGGTATGGTCCGCGGCGGATACGGAAGGAAAGTCTCCCGATGAAGGGATGTTCCATGCCGAATCACCGGATTTACAATGGGGTGATTATGGTTTCTGAGCGATTAAGTTTTTGCGTGGCGAAAGAACACGGGGTGCACGGATGACTGTCTATTCGTTGGGCGATATCGCGCCGGATCTTCCGCCGCAGGACGAATATTGGATCGCCCCGACCGCTAGCGTGATGGGCAATGTCGTGCTCAAGCAGAACGCCAGCGTCTGGTGGGGCGCGGTGGTGCGCGGCGACAACGACCCGATCACCATCGGCGAAAACAGCAACATCCAGGACGGTTCGGTGCTGCACACCGACGCCGGGATCCCGCTGACCATCGGCGCCAACGTCACGGTCGGCCACATGGTCATGCTGCACGGCTGCACGATCGGCGACGGCTCGCTGATCGGCATCGGCTCGATCATCCTCAACGGCGCCAGGATCGGGAAGAACTGCCTGATCGGGGCCGGCGCCCTGATCACCGAGGGCAAGGAAATCCCCGACAACTCGATGGTGGTCGGCGCCCCGGGCAAGATCATCCGCGAGGTCAGCGAGCACCAGGCGATGATCCTGCAGGCCTCGGCCCTGCATTATGTGCAGAACTGGAAGCGCTATCGCGCCGGCCTGAAGGCGCTTTGAGGCAGGCGATCTGAGAGGAAAAGCGCAGGAGCGCCGCCCGGAGGGGGGGGGATGGGCGGCGCTCCTGTCAGACCCGCGCAAGGGGCTTGAGCGCGGGGCCTTCTCACGACGGCGGCGGGACTGTCGCCGGCGTGGAAGTCGGATGGACCGGGAAGGCGCTCTCCACGAAGCCGCCGGTCGATCTGATGACCGGCATGATGTCGGTCGGCCCTTCCGATCGGATTAAGGTTGAGTTCGCGCAAAATCAGTAACGACGTTCCATGGTTTCCCGGGGCGACGCTCGGGCGGAAACCCCGTCGTCCAAGCCAAGGTTCGCCGGGCTCGCCTTATGGGCGAGTTGTCTTCGTATTTTCCGGATAGAACGAGGCCGGCCGGAATCTTTTCGCCTTTTCCGCGAGCCGCTCGGGTCTCCTGACGGCTCGGCCTGCGGCAATATGACCGGAAGGCCGCCGTAGGCCTTCGCGGTTGGTGGGCGGACCGGCCATTTGTTGAGGGATCGGGCCGCGCCCGGCGTATTGTCCTGTCGAGAGCCAGGGAAACCGACATGAGCGAACAGCTCGACCATTTGATCGAAGCGATGCGGCGCCAGCCGCAGGCCCGGCTGGACGGCCTGGAGGGGCGGGTCTGGGCGCGGATCGACGCCCAGCGCCAGCCCTCCGGGATGCTGCTGACGCCGCTGCGCGCCGCCGCGGTGGTGGCCGCCCTGGGGATCGGCATGATCGGCGGCAACCTCGCCACGACCTCGACGACGAGCAGGCCGGTCGAGATCGCGGCCTTCTCGGTCGACGCCCACCTGGCGCCGTCAACCCTGCTGGACGGTCGGTGATGGCGGTTTCGCGCGGCGCGGTGCTGACCGTGGTGCTGGCCCTGGCGGCCGGGATCGGCGGCGGCTGGCTCGGCTCGGGCCATCTGTTTCCCAAGCGCGAGGCGCCGTCGCTGCACGACGTCGTCCACAACGAGCTGAAGCTGACCGGCGAGCAGGATCGCCGCATCGAGGCGCTGGAGCAGGACTTCGCCGTGCGCCGACGCGCGCGGGAGGCCGAGCTGCGGGCCGCCAACGCCCAGCTGGCCGCCGCCATCCAGGCGCGGCACGAATATACGCCCGAGGTCGCCGCGGCGGTCGAGCGCTTCCATGTCGCGATGGGGACCCTGCAGAAGGAGACCGTCGAGCACGTGCTGGCCATGCGCAAGGAGCTGACCCCGGCGCAGGCGGCCAAGTTCGATCGTCGCGTCAGCGAAGCGCTCACGCCCGAGACCCCGTGACCCCGCCATCGGGCGACGAGGAGGACGGCGCGCTGGCCCGCAGGGCGGCGCGGGGCGACGACCTCGCCTTCAGCCTGCTCATGCGCCGTCACAAGGGCAGGCTCCACGCCTTCGCCCGGCGTCACCTGGGCGACGCCGACGCGGCCCTCGACGTCGTGCAGGAAAGCTTCGTCGCCGCCTGGAAGGCGCTGGACCGCTATGATCCCGCACGCCCGTTCTCGACCTGGCTGGCCGCCATCGCCCTGAACAAGTGCCGCGATCGCGGCCGGCGCCTGAAGGTGCGGCGGCTGATCCTGGGCGAGCGTTCGATCGACGCCCCGGGAACTCCGGACTACGCCGACCCGGCGGCGGGGCCGGAGACGCAGGCCCTGCGCGCGGAGCAGATGGCGCGGTTGGAGCGGGCGATCGCGCGGCTTCCCGACCAGTTGAAGGAGCCGCTGATCCTGACCAGCCTGGAGGGGCTGTCCCAGCAGGAGGCGGCCGATCTGCTGAAGGTCAGCGCCAAGGCGGTCGAGACCCGCGTCTACCGGGCCCGCCGGCGGCTGGCCGAATGGCTGGCCGAGGCCTGAAACATTTTGCCGCGAGGCTGAGGGAAGGGCGCGTGGGGCGCGTAGCATGGGACAAGACCGCGTCGCGCCCGAAGGGGCGCTCCCCCGGCGCGCCGTACGAAGGACTGACATGCGTATCCCCAGCGGGGCCCTGGACCGCCGCCGTTTCCTGCAATCCCTGGCGGTCCTCGGCGGCGGCGCGGCGCTGGCCGAGCTGCTGCCCGCCTGGGCGCGCACCGCGCAGGCGGCCGAGCGCTCGCCCGCGGCGCTGAGCGGCGAGGATATCCGGCTGACGATCGGCCACACCTCCATCTCGGTGGACGGCCGCGCCAGCCATGCGGTGACGATCAATGGAACCGTGCCCGGGCCGCTGATCCGGCTGAAGGAGGGCCAGACCGTCCGGCTGCACGTCAGCAACGGCCTGGAGGAGGAGACCTCGATCCACTGGCACGGCCTGCTGGTGCCGTTCGAGATGGACGGCGTGCCTGGCGTCAGCTTTCCGGGGATCAAGCCGGGCGAGACCTTCGTCTACGAGTTCAAGGTCAGGCAGTCGGGGACCTTCTGGTACCACAGCCACTCGGGCCTGCAGGAGCAGGTCGGCCACTACGGCCCGATGATCATCGATCCGGCCGGCGAGGACCCCGTCGCGTTCGACCGCGAGCATGTCGTGGTGCTGTCGGATCACAGCCACGTCCACCCGCACCAGATCTTCCGCCGGCTCAAGCAGCAGAGCGGCGCCTTCAACTATCAGCGCCAGACCATCGCCGGCCTGCTGAAGGGCAAGGATCAGACCCTGGCCGAGCGCCTGGAATGGGGCCGGATGCTGATGGACCCGACCGACATTTCAGATGTCACTGGGGCGGCCTACACCTTCCTGATCAACGGGCGAGGCCCCAGCGACAACTGGACGGGCCTGTTCGCGCCAGGCGAGCGGGTGCGGCTGCGGTTCATCAACGCCGCCGCCCAGTCGGTGTTCAACGTCCGCATTCCGGGGCTGAAGCTGACCGTGGTCGCCGCCGACGGCCAGCACGTGCGGCCCGTCGAGGTCGACGAATTCCAGATCGGCAACGCCGAGACCTACGACGTCATCGTCCAGCCCGCCGAGGACAAGGCCTTCACCATCGTCTCGGAGTCGGTCGACCGCTCGGGGCTGGGGCGCGCCACGCTAGCGCCGCGACCGGGGATGAGCGCCGAGGTCCCGCCCGTGCGCAAGCGTCCCCTGGCCAACATGCGCGACATGGGCATGGAAATGGGGGGCATGGACCATGGCGACATGGACATGTCGATGCGCAATCCCGACAACGCCCCGCAGGTCCCGCTCGGCCCCGGCGTGCAGATGCTGGCGCCGATGGCGGCGGACCGCACCGGCGAACCCGGCCAGGGCCTGGCGGACGCCGGCCACCGGGTGCTGGTCTATCGCGACCTCGTGGCGCTGGAGCCCAATCCCGACCAGCGCGCGCCGGAACGGTCGATCGAGATCCACCTGACCGGCAACATGGAACGCTTCATGTGGGGCTTCGACGGCCGCAAGTTCAGCGACAGGCCGCCGCCCTACGCGTTCCGGCACGGCGAGCGCGTGCGGGTCGTGCTGGTCAACGACACCATGATGGCCCACCCGATCCACCTGCACGGCCACTATTTCGAGCTGGCCTTCGGTCCCCCCGGGCGCATGCCGCGCAAGCACACGGTGATCGTGCTGCCGGGCGGCCGGGTCGCCTTCGACTTCACCGCCGAGACCGGCGACTGGGCCTTCCACTGCCACATGCTCTACCACATGCACGCGGGGATGTTTCAGGTCTTCAGCGTGCGGGACGGCCAGGGGGAGGGCGCGCGATGAAGGCCGCCCTGATCGTCCTGCTGCCGGTGCTGTGGGCCGGCCCGGCCCTGGCGCAGCACGACCATCACGCGCCGGCTCCGGCCGATCCGCACGCGGGTCACGACATGAGCGCGACGTCAGCGGCTCCGCAGGCCGCGCCCGACCCCCACGCCGGCCACGACATGGGCGCGATGGCGCCCGAACCGTCGCCCGAACCGTCGACGGAGCCGCCGCCGCTTCCCGACCGCGAGACCGCCGCCCCGCCGCCGCCGACCGACCACCTCGCCGACCGGATCTTCGATCCCGCCGCGATGGAGTGGGCGCGGGCGGTTCTGCGCCAGGAGCACGGCGGAGCCCAGGCCTCGCAGGTGATGCTCAGCCTCTTCGAATACCGGGCCGGGTCCGGCGCCGACGTCTATCACTGGGCCGGCGAGGCCTGGTTCGGCGGCGACATCGACCGGCTGGTGATCAAGTCGGAAGGCGAGGGCGACCGTCACGGCGTCGAGAGCGGCGAGGTGCAGGCGCTCTATTCGCGGGCGATGGGTCTCTATACCGACCTGCAGGTCGGCGTCCGCCAGGACCTGGAGCCCAGGTCGCGCACCTATGCGACCGTGGGGTTCGAGACCCTGTTGCCCTACTGGATCGAGGCCGAGGGCGCGGTCTTCGTGTCCAGCAAGGGCGACGTCCTGGCCCGGGCCGAAGGCGCGATCGACTGGCGCCTGACCCAGCGCCTGATTCTGCAGCCGCGCGCCGAGGTCAACTTCGCCGCCCAGGACGTTGCCGAGACCGGCACGGGCTCGGGCCTGTCCGACGCCGAACTGGGCCTTCGCCTCCGCTACGAGGTGCGGCGCGCGTTCGCGCCCTATGTCGGCGTCGCCTGGGGTAGGCGCTTCGGGCGCACCGCCGACTACGCGCGCGCCGCCGGGGAAGAGGTTTCAGACACCAGCGTGGTGCTGGGCCTGCGGGCCTGGTTCTAGCGCCCGACAGTCATTGGTTCACGGAGTAAGCTCATGAAAGTTCTCGCCATCGTCGGCGGCCTCGCCGCCCTGGTCCTTCTCGCCCAGCCGGCCGTCGCCCAGACCGACGACCACGCCGGTCATGTGGGCCATGCCGCCCCCGCCGCGGCCTCGGCGATCGAGGCCGTAGGCGTGGTGCGCGCCGTCAACGCCAAGGCCGGCAAGGTCACCCTGGCGCACGAGGCGATCCCCGCCCTCAAGTGGCCGCCGATGACCATGGCCTTCAAGGTCGCCGATCCGGCCCTGCTCAAGGATCTCGCGGTCGGGACCAAGGTCCGCTTCAAGCTGGACGGCCAGACGATCGTAGGTCTGACCGCGCTCTAGGCTGGAGCGCCGTCACGTCACTTGGTCTCGTTTTTCTTCTTCTTTCCTTGGTCGTAATGCCACTTGATGGAGAAGAACATGCCAACTCCCAGCACCAGGATTTTGAGCGGGAAGAAAACGATAGGAAACCAATCTACCCAAGTCACAATGATGCTCCAGGATGGCATCGAAAGCGGATGCGCATCGTTTTGCCGAGGAATGGGCAGCCTACCAATTTTGTTCGTTTGAGCGTCGTGGACAAAGTGTCCAAGCACCACAGTCGGTTTGATGCTGATCATGCACCTCGGAGCGAGCGCGGGCTGAGCGCCCTCGATCGCAACGCCTCATCTGATTTTCCGCGCCGCGGCGAATAGTCCAGATCATGGCCGCGACGGCCTTCTCGGCGGCCCCTGTCAGTGAGCGGAGCGTCGCTGCGCAGTCCCGCCGCGAGACTGCGCAGTCGACCGCAATTCAAGCCCTGGCCAACATGCTGGCCGTCTTGCCGTCATACTGGCCGCCGAAGCTGGTCTTCAGGTGGGCCATGATCGTCCCGACGTTGGCGTCGGGGTTCTTGGCCCGAAAGTCGTTGATGGCCTCGCGCAGTTCCGATTCCGTCATCTGCTTTGGGCCATACGAGGACAGGATCGCCAGTTCGGTTTCAGCCGCCTTGGTCCGCTCGTCCACCTTCGACGTATCACCACCGGCTTCGACCAGGCGCGCGCGTTCGGTCGCGAGATTTTCCAGCGTCAGCTTCGTGTTCTTCAAGAACTTAGCGACGGTTGCGACAACCTTTTCGTCAGTGACTTCCGTCACGCCGCGCTTGAATTCCTCGGTCGTGATCTGCGTAGCTTCGCCGATCAACGTGGTGAGCAGGTCAGCCTTCAGACGGTCGTTCAGCTTGCGCGCCGCTAGTTGGTCAGATTTGAGCTCGTCGAGCAAAGCCATGTCGTCGTCCTTTCAGTTCACTCTATCGATAGCGCCGTAGTGCATGGTGACCCCAGCTCTTCAAGAGCACGGGCGAGGCGTCAGTCACGAGGCGTTATCCGGGCTAAATCCCCCGCCTCGTCAGCGCGACGATCCTGTATATCTCGGACAGGGCAGGGGGCGCATGGCTGAACGCATTTCGATGCCGGCCCACTTGCGCGACGAGGTCGCGCCGGAGGGCTGGGGGGTCGGCGTTTCCGCATATGGCCGCTTCTGCGGTGGGCGAGCCGCGGACCAGGCGGGGCGGCAACATGCAGCGCCTCTCATTATTGACAGCCTAAGCCTGCTTTAGGGACAGCTCTAACCTGTACCGACAAACGTCCATGCCCCCTTGCCGCCGCTTCGGGACCGGGTCACTCTCTGTCTTAACAACGATAACATTGTGGGAGGGACGCCATGTCGGGCACGCGCTACGACTACGTCATCATCGGCGCCGGCTCGGCGGGGTGCGTGCTGGCCGCGCGGCTGAGCGAGGATCCGGCGGTGAAGGTGCTGCTGCTGGAGGCCGGCGGCAAGAATGGGTCTGTGCTGGTGCGCATGCCCGCCGGCGTGGGCGAGTTGATCAAGGCCAAGGGCGAGAGTAACTGGGGCTTCTGGACGGAGGCCGAGCCGCATCTCGACGGCCGCAAGCTGTGGTGGCCGCGCGGCCGGGGGCTGGGCGGCAGTTCGGCGATCAACGGCATGATCTACATCCGCGGCCACGCGCGAGACTACGACCAGTGGCGGCAGATGGGCCTTTCCGGCTGGTCCTACGCCGAGGTGCTGCCCTACTTCAAACGCTCGGAAACCTTCCACGGCGGCGGCTGCGCCTATCACGGCGGCGACGGGCCGCTGCACGTCTCGGCCGGCGAGTCCGACAGTCCGTTCTACAAGGCCGTGATCGAGGCCGGCCGCCAGGCGGGCCATCCGGTGACCAAGGATTTCAACGGCTTCCAGCAGGAGGGCTTCGGGCCCTACGACCTGACCATCCGCGACGGCAAGCGCTGGAGCGCGGCCGCCGCCTATCTGGCGCAGGCCCTGTCGCGGCCGAACCTGACCTGCCTGACCGAGGCGCGCACCACCCGCATCGTCGTCGAGAACGGCAAGGCGGTCGGCGTCGAATACGTCTTCGGCAAGGGGGGCGAGAAGGCGATCGCCTATGCCGACGCCGAGGTGCTGCTGAGCGCCGGCGCGGTGCAGTCGCCGCAGATCCTGCAGCTGTCGGGGATCGGCGATCCGGACGCCCTGAAGGCCGCCGGCGTGACGCCAGTGCACGAGGCGCGGGGCGTCGGCCAGAACCTGCAGGATCACCTGGACGTCTGCCTGTCGTGGACGACCAAGGGCCTGAAGACCGCCTACTCGGCCAACAAGGGGCTGAACAAGCTGGGCGTGGGGCTGTCGTACCTGCTGATGGGCAAGGGCATCGGGCGGCAGAACTTCCTGGAGTCGGGCGCCTTCCTGCGCTCGCGGCCAGATCTCGACCGGCCCGACCTGCAGATCCACGCCGTGCTGGCGATCATGCAGGACCACGGCAAGGTGCTGGTCGAGAAGGACGGCTTCACGCTGCACGTCTGTCAGCTGCGCCCCGAGAGCCGGGGCTGGGTCGGACTGCACTCGTCGGATCCGTTCGCCGATCCGAAGATCCTGGCCAACTACCTGGCGGCCGACGAGGATCGCCGGGCCATGCGCGAGGGCGTTCGGATCGGTCGCGACGTCGCCGCCCAGGCCGCGCTGGATCCTTATCGCGACAGCGAGTACGCGCCGGGCGCGGACGTCAGGAGCGACCAGGAGATCGACGCCTGGATCCGCGCCAAGGCCGAGACGATCTATCACCCGGTCGGCACTTGCCGGATGGGGGCGGCGGGCGATCCGCTGGCGGTGGTCGACGACCAGCTGCGGGTGCAGGGCCTCTCGGGGCTGCGGGTGATCGACGCTTCGGTGATGCCCACCCTGATCGGCGGCAACACCAACGCCCCGACCATCATGATCGCCGAGCGCGCCGCCGACCTGCTGCGTGGCAAGGCGACCCTGGCGCCTTCGGAGGTTCCGGTGTTCGAGGGGGCGCCGGCGGTGGCGGCCTAGTGCGATCTTCTTACCGTAAGATCCCCGCTTTCGCGGGGGTTTTACGCAGCAGGGGCGAGGCGACGACCCAGCCGTTTCGGATAGATCCGTCACGAAAGCCCAATAGGCCTTATTTCGAAGTTTGATTGCGTGTCCGGGTCCGAAGTCGCGCAAGCTTCGGCTCGCTCTCGCACAAGGATCCGCTCATGAGCCAACGTCCCCTCGGCCGCTCCGGCCTCTCGATCGCTCCGCTGGTGTTCGGCGGCAACGTCTTCGGCTGGACGGCCGACGAGGCGACCTCGTTCCGCCTGATCGACGCCTTCGTCGACGGCGGCTTCGACGCGATCGACACGGCCGATGTCTATTCGGCCTGGGTTCCTGGCCACGAAGGCGGCGAGTCCGAGGCGGTGATCGGCCGCTGGCTGGCGGCTGGCGGCCAGCGCGACCGCATCAAGATCCTGACCAAGGTGGCCAAGTGGCCCAAGCGTCCCGGCCTGTCGGCCGCCAACATCGTGGCGGCGCTGGAAGACTCGCTGCGCCGCCTGAACACCGACCATGTCGACCTCTACCAGTCGCACGAGGACGACGAGAACACGCCGCTCGACGAGACGCTGGAGGCCTTCGACCGGCTGGTGAAGGCCGGCAAGGTGCGGGCGATCGGCGCCTCGAACTTCACGCCCGATCGCCTCGAGGCCTCGCTGAAGACCTCGGCCGACAAGGGCGTGGTGCGATACGAGTCGATCCAGCCGAAGTTCAATCTCTATGACCGCGACGAGGTCGAGGGGCCGCTGGCTGAACTCGCGGCGCGCGAGGGGATCGGGATCATCCCGTTCTACGGCCTGGCCGCCGGCTTCCTGACCGGCAAGTACCGCAGCGAGGCCGACCTTGAGGGCAAGGCCCGCGGGCGTACGGTGAAGGGCTATCTCAACGACAAGGGCCTGAGGATCCTGGCCGCGCTCGACGAGGCGGCGCAGGCGACCGGCGCCACCCCGGCCCAGGTCGCCCTGGCCTGGATCGTCGCCCATCCGGCCATCACCGCCCCGATCGCCAGCGCCACCAGCGTCGCGCAGCTGGAGGAACTGCTGGCGGGCGTGCGGCTGACCCTGGCGCCCGAGGTGATCGCGGCCCTGGACGCGGCCGGGCGGTAGTCGACAGCCGCGAGGCGAGGGGCTATTCCTTGTTGAGAGCAATTCTCAAATATGGGGCCGCCGCCATGACCGAGCGCAACGTGAACCAGATCTCCGACTGGAACGGCCGCACCGGCGAGCGCTGGGTGGCCAACCAGGCGCGGCTCGACCGCATGCTCGAAGACTATGGCCAGGCGGCGATCGCCGCCGCCGCGCCGGCCGCCGGCGAGCAGGTGCTGGACATCGGCTGCGGGGCCGGGGCGGGCAGCCTGGAGATCGCCGCCCTGGTCGGGCCGTCGGGCGCGGTGCTGGGCGTCGACGTTTCCGAGCCGCTGGTCGCCCGGGCGCGCGAACTGGCGGCCGAGGCGGCCAATGTGAGGTTCCAGGTGGCCGACGCCAGCCGGGCCCTGCTGCCGGTCGAGCAGTTCGACCTGCTGTTCTCGCGCTTCGGGGTGATGTTCTTCGACGAGCCCGCCCATGCCTTCGCCCACATGCGGCGGGCGCTGAAGCCGGGCGGGCGGCTGGCCTTCGTCTGCTGGCGCGGGGCGGGCGAGAACGACTGGGGGCGCCTGCCGATGAAGGCCATCGGGCCGATCGTCGGGACGCCGGCGCCGGCCCCGCCCGAGGCGCCAGGGCCGTTCTCGTTCGGCGACAGGGCGCGGGTGGAGCGGATCCTCGGCGAGGCCGGCTTCGCCGACGTCGCCTTCACGGCGATCGACCATCCGATCACCTTCGGCGAGGGCGAAACCCGGCAGGCGGCGATCGAGGACGCGGTGGACCTGGCCTTCCAGGTCGGCCCGCTGACCCGGGCCCTGGCCGATAAGCCGGAGGCGGTGCGCCAGCAGGCGATCCCGGCCGTACGCGAAGCCTTCGCGGCCAAGGCCGTCGGCGAAGCGGTGGTGATCGAGGGCGCGGGCTGGGTGGTCACGGCGCGTAACAGGGCCGCCTAAGGGTCGGACGAAGGGGCGCTCCCACCGTGGCGGCGCTCTCCCGAGCCCCCCTCCGTCCTTCCGGCGTCGTCTCCGGCAAGCCGACGCAAAACCTCCCGCCAGAGCACGGGAGGAAACTCTTGTGTCGCCGTCTCAGGCGATCAGGCGGCCGTCCAGGCTGGCCAGGCGCAGGCGCGGAGCCTCGGCGTTGGTGGGGGCCAGGGCCTGGATCCGGCGCACGCCCAGCTCATAGGCCGGCCGGCCCATCAGGCGCTGCATCATGGCGATCGGCTGGTAGAGGCCCAGGAACCGGTCGGCCTCGCCGCTGGCGCCGGTCATCGGGGCCAGCAGCACCTCCATGCCGACGGAGGCCACGCCATGGGCGCGGATGTCGGCGGTGACGACCACCGGCTCACCCCGGCGGCGGGCCACTTCCAGCGCCGACTTCACCTCCAGCCGGTGCGACAGCGCCCACATCGACAGCTGGTCTTCGCCGCGCAGGTCGCGGGCGTGCAGGTCGGTGACGAAACCGCCGGCCAGGCGGAAGGGATAGCGCCCGTTTCCGCGTCCGAGGATGAACACCTGGGGCAGCAGGTCGAGGAAATCGCCCGGATCGACGCTGGCGCGCGCCGGCATCCGGCCGTCGCCGGCCCGGTTTCGCCAATAGTCTATCAACCGTTCCGTGCTTGGATGGAACATCGTCGTCCCCTTGCGGGTCCTTTCGCGGTCCAGATCGACCGCATGGGGCTTGCTAGGAGAACCGGGCCAGGGGCCCTGTCGTATCGTCTTGGCACAGAGTCGAGGCGCGGCGGGCCCATGGCGCGCTTCTTGCTGGAGAACCAGCCGGAAGACGTCGCTGTGTGAAGGGGAGACGCCATGACGGCGCCGAAACTGACCGTGTCCAAGCTGTGGATCGCCATCGGGGCGGCCGTGGCCGGACTCTTCGTGGGCGGCGTCGCCTACGCCCAATGCAACAGCGGCTGCACGCCGACGCCTCCGACCTGCTGTGCGCCTCCGCCCGCGCCCCCGCGCCCGCCCAAGCCGCCGAGCGGCTGCGACAACGGCTGCGGCGGCGGTGGCGGCGGTCACTGGGGCGGCGGCGGCAAGACCAACGTCAACGTGAACGTCAACGTGAACGCCAATGCGAGCGCCAACGCCTCGGTGCGCGCCGGATCCAACGCCTCGGCCGGCGCGGCCGTCTATTACGGCGGCGGCGCCCATGGCGGCTACTATTCGGGCCCGCAGCCCACCGGCTACATCCAGGGCCTGAACGTCATCGGCGGCGAAGCCGCGCGCCGTACGGCCTACGAGGCCACCCGCACCCGCTTCAAGCGCGTCGTCGTCCGCGCCGTCTGCCTGGACGACAAGGACATCCCGCACCCGGCCTCGCAGGTCACGCCCGACCGCGAGATCGACGACCTCTATGACGGCGAGCTCTATCGCTGCATCGCCGGCAGCCGCATGCAGTACGTGGTCGGCGAGTATTCCGGCCTGATCGACGCCAGCACCGGCGGCCAGACCTATATCTGCGCCAAGAACGAGGCCCTGTATCACACGCCTGGCGCGCGTGGGGGCCAAGGAGGCGGCGAAGGCGGGACCCTGGTCTGCCGTCCGCAGCGTCCGGCCCGCGACTGCAACGAGCGTTCGCTGCTGCGCCGCTACGGCGCCGGCGTGAAGATCCTGTCGATCCTGACCACCGAGACCTACACCGCCTATCGCGAGGAGACCGTGCGCGAGTCCAGTTCGAGCATGAGCCTCAGCCTCGACGGCGGCGTCGGCGGGGTGGTTTACTAGGCCGCTCCCAACGTCTCGAACGACAAAGGCCTCCGCCCGAAAGGACGGAGGCCTTTTTCTTTTTCCTCCCCCGCTTGCGGGGGAGGGGGACCGCGAAGCGGTGGAGGGGGGGAGACCGGGCGCTGTGCCGGCCGGGGGGGGGGGGGGGGGGGGGGGGGGGGGGGGGGGGGGGGGGGGGGGGGGGGGGGGGGGGGGGG
>NZ_JBAKFV010000022.1:0-82447 GCF_036889365.1 Caulobacter sp. CCNWLW153
GGACATCGCCGCTTCGAGAACGACGTTATCCTACTGTAGGCATGGGAATTGGATGGGCTCAAGCCGCCTTGCGGCGGGGGGGGGCCGGCCCCCCCCCCCCCCCCCCCCCCCCGGGGGGGGGGGGGGGGGGGGGGGCGGGGCGGGGGGGGGGGGGGGGCGCCCCGGGACGGAGTGCGGCGGTCGCCCCCTCCACCGCTTCGCGGTCCCCCTCCCCCGTTTCACGGGGGAGGAACTTCAGGTTCAAGCCGCCTTGCGACGGCCAAGCATCAGGGTGCCGAGGACCGAGCCGAGGGTGGACGGCAGGTCCTTGCGGGCGGTGACGCGGTCGACCATGCCCTTTTCGACGAGGTACTCCGAACGCTGGAAGCCCGGCGGCAGGGTCTCGCGGATGGTCTGCTCGATGACGCGCGGACCGGCGAAGCCGATCAGGGCGCCCGGCTCGGCCAGGTGAACATCGCCCAGCATGGCGTAGGAGGCGGTGACGCCGCCGGTGGTCGGGTCGGTGAGGACCACGACATAGGGCAGGGCCGCGTCGTTCAGCTCGTTGATGGCCAGGGTGGTGCGGGCCATCTGCATCAAGGAGAGGGCGCCTTCCTGCATGCGCGCGCCGCCGGCGGCGGTGAAGGCGACCAGCGGGACCTGGCGGGCCAGGGCGGCCTTGGCGGCGGCGATGAAGCCTTCACCGGCGGCCATGCCGAGCGAGCCGCCCATGAAGGCGAAGTCCTGCACCAGAACGACCGCGTCGACGCCGGCGATCTTGCCGTAACCGATGGCCATGGCGTCCTGCTCGCCGGTGCTCTTGCGAGCGGCGGCCAGGCGATCCTTGTAGGGCTTGCCGTCCGAGAACTTCAGCGGGTCCTCGACCACCGACGGGGTCGGCAGGGCCTCGTACTGGCCGTCGTCGAAGGTGAACTTGAAGCGCGCCTCGGGACCGATGCGCATGTGGCGTCCGGCCGGCGTGACCCACAGGGCCGCCTCCAGGTCGGAGCGGTAGATCATCTCGCCCGTGTCGGGGCATTTGACCCAGAGGTTCTCGGGCGTTTCGCGCTTGGCGAACGCACCGCGCACGCCGGGGGCGATACGCGACAGCCAGCCGCCTCGGCGGTCGGTCGAGCTCTTGGTCTTGTCGCCCTTCTTGGGGCCTTGGGGTTCAGCCATCGCCATAGCCTTACAGCCTCACACCGTCTCTTGTCGCGCGGATCGCACAGCCTTAGCCAGCTCCGACGCCTTGGAAAGAACCTTTTGGGTCACGTTTTCGTTCAGCTTGCCGGCTGATTCAATCTCATCCACCAACGCCGAGCCCACGACGGCCGCGTCGGCGACGCGGGCCACCTCGGCGGCGCGCTCGGCCGTGCGGATGCCAAAGCCAACCGCCACAGGCAGTTGCGCGGCCGCGCGCAGGCGCTCGACGGCCGGGGCCACGGCATCCGCGTCGGCTTCCTTGACGCCGGTCACGCCGGCCACCGACACGTAGTAGACGAAGCCCGAGGTGCGACGCACGACGGTCGGCAGGCGCTTTTCGTCGGTCGTCGGCGAGGCGAGGCGAATCAGCGAGATCCCTTCGGCCTCCAGCGCGTCGCTCAGCGGATCGGCTTCTTCCGGCGGGCAGTCGACGACGATCAGGCCGTCGACGCCGGCCTGCGCGGCGGCCTTGGCGAACGCTTCGAAGCCCTTGTTCACCAGCGGGTTCAGATAGCCCATCAGGATCAGCGGGGTGTCCTGGTCGCCTTCGCGGAAGGCGCGGGCCAGCTCCAGCGTGCCGTTCAGGGTCATCTTGCCGGCCAGGGCGCGCTGGCTGGCGCGCTGGATGGTCGGGCCCTCGGCCATCGGGTCCGAGAACGGGAAGCCCAGCTCGATCAGGTCGGCGCCGGCGGCCGGCAGGCCCTTGAGGATCTCGAGCGCGGTGGCCGCGTCCGGGTCGCCGGCCATCACATAGGCGACGAAGCCGGCGCGGTTTTCAGCCTTCAGCGCCGCGAAACGGCGGTCGATGCGGTCTTTGGTCATGGAAGCCTTCAGATCGCCAGAGCTTAGATCGAGCGCCCGAGCGCGTCGGCCACGGTGAAGATGTCCTTGTCGCCACGGCCCGACAGGCACATGACGATCACGCCGCCCTCGCCGATCTCCTTGGCCAGCTGCGGCAGCTTGGCGATGGCGTGGGCGCTTTCCAGCGCGGGGATGATGCCCTCGAGCTCGGCGCACAGCTGGAAGGCCTTCAGCGCCTCGTCGTCGGTGCAGGTCAGGTACTGGGCCCGGCCGATGTCGTGCAGGAACGAGTGCTCCGGGCCGATGCCCGGATAGTCGAGACCGGCGCTGATCGAGTGGGCGTCGAGGATCTGGCCGTCGTCGTCCTGCAGCAGGTAGGTGCGATTGCCGTGCAGCACGCCCGGACGCCCGCCGGTCAGCGAGGCGGCGTGCTTGTCGGTGTCCAGGCCGTGGCCCGAGGCTTCCACACCGTAGATCTTCACGCTCTCGTCGCCGAGGAACGGGTGGAACATGCCGATGGCGTTGCTGCCGCCGCCCACGCAGGCGACGACGGCGTCGGGAAGGCGGCCTTCCAGTTCCTGGATCTGCTCGCGGGTTTCATTGCCGATCACCGCCTGGAAATCTCGGACCATGGCCGGATAGGGGTGCGGGCCGGCGGCGGTGCCGATCAGGTAGTAGGTGTCGTGGACGTTGGTGACCCAGTCGCGCATGGCCTCGTTCATGGCGTCCTTGAGGGTCGCGGCCCCCGAGGTCACCGGGCGCACTTCGGCGCCCAGGAGGTTCATGCGGAAGACGTTGGGCTTCTGCCGGGCGACGTCGACGGCGCCCATGTAGACGATGCAGGGCAGGCCGAAGCGCGCCGACACGGTGGCCGAGGCGACGCCGTGCTGGCCCGCGCCCGTCTCGGCGATGATCCGGGTCTTGCCCATGCGCTGGGCAAGCAGGATCTGGCCCATGCAGTTGTTGATCTTGTGCGCGCCGGTGTGGTTCAGCTCTTCGCGCTTGAAATAGATCTTGGCGCCGCCGAGGTGGCGGGTCAGGCGCTCGGCGAAATAGAGCGGGCTGGGGCGGCCGACATAGTGGGTCAGGTAGCCGCGCAGCTCTGCCTGGAAGGCCGGATCGTTCTTGGCTTCCTGGTAGGCCTTGTCCAGCTCGAGCACGAGCGGCATCAGGGTTTCGGCCACGTACAGGCCGCCGAACTCGCCGAAGCGCCCCTTGGCGTCGGGATAGGCGGACCAGTCATTGGGCTTGGCAGGAGCGTTCACGGGCGTTTCCAGTTAGGTCAGGCGCGTTTGACGGCGTCGAGAAACGCCGTGATCAGAGCCGGGTCCTTTAGGCCCGGACCGCGTTCCACGCCAGAGGAAACGTCCACCAGCGGGGCCCCGGAGGCGGCCACGGCGGCGCCCACGTTCCAGGGATCGAGGCCGCCCGCGAGGAAATGCGGGCGAGAAAATCGCCGGCCTTGCAGCAGGCTCCAGTCGAACCTTGCGCCGGTGCCGCCGGGCAGGGCGGATCCTTCCACCGGCCGGGCGTCGAAAAGAAACTGCTCGGCCACGGTCTCGTAAGCCTTGGCCTGGTCGACGTCGGCCGAGGTGGAGACCGAGAAAGCCTTGATGACGCCGACGCCGCTGCGCTGGGCGATCTCGCGCACGCGACTGGGGGTCTCCTTGCCGTGCACCTGGATCAGGTCTGGGCGCATGGTGGCCATCAGCCGGTCGATCAGGGCGTCGTCGGGGTCGACGGTCACGGCCACGGTCTGCACGCCGCGGCCGCGCACCGGTTCCACGAGACGGGCTGCGGTCTCGGGCTCGACGTTGCGGGGGCTCCTGGCGAAGAAGACGAAGCCGAGATAGGCCGCGCCGCCGTCGAAGGCGGTCTTCACCGTCTCCGGCGTCGAGAGCCCGCAGATCTTGGCCTTGGTGGTCATCGGGGGGAGTTACGGTGGGGAAGTCGCCAGCGCAACCCCCGCCGGGTTGCACTGGCCTCGGTTCACTGGAGAGTGAAGACCCCGTTGACCGCCTTCCATTCGGCCGGACCGATCAGCCGGTCGTGGGCCACCTGCACCGAGTGCAGCACCCCGTCGAGCTCGCGGCTCCAGAAGTCTAGGAAGCCCTTCAGGGTGGGGAACCTGGGGGCCAGATCGTACTCCTGCCAGACATAGAGCTGAAGCAGGTGCGGGTGGTCGGGCAGGTGGTAGCAGATGTTGGCCGTGGTCAGGCCGTAGCCCAGCATCTGCAGCTCGAACGCGCGGGAAGTCATCGAAGCACTCCGACAACGGCTAAGCGTCACCGGAAAAGCGTCCGCCTACGGGGCGAGTCGCTCAAGAGGGCAGGGCGTCGCAGGGGGCGAATTCCCTCCCTCTGTTTCTACTCCCGTCATTCCCGCCCTTGTGGCGGGAACTCCTCTTTCAGCCGCAAGTGCGGGAGGGGCGGACCGCCGGCGGTCCGCCTGCGCTGCACGTGCAAGCGGACCCAGGGTTTCCCGCCACGAGGGCGGGAATGACGGGCTCTTATAGGGCGGGAATGACGGGCTCTTATAAAGATCAGTCCCGCACCAGCCCGCCATCCACCACCAGGTTCTGCCCCGTCACGGCCCGCGCCCAGGGGCTGGCGAAGAACAGCACCGCGTCGGCGAACTCGGCCGGCGTCGTGACCGAGCGCAGCGGGGTCATGCCGGCGATCAGGTCGAAGACCGGCTCGGGCGTGGCGGCGCTGGCCCCGGTGACGCGCAGCAGGCCGCCGGAGACCATGTTGACGGTGATGCCGGCGGGGCCCAGGTCGCCGCAGGCCGTGCGGGTCAGCGACAGCAGGGCGGCCTTGACGGCCGTGTAGTCGTGATAGGGCACGACTGGGTTCTGGAAGAGGTTGGTGCCGACATTGATGACGCGGCCGAAACCGGCGTCGGCCATGTCGGGGGCGGCGGCCTGGATGACGTTCAGCGCGCCCTTCAGCACGGTGAGGTTCTGCTTCTCGAAGTCCTCCCAGGCGATGCTGGCCAGGTGCGCGCGGGCGTCGCCGTTGAAGCTGTAGTCCAGGGCGTTGTTGACCACGGTGGTCACGGGGCCGCCGAAGGCCTGCTTGGCGGCGGCCAGCATGGCCTCGACGGCGGCGCGGTCGGCGACATCGGCCTGGACGGCGATGGCGCGCCCGGGCCCGCCCAGCTCGGCGGCCAGAGCCTCGGCGGCGTCCTTGCTGGCGCGGTAGTTGACGACGACGCGGGCCCCCTGGCGGGAGAAGGCGCGGGCGATCTCGGCCCCCAGGCCACGGCCGGCGCCGGTGACGAGGACGATCTGGTCGGACAGCTGCATAGATGGAGACTCCTAGAACTCGGCCCAGCCGCGCTCTTAGCGCCGTTCGTCCAGGCTGGCGACGACGCCGAGCTCGGGCGAGGGCGGGGTGGGCAGGGGCGCGACGGCTTCGAGCCGGCAGACCAGGCCCTCCTCGCGCCACTCCATCCTGACCTGGCCGCGCAGCTCGCCGCGCAGGCTGCGCTCGATCAGCCGCGAGCCGAAGCCGCGCCGGGTGGGCGGCGCCTCGACCCTGGGGCCGCCGGTCTCGGTCCAGGTCAGCGACAGGGCGCGGCTGGCCTGGTCGAAGCTCCAGGCCACGGCCACCGAGCCGTCCAGATTGGACAGCGCCCCGTACTTCAGGGCGTTGGTGGCCAGTTCGTGGAACACCAGCGACATGGTCAGCGCCCCGCCCGGCGGCAGGAAGCACGGCGGCCCGGCCACCGACACCCGGCCGGCCGCGGCGGTGAACGGCGCCAGCGCCCTCTGCGCCACTTCGCACAGGTCCGCGCCATGCCAGCTCTCGCGGGTCAGCACGTCGTGGGCCAGCGACAGGCCAAGCAGCCGCAGTTCGAACTTTTCGAAGGCGGTGACGGGGTCTGGCTCGTTGCGCAGGGTCTGGGCGGCCATCGACTGGACGGTGGCCAGGGTGTTCTTCACGCGGTGGTTCAGCTCGTTGATCAGCAGGCGCAGCTGGCCCTGGTGGCGCTCCTGCTCGGCCTCGACCGCCTTGCGGGCGGTGATGTCGGCGATGATCGCCACCAGATAGGCCAGGCCCCCGCGCGGCTGCACCTTGGAGACGTTCAGGCGGATCCACAGCAGATCGCCGTCGCCGGCGATCAGGCGGCGCTCGGCGGCGTAGGTGTCGAGCCGGCCAGCCAGCAGGGCCCGCACGTGGGCTTGCGCGCCCGGCAGGTCCTGCGGCGCGATCAGCTCGGCGGCGTTGCCGGCCGCCAGGGTCTCGCGGGTGCGGCGGGTGATGGCGCAGAAGCGGTCGTTGACCTCGAGGAACACCCCGCGCGGCGAGATCCGCGCCACGCCCATGGCCGCCTGTTCGAACACCGCCTTGTAGCGGGCCTCGGCCGCCTCCAGCCGCAGGCGGGCCTCGACGGCGGCGGTGACCACCTCGGTATAGAGAACGAGGCCCCCGACCGCGCCCTCGTCGGTGCGCCAGGGAGCCATCGACCAGCGGATCCACTCGACCCGGCCGTGGCGGTCGACATAGCGGTCGCCGCCGTCCTCGCGCAGCTCGACCCCCTCGTTCAGCACCCGCGCGTGCAGGTCGCGCCAGTAGCGGGGGATCTCGGGGAACACCTCGTAGTGCACGCGCCCCAGCAGCGGCAGATCGGCCGGCAGGCCCTGGTCGGTCAGGTACTGGGCCGAGTGGGCGAGATACCGCATCGACCGGTCGAAGATGGCGATCCCCATCGGCGCGTGCATCAGCGCCGTGGTCAGGCTGGGAGAGACCGTATCGATCATCGGTCCGGGCGGTCTCCGAGAGGAGCAGGCGACGGGAGCGATATCATGGCCCCGTTCGCGCATGAGGTGAAAGGGCCAATTCTCGCGTCGCGGCCCGGATGCTCCCCCTGAAGGGGGAGCTGTCGCGGAGCGACTGAGGGGGAAGGGATTGCTGATATGGGGGATGCACCGACCTCATCAGGCACTTCCCCCTCCGGCCCTCCGGGCCACCTCCCCCTTCAGGGGGAGGATCTTGGCGCGCCGGCAGACACCGTAACCCCTCCCCCTCCCTCCGGGAGAGGGTTTGGGGGCTACGCCCCCGCCTCCACCGGCTGGTCGTAAGCCGCCATCATCGCCATGTTGAGGATCTTCGACACCGAGGCGCCCAGCGGGCAGATCTGCACCGACTTCGAAAGCCCCAGCAGCACCGGCCCGATCACCGTGGCGCCGCCCAGCGACTGGACGAGCTTGGTCGAGATCGAGGCGGCGTGGATGGCCGGCATGATCAGGATGTTGGCGCTGTCGGTCAGGCGCATGAACGGGTAGGCGAGGCGCTTTTCGGGGTCGAGGGCCAGTTCGGGGGGCATTTCGCCCTCGTATTCGAACTCGACGCCCATCTCGTCCAGCGTGGCCACGGCCTGGCGCACCTTGTCGGAGCGCTCGCCCATGGGGTTGCCGAACGTGGAGTAGCTCATGAAGGCCACGCGCGGCTTGAAGCCCAGGCGGGTGACGGCCGAGGCGGCCTCGCAGGCGATCTCGACCAGCTCGTCGGCGTCGGGCAATTCGGTGACGTTGGTGTCGGCCACGAAGATGGTGCGGCCCTTGGCCAGCACCACCGACATGCCCATGATCCGGCCGCCGGGCGCGGGGTCTACGACGCGCAGAACCTCGTCGAGCGCCTGGTCGAAGCTGCGGGTGACGCCGGTGACCATGCCGTCGGCCTCGCCCATCGTCACCATCGAGGCGGCGAAGCTGTTGCGGTCCTGGTTGATCAGGCGCTGGACGTCGCGCTTGAGGAAGCCCTGGCGCTGGAGCCGGGCGTAGAGGGCGTCGACATAGTCGGGATTGCGGTCGGAAAGGCGCGCGTTGTGGATCTCGATGCCGGCGGTCTCGGGATCCAGGCCCACGAGCTTCATGTTCTCGTGCACCAGGTTCTCGCGGCCGCAGAGGATGGCCTTGCCGTAGCCGCCGGTCTGGAAGGCGTAGGCGGCGCGGATCACGGACGGCTCTTCACCCTCGGCGAAGACGATGCGCTTGGGCTTGGCCAGCACCGAGCCGGCGATCTTCTGCAGGAAGCCGGCGGTCGGGTCGAGGCGCTGGGCCAGGCTCTGGCGATAGGCCTCCATGTCGGCGATCGGCTTGCGGGCCACGCCCGTGTCCATGGCCGCCTGGGCCACGAACGGCGGCACGTACCAGATCAGGCGCGGGTCGAAGGCCGAGGGGATGATGTAGTCGGGGCCGAACTTCAGCTGGCGGCCGTGATAGGCGGCGGCCACCTCGTCGGGCACGTCCTCGCGGGCCAGCATCGCCAGGGCCTGGGCGCAGGCGATCTTCATCTCGTGATTGACGCGGCGGGCGCGCACGTCCAGCGCGCCGCGGAAGATGTAGGGAAAGCCCAGGACGTTGTTGACCTGGTTGGGATAGTCGCTGCGGCCCGTGCCCATGATCGCGTCGGGACGCACGCGGTGCACCTCTTCCGGCGTGATCTCGGGATCCGGATTGGCCATGGCGAAGATCACTGGATTGGGCGCCATGCTGGCGATCATCTCCGGCGTGAACGCGCCCTTGGCCGACAGGCCGAGCAGCACGTCGGCGCCCTGGACGGCTTCGGCGAGTGTCCTTTTGTCGGTGTCGACGGCGTGGGCGCTCTTCCACTGGTTCATGCCGTCGGTGCGGCCGCGATAGAGCACGCCCTTGCTGTCGCAGGCGATGACGTTCTCGGGGCGCACGCCCATGGCCTTGATCAGGTCCATCGAGGCGATGCCGGCCGCGCCGGGGCCGTTCAGCACCACCTTGATGTCGGCCAGGTTCTTGCCGGTGATGTGGCAGGCGTTGATCAGGCCGGCGGCGCAGATGATGGCGGTGCCGTGCTGGTCGTCATGGAACACCGGGATGTCGAGCAGCTCCTGCAGCTCGGTCTCGATGCGGAAGCACTCGGGGCTCTTGATGTCTTCCAGGTTGATGCCGCCGAAGGTGACGCCGATGTTCTTGACGACGGTGATGATCTCGTCGGCGTCCTTCGTGGTGACCTCGATGTCGATGGAGTCGACGTCGGCGAAGCGCTTGAAGAGGACGCTCTTGCCTTCCATCACCGGCTTGGAGGCCAGGGCCCCCAGGTCGCCCAGGCCCAGGATCGCCGTGCCGTTGGAGATCACCGCCACGAGGTTGCCCTTGGAGGTGTACTCGTAGGCCATGTCGGGATCGGCGGCGATGGCGTGCACCGGCACGGCCACGCCGGGCGAGTAGGCGAGCGACAGGTCACGCTGGGTCGCCATCGGCTTGGTGGGGGTGACCGCCAGCTTTCCCGGCTGGGGATAGCGGTGGAAGGCCAGGGCCTCCGCGTCGGTGAAGGTCTTGCGTTCCGCGTCGCTCATGGCGGCGTTTCCTGTCCTGCGTAGCCAGTTGAAATGGACCCGCCGAACGATGCGACGCGTCCTTATGCACAGACCAGCCTAGCGACGGGGGATCGGCGCTACAACCGGACAATATCAAATGGTACCGGTACAAACGCTTGTTGGGCAAAGGTTTGCGGGTTCGTGCTCGCTCCCGCTACGGAAGCTCGCCGGATAAATCCGTTGACCCCGGAGAGGGGGTGGGCGACGAGGCGCGGCGCAAGTTTCGTGGAGAAAACCCCGTGTCCCAGTCCCCCGTTCGGATCGCCGTCGCCGGAGCCCTGGGCCGCATGGGCAAGGCCGTGGCCGCCACCCTCGAAGGCCGCGCCGACGCGACCGCCGTGGCCCGTTTCGACCGTCCGGGCGCGGAAGGCGAGGGGCTGATGGCGCTGGAAAGCGCTTTGGCCCAGGCCCAGGCGATCATCGACTTCACCATCCCCGAGGCGTCGGTGGCCCTGGCCGAGACCATCGCCCAGGCGGGCGGCGGGATCGCGCTGGTGATCGGCTCGACCGGCTTCACGGCCGAGCAGGACGCGCGCCTGGAGAAGGCGGCCCAGAAGGTGACCATCGTGCGTTCGGGCAACTTCTCGCTGGGCGTCAACATGCTGATGGGCCTGGTGCGCCAGGCCGCCGCCGCCCTGCCGGCCAGCGACTGGGACATCGAGGTCTTCGAGGCGCATCACAAGCGCAAGATCGACGCGCCTTCGGGCACGGCCCTGATGCTGGGCCAGGCGGCCGCCGAGGGGCGCGGCGTCGTGCTCTCCGAGGTCGAGGACCGCGCCCGCGACGGCGTCACCGGTCCGCGCAAGGAAGGCTCGATCGGCTTTTCGGTGGTGCGCGGCGGCGGCATCATCGGCGAGCACAGCGTGATCTTCGCCGGCGAGAGCGAAAGCCTGACCATCGCCCACTCGGCCATCGACCGGGGCCTGTTCGCGCGCGGCGCGGTGGCCGCCGCCGTGTGGGCGCAAGGCAAGGCGCCGGGGATCTACGACATGCAGCAGGTGCTGGGGTTCAAGGCGGTTTAGGGCCGCGTCACGGCGAGGATGCCGAATTGCGCTGAGGCAGGCGGAACCAGAGCGGAGGCGCGAAGTTCTGCGACCGCAGGATCCGTTCGACGCCCTTCCGCCAGGGATCGTCCCTGTCGAGATAGGCAGCCGTCGCCCTGAAGTGGTGCGCCGCGGCGCCGAGCGCTTCGTCCGACAGCAGCCCGGCGGGCGGGGGCGGTTGATCGCCAATGACGGGACGGGCGGCTTCCAAAGCCAGTGCGCGCCATCGCGCCAGATAATACATCACGGCCGCCTGGTGCAGTTTCAGCGACTCCAGGTTCTGCCCGCGGTAGCGCAGCAGCGCGTTCGGCACGTCGTCGCCTGCCGAGCGGGCCAGGGCGGCGATATGGAGAGCGGCGGCTTCGGAGCGGATGAGCTCGCCGCTGGCCGGGGAGGCCGCGACCCTCTCGAAGAATTCGGCCGCCCTGATGAAGTCGCCGCGATAGTAACAGACCATGCCGCTGGTGAAATCGGCCGGATCCGGCCGGTTTTCAAGCGGAGGAACGTATATCCAGCCGATCTGGTCGTTGCGCTTGAGCTTGACGCGCGACCAGGGGCCGTCGTGCAGTTTCGCCTCCATGCCGCCTTCCACGCGAGGTCCCCGGCAGGGCAGCCTCCTGGCCTGGCAGAGCTGGAGGGCCGAGGGGCTGGAATAGGTTTGCACGCTCCGCTGCGACAGGACGACCGGGGCGAACGAATAGACGCCCTCCGGCAGCATCAGCGACAGCCTGCGGTCCTCGATCTGGATGCTCCACTCGGCCGCGCTCGGGCGGCGTCGTCGCACGGCCTCGTCGGCGATGGTCAGGTTCATGTCGACGACGACCCCGTCGCCATAACGGTGGGCCACGCCCCACAGGACCATCTGCGCGGCCAGCCTCTCGGCGACGTCGTCGGCGGCCTGGGCGGTCGAGACCGTAGGATCTTCCGGATGAGACCAGATCGCCGTGGCCGAGCCGAAGCTCACGCCCGGGGGCGTGGGGGCCCGTCTCAAGGTTCTCCAGACCTGGAGGTTGAACAGCGCGGCGATCTGCACGCCGAGTTCGCCTTCCGGCAGGTTGGGAACCGCGACGAGGACATTGGGTTCGTCGCCAGTCGTCGCGACCACCGCGGTGGAAGGACTTCGGAGGGTCTTCCTGGGCATGGCCTCCCCGGCCGAACCGAAGGTCGGCCAGGCGATCAGGGTGGCGGCCAAGGCCGCAAGAGCGCGAAGGTTCATGGCCGGGCTCAGCACCTTAGGCGGCCAGACTTGGCCAAGGCCTCACTTACGGCGTTGAGCCGCATGCGCTGCAGGTCGATCCCTCGGGCGACGGTCGAGGCCCGCTGGAGCAGGCGGCACGAGGCGGGCGTTCGACCCAGGCGGTGGGCTTCATTGGCCAGGGCGTAGAGCGTCAGGACCGTCAGTGCGTCTTTCTGGGCGGTATAGTCGGCGGTCCTCACCGACTGGTCGATCTGGATGTAGGGCTCTTGCAGGTCGCCCTTGAGGTCGCCCAGATAGACCATGCTGGATACGCGCGTGGCCCCGTTGACGCCGGCCGCGCCGAGCGAATTGGCCACATAGATCGATCGTGTTCCGTGCTGCATGACCCTCAGCTCCGGGAGCGTTGGCGGTTGCGAAACCTCGCTCCTGATCAGCTCGAACCGCGTGGTGGCGAAGCTCGTGGTCGAAGCGTTGCGCACGGCAATGTCGATGTCCCGAGCGAAGACGTCGGTCCAGGTCTTCAGGCCCGAGCGCGAGGCCTCGTCGACCGGCCGGACATGCGCCAGGAACACCGACAGCGGGGTCGAGGCCTGGGCCTGCGCCGGGGCCTGGGGCTGGATCGACATCGCAAGAAGCACGCCGAAAGCGATCAGCGCCGGCTTGAGGCGGGCGTTCAGGGGCATTGGCAGGTCTGGCCCGGCGCGGTGCGCTTCTCGCCTTTGAAGTCGACGATGTTCATGACGATATCGTAGGTGCACTTGCGGCCCTCGATTGGCTTCTGAGGCATCGGCGCCTTGGCGTTGAGCGGGGGAGCGAACTGCATCGCCAGGGACAGCGGCCTTGGGTCGCCCGGTTTCAGCACCATGGGCAGGTCGTCGCGGCGCAGGTGGCGGACCGCCGGCTCGGCCGAGGCGCCGTCGCGCATCGTCACCGTGCCGTCGATGAGCACGGCCGCCCGGTTGCCGGTGTTGGACACGGTGAGCAGGACGTCTTGCCGGGTGCAGACCAGGACGCTGGTCTTCACCGACGATCCTGGGTCCTGCAGCGTGGTCTTGAAGAAGGCCAGCGCCAGGACGAGCACCGGAACCGTCGTGGTGAGCACTGACAGGATCGCGGCGGGGGTCAGCGCCGGCCGAAACTGGTAGCGCAGCTCCTGCCATTGGTTGCACGCGGTGCACAGGACCGAGCCGGGCAGCAGGGGGGAGGCGCAGTATCGGCAGGCCTTGGCTTCGGGCGCGCCGGCCGGCGCGGTTGCGAGCGGCTGCGCCATCAGTTCGTGGGCTCCGGGTCCCTGCCGCTGTAGAGGTCTTGGCAGGGGTTGGGCGTCGGCGACGCCTCCCTGGGGATGCCGAGTTCCGCGAGCAGGGCGTATTGGTCCTGCCAGTCGTCGAGCTCCATTTCGACGCCGAGAAGTTCCTTCATGAAATCGGCGTGCAGGCGATGGTCGGCGACCATGCCGCGCTCCGTGCGGAACGCATCCATCGCGGCCCTGCTCTTGGGGCCAAGCTTGCCGTCGATCGGGCCGCGATAGTAGCCGCGAGCCTTCAGTCGGGCCTGGATGGCTTTCCCGAGCGCCGGGTTCCAGTCCTTGAGACCGATCTTGTCTTGGCAGTCGTGGGCGCTAGCGGTGCTGAAGCCCGGCCCGGCGTCGGATCCCGCCAAGCCCGCGATCAAGAACGCGCACAAGATGGCTGGTCGCCACATTCTCGCCCCCCGACGAATATGTCGCTACAATCTACCTGAGATTGGAAAAAATAAAAACAATCTTTTAAAGGTTGTGTGACGGCGATGACGCGCCCCGCGCCCGCGGGAATATTTCCCAACCGTCGCTTTCCAGACTTTTCTCGAACTGAGGCCTCACAAACGCCACGGCTTGCGGCATGGTGCGGCCGATGGCCGAGCCGCACGCCGACCCCGATTCCGTCAAGAAACCCGCCAAGCCCGCGCGGAGCCCGCGCCTGAGCAAGGCCGCGCTGGCCGATGCGGGGCTGGAGGCGGCGTCGTTCGCCATGATGGCGTTCATCGCCCTGGGCATGTCGGCCTATGCCGGCCGGCGCGAGATCAGCCAGGCGCTGGCCGAAGCGTGGCTGGCCGAGCGCGGCATCGAGGGCCTGATCTCGGTCGAGAGCCTGGATGCGTCCGGCTTCGCCGGCTCGATCCGGCTGGGCCCCAAGAACGATCCCTATTTCTCGGCCAGGCGCATCGAGGTGGCCTACGACCTGCAGGCCCCGTGGTCGGGCGGGCCGTTCGCCATCGACACGCGGGCCGTGCGCATCACCAGCCCGCGCCTGCGGGCGAGCTATGACGGCCAAAAGCTGACCTTCGGCAAGCTGCAGCCGCTGATCGACGAGGCGCTGAAGTCACCCGGCGAGGAGAAGGAAGGCGGGCCGGCCGTGCTGGTCGAGGACGCCCGCGTCACCTTGCAGACCCCGGGGGGCGTGGCCCGGCTGACCGGCGACGCCAGCCTCGACGACGGCCAGCTGCTGCGGCTGGACGCGGCGATCGCGGCCATGCGCTACGCCACCGGCGACCTGCAGGTCGAGCTGCGCGGGGCGATGCTGAAGGCCCGCAAGCGCGGCGACCGGCTGTCGGTGGACGCCCGGGCGCAGATCGACGCCCTCGACGCCGAGCAGGTCGACCTGGAGGGCGCCGACGCCCGGGTCGAGGCCGACGTCGCCTATCCCGACCTCAAGCGGCTGGCGGCCACGGGGCCGGCCGACGTCAAGCTGTCGATCAAGGCCCAGGGCCTTCGGGCCGGCGAGACCAGCCTCGACGACGTCGAGACCCGCCTGACCCTGGCGGGCCTGGTGGCCGGCAACTTCACGCAGGGCGGCGCGGCCGCGCGGCTGTCGGGCCAGGCCCGGGCCGGACGGCTGGTGGCGCCGGGGCTGGAGGCGCGCAGCTTCATCGCCGAACTCGACAGCGACGCCCTGCGAGTGGATTTCGACAAGGCCGGCGCGCGGGTGCTGGGGCCGGCGCGCCTGCGCGGCACGGCCGAGCGGGCGGTGGCCGGCGGCGCGGCCCTGACCCGCACGGCCGTCGACATCAAGTCCAAGACCTTCGTGTTCAGCGCGCCCAAGGGCCGTCCGATGAGCGTGTCGGGTCCGATCCAGGTGGCCGCCGGCGTCGGCCGCGCGGCGCGCGACGGCCTGGGGCTGTCGGCCCTGGTGCTGGACGCCAAGGGGCGCTTCCAGGCGGGCGAGACCCTGAGCCTGACCCTGGCCGGCCGGGCCGGGGCCGACGGGGCGGTGGCCGCCCCCGACGCCGAACGCCTGACCGCCGGCCTGCCCAGCCCCGAATACGCGGCGGCGGCGCGCAAGGCCCTGGCCGACTTCTCGCTCGACGCCGACGACCTGCGACTGGAGATCGGCGAGGGCCGCGTGGCCGCCTTCGCCGGCAAGCCCGTGACCCTGGCGGCGGCCAGCGGCGCCAAGGCGACCCTGACCCCCGGCGGCGGGCGGCTGATGGAAAGCCTGCACGGCGTCTCGCGCGGGGCCGCGACCCTGGCGCTGGGCGGCGGCGGCCTGCCCGAGCTGACCTTGACGGCGAGCGACTGGCGGGCCGATGCGCGGGGTTTCGCCTCGCCCGTCACCCTGGCCGGCAAGCTGGACGTGCCGCCGGCCGAGGGGATCAGCGCCACGATCAAGGGCCAGGCCCGCGCCGCCGGCGGCGTTTTCGATTTCCGCCTCTCCGGCTGCACGCCGGTCACGGTGGCGGCCATCGAGGCGGGCGAGGCCGGCGAGCGGCCGATCCAGGACATCGCGCTCGACCTCTGCCCCGTCGCCGCGCCGCTGGTGCGGGTGGCCAGCGGCCGCTGGGAGGCCCAGGCCCGCTTCGCCAACGGACGCGGGACGATCACGGCCGCCGAAGCCAAGGCCGAGGGCGTGGCCGGGACCTTCGTCGGCGGCGGTCAGGGCTTCGACCGCGCGGAGGTGCGGCTGACCGAAGGGCGGCTGACCGATGCGGCCTCGGCCAGGCGCTTCGAGCCGGTCAAGGCGACGGGGCGGCTCAACCTGGCCTCGGGCGTGTGGAGCGGCGGCGTCGATGTCGGCACCGCCAGCGGTTTCGCCCTGGGCCGCATCGATATCCGCCACGGTGTGGAGAGCGGTCGCGGCTCGGCGCTCATCGACGCCTCGAACATCGTCTTCACCAAGGAGGCGGGCCTGCAGCCGGTGGCGGTCAGCCCGATGGCCGCCTTCGCCAGCGAGGCCGAGGGCAAGGCCAGCTTCAAGGGCCGCTTCGACTGGACCGACAAGGGCGTGACCAGCAGTGGCGAGGTCTCGACGCAGGGGCTCGACTTCCGCGCCAGCCCGCTGGGCTTCGTGGCGACGCTGGCCGGCGACGTGAAGTTCGACAGCCTGGCCCCGCTGACCAGCGCCCCCGACCAGAGCCTGAAGATCACCCGCATCGACTCCATCGTGCCGCTGGAGGCCGTGGGCGCGGTGTTCACCCTGGGCGCCACCTCGCTGAAGGTCAGCGAGGCCAGCCTGACGGCCGCCAAGGGCAAGATCTCGATCGAGCCCGTGGACGTGCCGCTGAACGGCGGCCCGATCAGCGGCGTCATCGTCATCGACGGCCTGGACTTGGGCGAACTGACCGCCGGCTCGACCCTGGCCGAGAAGGTCAAGCTGGACGCGGTGGTCTCGGGCCGCCTGCCGTTCCAGTTCAGCGACAAGGGCTTCAAGCTGCTGGACGGCAAGCTCGCCGCCATCAAGCCCGGCCGCATCTCTATCGCCCGCGAGGCCCTGACCGGCGTCGAGGCCAACCAGGGCGAGAGCGACAGCCCGGGCAACCCCAACAACCAGCCGGCCGCCGACGCGCCGGTCAACGCCATCCAGGACTTCGCCTACCAGGCCATGGAGAACCTGGCCTTCGACACCCTGGAGGCGGGCGTCAGCTCGACGCCGAACGGGCGCCTGGGCATGCTGTTCCATATCAAGGGCGAGCACGATCCGAAGGTGGCCGAGAAGGCCCGGGTGGGCATTCTGGAGCTGATCCGCGGCAAGGCCTTCCAGCGGCGGATCCCGCTGCCGGCCAAGACGCCGGTGGACCTGACCCTCGACACCTCGCTCAATTTCGACGAGCTTCTGGCCGCCTGGGGTCGTCGTTTCGCGGAAGAGACCGAGGAAACACGCCGTTCAGCGCCGGTTCAGCCGTGACCGCGCAACCTAATCCCCGAATTGGAGACAAAGCCATGCACAAGCGCGTCCTGATCGCGACCCTGCTGGCGGCGGGAGGCCTTGCGGCCTGCACCCCGACCGTCCGCGTCAAGGTCGATCCGATCAACATCTACGCCAAGCTGGACGCCGACGTGCGAGTGCGGCTGGACAAGGAAGTCCAGACGCTGATCCAGCAGAACCCGAACCTGTTCTAAGCAAGGAGACCGCCATGATCCGCAAGACGATGACGGTTTTGGCCATCGCCGCCGCCCTGGGCGCGGTCGCCACCGCCCCCGTGATGGCCCAGTCGGCCGCCGCCAAGGCCGCCGTTGATTCCGCCAAGGCCGCCGGCACGGTCGGTGAGCAGGCCGACGGCTTCCTCGGCATCGTGTCGGGCGGCGACGCCGACCTGCGCGCCGCCGTGGCCGAGATCAACACCGGCCGCGCGGCCGTCTACAAGGACACCGCCGCCAAGACCGGCGTCACCGCAGACGCCGCCGGCCAGGCCACCGCCAAGCAGCTCTACGCCCGCCTGGCCGCCGGCCAGTACTGGAAGCCGCTCGGCGGCGGCTGGGTGAAGAAGTAGGTTTTCTCCTCCCCCGTGAAACGGGGGAGGGGGACCGCGAAGCGGTGGAGGGGGCGGCGGCGCGCAGGGCGCTCCGTCCCTCGCCCCCTCCGTCACGGCGCCGATGGCGCCGCGCCACCTCCCCCGTTGCACGGGGGAGGAGCAGTTTCGGCGGAAGCTGAAAACGTCCCCCCTCCGGCCCTACGGGCCACCTCCCCCTTCAGGGGGAGGATCTAAGACGCCGAACCCTCCCGGCCTGGCTGGGAGGGTTTCGTTTTGTCAGTCTCCCTTCACCCCCGCGGCCGCCCGCGTCAGCTGCACGAACTCGGCGCGCAGGCCGTAGGGGTCGTCGCCGCGCGCGCCTTGGGCCAGGGCGGTGACGGCGGGCCAGTCGAAGGTGGGGTCCAGCCACGGGTCGGCGCGCAGCTTCTGGCCGTAGGCGGCGACCGCCACGGCGAAGCGGGTGGCCTCCGGCGCGGCCGCCAGGCTGGCGTAGGCGTCGGCCTTGCCGATCGGGCGCTCGATCAGTTTCGAGACGCTGCCGCCCGGCGGCTTGTACCGCACCTTCAGATAGGCCAGCTCGCCCGCCTTGCCGCCGGCCGCAGCGGGTTTGGCCTCGCCGTAGCGCAGCGGATCCGACGACGGCTTCGCGCCGGCCGGGGTGATCTCGTAGAGCGCGGTGACCGAGGCGCCCGAGCCGACCTCGCCGGCGTCGACCTGGTCGTTGTTGAAGTCCTCGCGGTTCAGGAGGCGCGTCTCGTAGCCGATCAGGCGATACTCGGCGACCTCGCGAGGGTTGAACTCGACCTGGATCTTCACATCGTCGGCGATGGGGAAGAGGTTGCTGGCGAAGTCGTCGCGCAGCAGCTTTCGGGCCTCGCGCAGGCTGTCGACATAGGCCGCGACGCCGTTGCCGTTCTGGGCCAGGGTCTGCATCATCACGTCGTTGTAGTTGCCGCGCCCGAAGCCGTAGACCGACAGATAGACGCCGCTCTTGCGCTGGTCGGCGACCACGTCCTTGAGGCGCGAGGGATCGGCGATCCCGACGTTGAAGTCGCCGTCGGTCAGCAGGATCACGCGATTGACCGCGCCCTTGTCGAAGTTCTGGCGGGCCAGGGCGTAGGCCAGTTCCAGCCCCTGACCGCCGGCGGTCGAGCCGCCCGACTGCAGGGCCTCCAGAGCGCAGCGCATCTTCAGCTTCGAGCGGCCGTCGGTGGGCGCCAGCACGGCCCCGGCCGAGCCGGCATAGGCGACGACAGCCACCCGGTCCTGCGGCCGCAGCTGGTCGATCAGCACGTTCAGGGCCTTCTTGGCCAGGGGCAGGCGGTCGGGCCCGCGCATGGAGCCGGAGGTGTCGACCAGGAAGACGAGGTTCAGCGGCGGCTGGTCGGCGCGGGCCCGCTCGTAGCCCTGCAGGCCGATGTGGACGAGCTTGCGCTGCGCCGACCACGGCGAGGGAACGACCGCGACGGCGGCCCGGAACGGCGTCTCGGCCGAGGCCGGGCGCGGATAGCCGTAGTCGAAGTAGTTGACCAGCTCCTCGACCCGCACGGCGTCGCGCGGCACGGGGCGGCCGTCGTCGAGGAAGCGGCGGACATTGGCGTAGGCGGCGGTGTCGACGTCGATCGAGAAGGTCGAGACCGGCTCGTCGGCCGTGCGCTTGATCGGGTTGGAGGCGGCGTTCGGATAGCGCTCGGTGTCGCGCGGGGCCTGGACCGGGACCGACGGGAGGACGGCGGGGCGCGCAGGGGCGTACCCGAGCGCGCCGACTTCGCTCCGCTCCTTGACCGGCGGGATCGGCAGCGGGGCGTAGGCCACGGGAGGAGGTGGTGGCGGTGGCGGCGGCGGGGGTGGCGGCCCGAGGGTGGCCGTGCGCTTGGTCCGGGCGCCCGAGACGGTCACGCTTTCGCTCGCGTCGACCCGCGTCGCGAAGCCGAGGGCGGCGCAGGCGTCGGCCGTCGGCGCGCCGTCCTGCGGGGGCGGCGGCGTCATCGCGCCGGCCGGCAGGGCGATCAGGATAGACAGCAGGCTGGCGCCGGCGAGGCGGATGGTTCGGTTCATGGGCGCGTTCCCCCCCTCTGGTTGAGGCGATGATTACGCGCGTAATTAAAAAGCGCCAGAGGTTTTCTGAAGGCTCCTCCCCCGCTTGCGGGAGAGGGGGACCGCGAAGCGGTGGAGGGGGCGAGACTGGGCGCCGTGCCCGCCGTCGCCCCCTCCGTCACGGCGCGTATCCGCGCCGCGCCACCTCCCCCGTTGCACGGGGCAGGAGCAAGGAGCGGTCGGCGAAGCCGACTGAACGGCTTACCGCGGGGCCATGCGGATGCCGCCGTCGAGGCGGACGTCCTCGCCGTTGAAGTAGCCGCAGGTGATCATGGTCAGGGCCAGCTGGGCGTATTCGGCCGGGTTGCCCAGGCGCTTGGGGAAGGGCACCGAGGCGGCCAGGGCGTCTTTCACGTTGTCGGGGGCGGCGTTCATCAGCGGGGTGTTGAAGATGCCCGGCAGGATGGTGTTGACGCGGATGCCGTCGTTCATCAGGTCGCGGGCGATCGGCAGGGTCATGCCGATGACGCCGCCCTTGGAGGCCGAATAGGCGGCCTGGCCGATCTGGCCGTCCTCGCCGGCGACGCTGGCGGTGTTGACGATGGCGCCGCGCTCGCCGTCCTGCAGCGGCTCCAGGTCGAGCATGCCCTTGGCCGACTTGGCGATGCAGCGGAAGGTGCCGACCAGGTTGATCTGGATGACGCGGTCGAAGATATCGAGCGGGAAGTGCTTGGTCTCGCCGGTGGCCTTGTCGCGGCTGGCGGTCTTGGCGGCGTTGCCGACGCCGGCGCAGTTGACCAGGATCCGCTCCTGGCCGTGGGCGGCGCGGGCCTTTTCGAAGCCGGCGTCGACGTCGGCGTCGCTGGTGACGTTGACCTTGCAGTAGACGCCCCCGATCTCCTTGGCGACTTCCTCGCCGCGGGCCTCGTTCATGTCGAAGATGGCGACCTTGACGCCCTGGGCGGCAAGGGCCCGGGCGGTGGCTTCGCCGAGGCCCGAGGCGCCGCCGGTGACGACGGCGGCGACGGTGTTGTCGAGTTTCATGGACGTTTCCCCTGGGGTTGCGTTTAATTGGTGTGTTGAGGAGCGGTTTAACCCGATGAGCGCCGACGCCAAACCATCCCCCGACGTCAACACGGGCGTCACGCCCGACGACGTGCTGGATCCGAGGAAGGCGCTCGTGCCGGCCACGGTGCGGGTCAACGAGCAGCGGGTGGCGCGCGGCTTCTGGCCGAAGATCCGCAAGGTGGCCGCCAAGGTGCCGTTCGCCGCCGACGCCCTGTCGCTGTGGTGGTGCGCGCGCGACCCGGAGACGCCCACGGCGGCCAAGGGCATGATGTTCGCGGCCCTGGCCTATTTCGTGCTGCCGACCGACGCCATTCCCGACGTGCTGCCGGCGCTGGGCTTCACCGACGACGCCGCCGTGATCGCCGCCCTGCTGGCCATCGTCGGCAAGAACCTCAAGGCCCGCCACAAGGACGCCGCCCAGGCCTTCCTCGCCAAGCTCTCCAAGGATGACTGACCAGGTTCTGTGGACGATCTGCGGCGTCTGCGCCCTGGCCTACGGCCTGGCGCTGGTGGAACGTCCGCCGTCGTTCCTGCGCACGCTCGTCAAGACGGCGTCCACCGGCGCCCTGGCGGTGCTGGCCTATCTGGAGGGCGGCACGGTCCTGCTGGCCGTGGCCCTGACCCTGTGCGCGCTGGGCGACGCCTTCCTGGCCGGCGATCCCAAGCGCTGGCTGCCGTTCGGCCTGGCGGCGTTCCTGGCCGGGCACGTCGTCTATGTGATCGTCTTCTGGCGCGAGCGCGCGGCGCCCAGCCAGGCCTTCTTCGTGCTGGCCCCGGTCGCGGCCCTGGTCGGCGCGGTGATGCTGCGGCGGCTGTGGGGATCGCTGGGGCCGCTGCGGCCGGCGGTGCTGGCCTATGTGGCGGCGATCCTGGCCATGGTGGTCTCGGCGGCCGCCCTGCCCGCCGTGCGCTGGCCCGCCACGGTCGGGGCCGTGGCCTTCATGGCCTCGGACGCGATCCTGGCCTTCGACCTCTTCAAGAACGCCAAGCTGCTGGGTTCGGCGAAGCTCACGGCCTGGGCCGTGTGGTTCCTCTATATCGGCGGCCAGGTCGGGATCGCGCTGGGGATGCTCAGATAAGATCCTTCTCCCGAAGGGGGAGGTGGCCCGGAGGGGGAAGCCGTTGCTGACGCGCCGCTGAAACTTCCCCCTCAGTCGCTCCGCGACAGCTCCCCCTTCAGGGGGAGCATCTTTTAGTAGGCCCCTTCGTCGAACAGCTTGCCGATGTCGCCGCCCCACGGGCCGTGGAACTTCTCCAGCAGGCGTTCGGCGGGCGTGATCCCGCTGTCGGCGATCTCTTCCAGTTCGCCCAGATAGATCGACTCGTCGAGGAAGCCGCCGTTCAGCTGGCCGCGGGCCTTCAGGCCCTGCTTGGCGATGGCGACGAAGTCCTTGGCCACGTCCTGGACGGTGCGGCCGGCGATCTTGGCCTTCAGGCCCAGGGTCGGCACATCGCGGCGCAGGCCTTCGCGGTCTTCCACCGTCCAGTCCTTGGCCAGGTCCCAGGCGGCGGCGAGCGCGGCGTCGTCGTAGAACACGCCGGTCCACAGGGCGGGCAGGGCGCAGAGGCGGCTCCACGGACCCGCGTCGGCGCCGCGCATTTCCAGGTAGGTCTTCAGGCGGACCTCGGGGAACGCCGTGGTGGCGTGGTCGGCCCAGTCCTTGATGGTGGCGCGCTCGCCGCCGACTTCCTCGATCTTGCCGTCGATGAAGTCGCGGAAGGAGCGGCCGGCCAGGTCGATGTAGCGGTCGCCGCGCTTGGCGAAATACATCGGCACGTCCAGCATGTATTGGGCGTAGCGCTCGAAGCCGAAGCCGTCCTCGAAGACGAACGACAAGAGGCCCGTGCGGTTGGGGTCGGTGTCGGTCCAGACGTTGGCGCGCGCCGAGAGGAAGCCGTTGGGCTTGCCTTCCGTGAACGGAGAATTGGCGAACAGGGCCGTGGCGATCGGCTGCAGGGCCAGGCTCATGCGGAACTTGGCGACCATGTCGGCTTCGCTCTCGAAGTCGAGATTGGCCTGCACCGTGCAGGTGCGCAGCATCATGTCGAGGCCGAGATTGCCGACCTTGGGCATGTAGTTGCGCATGATCACGTACCGGCCCTTGGGCATCACCGGCACGTCCTCGCGCTTCCACTGCGGCGAGAAGCCGACGCCGAGGAAGCCCAGGCCCAGCTCGTCGGCCACGGCCTTGACCTCGTCGAGGTGGCCGCCGGTCTCCTCGCAGATGTCGTGCATGGTCAGCAGCGGAGCGCCCGAAAGCTCGAACTGGCCGCCGGGTTCCAGGCTGACATTGGCGCCGTTGCGCTCGAGGCCGATGATCACATCGCCCTCCATCACCGGCTTCCAGCCGAAGCGCTGCAGGCCCACCAGCAGGGCGTGCACGCCCTTGTCGCCGTAGTAGGGCACCGGCGCGTGGGAACCGAGATAGAAGCCGAACTTCTCGTGCTCGGCGCCGACGCGGAAGGCGGACCTGGGCTTGGAGCCCTTGGCGAAGTAGGCGGTCAGGTCTTCGAGGGTCAGCGGGCGCTGATCCAGGCTGGCGGTGTCGGCCATCGCCGTCTCCCCTAAAATCGAACGCCACAGGAGGGGAGGGGCCCATTTCCCCCCGACCGCCACGACAGGCGTGGAGCGCAGTTGGGCGCTGTCTTAGCCGACCTCAAGGGGGTCCGCTACAATTAGCGTTACCGTTCGGTCTCAACGATCCTCTCCCTGTGGGAGAGGTGTCGGCGAAGCCAACGGAGAGGGGAGCGGTTGTGAGATTGGCCGACGTCTGCGGCGGTTGAAAACGTCCCCCCTCCGGCCCTTCGGGCCACCTCCCCCAGGGGGAGGATCTTCTAGCGCCAATCCCCCGCCGCGGCCTGCCACAGGGTCATGGCGCTGATCGCGGCCGTATCGGCCCGCAGGATGCGCGGGCCCAGCGACACCGGCGTCACGAAGGGCAGGGAGCGCAGGCGTTCGCGCTCCTCCGGGGCGAAGCCGCCTTCGGGGCCGATCAGGATGGCGGCGGGACCGCCCGTACCGGCCAGGGCCTCGATGGCGGGCCTCGCGTCGCCGCCCTCGTCGCAGAACACCAGGCGCCGGCCTTCGTCCCAGCCGTCGAGGATCTTGTCGAGCTTCTCGGGATCCAGGATCGCCGGCACGTCGAGGCGGCCGGTCTGCTCGGCGGCCTCAATGGCGATGGCGTCCAGGCGAGCCAGCTTCATGTAGTCGACATTGGTGCGGCGGGTGACCGTCAGGCGCACCCGGCGGGCGCCCAGTTCGGCGGCCTTCTCGACGATGGTCTCGACCCGGCCGCGCTTGACCATGGCGACGATGAGCTCGAGGTCGGGCGGCGTGGTCTGCTCGCGGGTCTGCTCCTGCGCCTTCAGCAGGCAGCCGCGCTTGCCGGCGTCGACCAGGCTGGCGCGCCACTCGCCGTCGGTTCCGTTGAACACCAGGATCTGGTCGCCGACGCCAAGGCGCATGACCTGAACGAGATAGCGAGACTGCTCCTGGGTCGGAGCGATTCCGGCGTCCTTGGACAGCGGCTGGGGCACGAAGAGGCGGATCATGCGCTCTTTCTAGCGCAGGTTCGGTTTCCGGGGGTAGGCTCTGGCCGCAAGCAAGGAGTGGGCATGACCAGAACCCGCGACTACGACGAGGAACTGCGCGACCTTCAGGTGGCGCTGATCGCCCTGCAGAAGCACGCCATCGACAAGCAGTGGAAGCTGCTGGCGATCTTCGAGGGCCGCGACGCCGCCGGCAAGGACGGCGCCATCGCCCGGATCACCGAGCACCTGCACCGACGGCAGACGATCGTGGCGGCCCTGCCCAAGCCCAGCGATCGGGAGGCCAGCGAGTGGTACTTCCAGCGCTATGTGGAATGGCTGCCGGCCTGCGGCGAGGCGGTGATCTTCAACCGCTCCTGGTACAACCGGGCCGGGGTCGAGCGGGTGATGGGCTTTTCGGCGCCCCAGCAGCAGGAGCAGTTCCTGCGCGACGTGCCCGGCTTCGAGCGGATGCTGGTCGAGAACGGCATGCGGCTGTCGAAGTTCTGGCTCGACATCGGCAAGGACACCCAGGCCGAAAGGCTGAAGGCCCGGCGCGACGACCCGCTGAAGGCCTTCAAGACCAGCTCGCTCGACGCCGTCGCCCAGGAGAAGTGGGACGACTACACCGCCGCCCGCGACGACATGCTGAACCGCACCCACACCGAGGCCGCGCCGTGGGTGTGCGTCCGGGCCGACCACAAGAAGGCCGCCCGGCTGAACATCATCCGCTGGCTGCTGCACGCGGCCGCGCCGAACGGCGCGGCGGGCAAGAAGATCCTCAAGGGCGTGCCCGAGCCTGACCCGGAGGTGATCTTCCGCTTCGAGCCGGCGGCGCTGAGCGACGGGCGGCTGGCGCGGTAGGGGGGCAGCGTGATCCTCGCCCTTCGACCGGCTCAGGGTGAGGATCATTGATGCGTTCGGGATAGGAAACCTCATCCTGAGCTTGTCGAAGGAAGAGGTTTCCGCTGAGGCGCTAGCCGACGGGCGCGGCGCAGACGCCGTCCGCGCAGCCGTCTTCCACTTCTGCCTGTGCGCCCGGTGAAGCCGCCGCGCCAGACTGCACCAGGGCCTGGACGGCCGCGCCCAGGGTCAGGTCCGGCGGGTGGCCGAACAGCTTGTGGACGAGGCGGCCCTGGCGGTCGAACAGCAGCAGGCTGGGCGTGCCCTGCAGAGCGTAGCCCCGCATGGTCTGGGGGATCGGGCCGCCGTTCGGGTCGGGGGCGTCGATCCCGACCGGGAACTTGATGCGATACTCGTGCAGGAAGGCCTCGAGGGCGGCAGGGGTGTTGGCTTCGTGGTGCTCGAACACCGTGTGCAGGCCGATGACCGCCAGATCGGACTCCGGGAAGGCCTCGCGCAGGCGCTGGGCCTGGGGCAGGGCGTTGGCCACGCAGCCGGGGCACAGCATCTGGAAGGCGTAGACCGCCACCACCCGGCCGGCCAGGGCGGGCAGGTCGAGCGGCGCCTTGCTGTTGAACCAGCGGCTGGTGGTCAGGGGCGGGGGCTTGGTCGTCATCGGGGGCGTCATGGATGGCCTCGTGGCTTGCCGCCGATAGATGGGCGCCCGGCCGCGCCGGCCCAGCCCGCAACTGGGACAAGCCGGCCGTGAAATCGCGACCGGAATGTCCAAGACCTCACGGTCAGTGTGTAAAAAATGGAAAAGATAGCTTTCCATCATTTCCGTTTCGCGATCATTCAAGCCCCGCCATTCTCTCCTTCGACGCCGCGGCCGCCGGGCCCGCCAGGGGAGATTTGAGACCATGTTCGCCACCCAGACGATGACCGCCCGCGCCGCCCAGACCGGTGAAACCTCGCGCAGCTTCGCCCCCCGCGAGGACGTGCAGGTCAGCGCCCTGCCCAAGCGCATCGCCGACCTGCTGCGCGACGCCCAGCGCGCCGCCCGCGAGGACCGTTCGGAAGCTGAACGCCGCATCCAGGAAGCCATGGCCCTGGTCCAGCGCGAAGGCCTGCGTCTCCTGGAAGCCGCCGCCCCGGGCGAGCTGGATCGTGGGGGCCTGGCCCCCTGGCAGATGCGCCGCATCGACGCCCACCTCTCCGCCAATCTCGACGGCTCGATGCGCGTGACGGACCTGGCCGCCATCGCCAAGCTCAGCGTCAGCCACTTCTCGCGCGCCTTCGCCGCCAGCTACGGCATGGCCCCGCGCGACCACATCCTCAATCTGCGCCTGGAACAGGCCCGCACGATGATGCTGGACTCGGCCGAGCCGCTGGGCCGCATCGCGATTGCTTGTGGGTTCTCCGACCAGGCCCACCTGTCGAACCGCTTCCGCCGCGCCTTCGACATCAGCCCCAACGCCTGGCGCCGCCAGAACCTGCGCGGCGCGGCGCCCGCCGATATCAACGCCGCCGATCCGGCCTACGCCTGAGGCCGCAGCAGGATCCGGGTGGCCACTCCACGCCGTTTCCCGGACCCTGGCCTCCAGATGAGGAGGCAAGCATGTCGATGCTGAACAACAAGGTCGCGATCGTCACCGGCGCGTCGTCGGGGATCGGCCGGGCCACCGCCCTGCGGCTGGCCGCCGAGGGCGCGGCGGTGGTGATCAACGCCCGGGGCGGCCACGCCCTGGAGATCGTCGCCGAGGAGATCCGCGCCGTCGGTGGGCAGGTCCATGCGGTGACCGGCGACGTCGTCGATCCGGCCACCCACGAGGCCCTGGTCGCCGCCGCCGTCGAGCGGTTCGGCGGGCTGGACATCGCCATCAACAACGCCGGCGCGGTCGGCCCCTATGCGCCGCTCGCCGACATCGCGCTGGACGACTGGAACGCGGTGCTGGCCGCCAACCTGACCTCGGCCTTTCTCGGCGCCCGGTTCCAGGTCCCGGCCATGCTGGCGCGCGGCGGCGGCTCGTTGGTCTTCGTCTCGACCTTCGTGGGGACCAGCGTCGGCATCCCCGGCATGGCCGCCTACGGCGCGTCGAAGGCCGGGCTGATGGGCCTGGTGAAGGGGCTGACCGCCGACTACGGCGCGCGAGGGATCCGCGCCAACGCCCTGCTGCCGGGCGGAACCGACACGCCGATGGGCGGCGACGCGGCGCAGAAGGAGTGGGCCGCCGGCCTGCATGCCTTGAAGCGCATCGCCCATCCCGACGAGATCGCCAGCGCGGCCCTGTTCCTGGCCAGCCCCTTGGCCAGCTTCGTCGCCGGCTCGGCCCTATTCGTCGACGGCGGCAACGCGGCGGTGAAGTAGGCGCGAAAAAGGGGCGGCCCCGCGAGAGGCCGCCCCCGATCCTTGCTTCGAGCCCGGCGCCTAGTAGCTGGCGCGCAGGGTGAAGGCGACCGCGCGGGCGTCGCCTGGCGTGCCGACGACGAGGCCCGAATTGCCCGAGACCACGGTGATGTTCTGCAGGTACTCGGCGTCGAAGGCGTTGCGCACCGAGACGAACGCTTCCCAGCCCGCCTGCGACTTGAAGCCGGCCCGCAGGTTGACGATCTCGTAGGCCTTGATGATCGAGTACCGCGAGTCCGAGCTGTCGGCGTAGTAGTTGGAGCGGAAGCTGGCGTCGACGCCGGCATAGACCTCGCCGGTCAGGCGGCCCAGACTGGCGTCCTGGCGATATTCCGCCCCGGCCGATCCGGCCCACTTCGACAGGCCCGGCAGCGGGCGGCCCGACAGGTCGCACTGGGCGGTCGAGGCGCCGATCCGCTCGAGCGGGCAGGGGCCGTTGACGAAGTCGGCGTACTTGCCCTCGGTCCAGGCCAGGTTGCCGTAGAACTTGAAGCCGCCGATCGAACGGGTGGTGGCGTCGAGCTCGACGCCGCGCACCTCGACCTTCTTGACGTTGGCCAGGTAGCCGCGCAGGGCGCCGGGGCCGCTGTCGACGACGTTGGCCTGGAAGTCCTTCACGTCGGTGGCGAAGGCGGCGAGGTTGGCCGTCAGCAGGCGGTCGAACCACTGGGTCTTCAGGCCGACGTCGATCGTCGTCACCTTCTCGGGGCGGATCACCGCGGCCTGCTGCGAGGGCAGGTTGGCGCTGGTCAGCGGCAGGGACGTCATGTTGATGCCGCCCGACTTGTTGCCGCTGGAGACGGTGGCGTAGGCGTTGATGTCCTTGCTCAGGGCGTAGACCACGGCGATCTGGCCCGACCAGGCGCCGTCGTCGGTCTTGGCCGAGAAGTTCTGCGGGCGAGCGATGCCCAGGCGGCGGGTGTTCTGGGCCGCGGTGGGGTTGGCCAGGCCGCCGGTGGTGGTCTGGACGTACGTGCCGTCCTTCTTTTCCTGGGTGAAGCGCACGCCGGGCGTGACGCTGAGGCGGTCGTTGACCTTCCAGGTCAGCTGGCCGAAGGCGGCGTAGCTGGTGGTGTCGATCGTGCTGTCGTTGAAGACGGTGTAGCCGTCGAGCAGCGCCGGAACAGAGGCCTCGGGCGTGCCCGGCAGCAGCCAGTACGAGGCGTCCGAGCCGTATTCGGTGACGCCGTGGGTGGTGACGTTCTGGTCGAAGTAATAGAGTCCGACGGTCCAGTCGAAGGCCTGGCCGCCATTGTTGGACAGGCGGAACTCCTGGCTGAACTGCTTCTGGTGCGAGGGGTTGTTGGAGCGGCGGGTGACGTCCAGCGCGGTGTAGTCGCGGTCGTTGCGCGGCTCCCAGTCCCACTCGCGGTGGGCGGTGACCGAAGTCAGGGTCACCGGACCGAAGTCGTAGTCGGCCACCGCCGACAGGCCGTTGACCCACTGGTCGGCCTGGATCGGGTCGTCGATGTCGGAGATGCGGTCATAGGGGTTGGTGCTGGCCACCGTGTAGTTCTTGCCGGCGGCGAGGAAGGCGTATTCCAGGTTGCTGTTCTTGGCGGTGTCGCCGACCGTGACATAGACCTGGGTGCAGCACTCGGGCTGCTGGACGGCGTAGTCGCCGTAGAGCTTGACCGTCAGCTTCTCGTTCGGGGTGAACTTCAGCTGGCCGCGATAGCCGGTGCTGGCCCGGGCGTTCTGGTAGGTATTGCTCTTGGGATTGTAGAGGTCGCCGTCGCGCCAGGTGCCGACGAACGACAGGCGGGCGGCCAGCTTGTCCTTGATGATCGGGCCGGCGGCCGTGGCCTTGAACTGGCGGAAGTTGAGGCTGCCGTAGCTGGCCTCCACGTCGGCCTCGAACTCCTGGGTGGCGTCGCGGGTGGTGATGTTCAGCGCGCCGGCGGTGGTGTTCTTGCCGAACAGCGTGCCCTGCGGTCCGCGCAGCACCTCGATCTGCTGGATGTCGATGAAGTCGAGCGTCGCAGCCCCGGGGCGCGAGTTGTAGACTTGGTCCACATAGATGCCGACGCCCTGCTCCAGGCCGTCGTTGGCCAGGCCGTAGGACGCGCCGAGACCGCGGATGGTCAGGGCGGTGTTGCGCGGGTTGGGCGACAGCACCTGCAGCGTCGGGACCAGCTGGGTCAGGGCGACGATGCTGTTGACGCCGGTCTGGGTCAGGGTCTCGGCCGAGGTCACCGTCAGGGCGATCGGCACTTCCTGGGCGCTTTCCTCGCGGCGGCGGGCGGTGACGAAGACCTGTCCGACCAGGCTGGAATCGTCGGTCGCGGCCGGATCGGCCGGGTCCGCGGGGGCCGTCGCGACGGGCGCGACATCGGCCTCGGCGGCCAGGGCCAGGCTGGCGGTGGTGGAAAGAAGCGCGCCCAGCAGGGCGGCGCGGCCGAGCCTTTGGGCCGAAAGTCCGATCGTCACGTAGTGCCCCCTCAATTCGAGATAACGCCATTCGGCGATTGGGTTGCGGTGATATCTACGTATTCCTATCGGTGAAATGGAGAATGGCTCCGCGACCGGCCAGTTTTTCTGCGGGGCTCGGGCGAGGCCGCCGACAAGCGAAAGGCCGCCCCGGTTTCCCGGAGCGGCCCTGGTGCTGTGTCGATGGCGCTCGCCTTGCGTGGTCCTCGTCCTTCGACAGGCTCAGGATGAGGACCAGGGCGAAAGCGGCGCAGTAGAAAACCTCACCCTGAGCTTGTCGAAGGGCGAGGTTGTCGCAGGCTCCGTCAGTTGGCGCCGTACAGCTTCTTGACGTCGGCGCGGAAGGCAGCCCCGCTGTCGGGGCGGCTGTAGAACATGTGGCCGCCGGGATAGTTGGACAGGGTCACGCGGCCATTGGCGGTGGCCGGCATGGCGTCGACCACCAGGCGCGAGGCGAAGAACGGGCACGACAGGTCGTTGTAGCCGTGGACGATCAGCACCTTCAGCTTGGGGTCGACCGAGACCGACTTGCGCAGGTCGGTGACGGACTCGGTGTCGGGACCGCGGCCACGGTCCCAGGCCTGGTTCACCTCGCCCGACAGGGCGTCGTAGCGGCCCTCGACCTTCCAGCCGACGGTGCGGGTGGTGAAGTCGACGATGGCGCTGGTGGTCGGCGCGATGATCGAGTCGAGGATCGGGTCGTTGATCTCCTGCTCGGGGGCGAAGGGGAAGGGATCCAGCGAGGTGACGTTGCTGTCGTAGCGGCTGCCCAGGCGCCCGGTCTGGCGGAACACCTCGCGCAGGAACGACTGGGTCTCCAGCCGGCCGCCGGCGCGGCGGACATAGGTCGGATCAAGGCCGGTCATGGCCGAGACCTTGCTGGTCAGGCGATCCAGGGCGGCGGGGTCCGAACCCTTCATCAGGTCGACCATGTATTCGCCGCGGGTGTAGTCCTCGACGTCCTTGATGGCGGCCGGGGTCAGCTTGCCCTCGCGCTCCAGCTTGGCGGCGGCGATCGACGGCAGGGTCCACATGGCCGGCAGGGGCGAGATCTCCTGGGCGGTGCGGCCGGCGCTCGACAGCAGCGGCGAGACGAGGACCAGGCCGTTGATGCCGACGCCGTAGTCGGTCTGCAGGGTGTAGGTCAGGCGCGGGCCGCGGAAGCCGCCGTAGCTTTCGCCGACGACGTACTTGGGCGATTGCAGGCGCTCGTTCTTGACCAGCCAGTCGAAGACGATGCGCGACAGGTAGTCGATGTCCTGCTTGACGCCGTAGAAGCGCTTCTTGGTCTCTTCGGGCGTGGTCAGGCTGCGCGAGAAGCCGGTGCCGACGGCGTCGATGAAGACCAGGTCGGTGAAGTCCATCCAGCTGGCCGGGTTGTCCTGCAGGCGGGTGGGGGCCGACGGGCTGTCGCCCTCGGCGCCGAACTGCACGCGCTTGGGACCGAGCGCGAAGTTCAGATAGACCGAGGCCGCGCCCGGGCCGCCGTTGAAGGCGAAGGTCACCGGACGGTTGGGATCGCGCGGGCCGTCCAGGGTGTAGGCGGTGAACACCACCTCGGCGATCTTCTTGCCCTTCTCGTCGCGCACCGGCAGCGAGCCGACCGTGGCGGTGTAGGCGACGGTCTTGCCGGCCAGGACGGTGGTCTGCTTGACCGACTTGTCGGCCGGGAAGGCGGGCAGTTCGGCGGCCGGCGCCCCCTTGGCCGCGGTGTCGGGCGCGGGCTTGGCGTCCTGGGCCATGGCGTTTCCGCCAGCCATCACGCCGATCGCGAGGGCCGCCCCCGCGGTCCACGACTTCCAAGTGCTGAGCATGTCGCCTCCCGAACGCCTTCCGGTTTCGCTGAACCGGCGCGTCTTGCCGTCCTGAATTTGGAGCGCGCGCGGCATGGCGGGCTCCGGTGATGGGCGAAATGGCTAGAGCATGGCCAAGCTGTCGGCAAGGACGACGCGGAAAAGTGGGCGGGCGGCAAGAACATGCCCATGGGCCGGGCAGGGCGCGCCTGTCCAAGACACGGGCGGCGCGGCGGAATTTCCCTTTCTGGATCACGCATAAGGGCGAAAAACGGGTTCCGTTTTGTCCCCCGTCGCACTAGGAGTAGCCCCGCCTCGGCAAGGCCTGCCAAAGCGTCTTGCCGACACCATATTTCTGTCCGGCGCCGTTCCTGGCGCGTTGCTGCAAGGCGAAGATCCCATGGCCCAATACGACGTCGTCATCATCGGGGGCGGCCCCGGCGGCTATAACGCGGCGACCCGCGCTGGCCAGCTGGGCCTGAAGGCGGCCATCGTCGAAGGTCGCGGCAAGCTGGGCGGCACCTGCCTGAACGTCGGTTGCATGCCGTCCAAGGCCCTGCTGCACGCGTCGGAATACTATGAAGCCGCCGCCGGCGGCGAGTTCGCCAAGCTCGGCATCGAAGTGAAGCCGAAGCTGAACCTCGACCAGATGATGGCCCAGAAGGCCGAGAGCGTCGAAGCCCTGACCAAGGGCGTCGAGTTCATCATGAAGAAGAACAAGGTCGAGTACGTGAAGGGCTGGGGCCGCATCGACGGACCCGGCAAGGTCGTCGTGAAGGCCGAAGACGGTTCGGAACGCGTCCTCGAGACCAAGAACATCGTCATCGCCACCGGCTCGGAGCCGACCCCGCTGCCGGGCGTCGCCGTCGACAACGCTGGCCGCATCGTCGACTCGACGGGCGCGCTGAGCCTGCCGACCGTGCCCAAGAGCCTGATCGTGGTCGGCGCCGGCGTCATCGGCCTGGAGCTGGGTTCGGTGTGGCGTCGCCTGGGCGCGGAAGTCACCGTCGTCGAGTACCTGGACCGCATCCTGCCGGGCACCGACACCGAAGTGGCCAACGCCTTCCAGAAGATCCTCGGCAAGCAGGGCTTCAAGTTCAAGCTCGGCGCCAAGGTCACCGGCGCGGCCGACAAGGGCAAGCAGGCCGAACTGACCCTGGAGCCGGTCGCCGGCGGCGAAGCCGAGACCCTGCAGGCCGACTACGTGCTGGTGGCCATCGGCCGTCGCCCGTTCACCCAAGGCCTGGGCCTGGAAACCGTGGGCATCACCCCCGACAAGCGCGGCGTCATCGCCAACGACCACTACAAGACCGGCGTCGACGGGATCTGGGTCATTGGCGACGTGACCTCGGGCCCGATGCTGGCCCACAAGGCCGAGGACGAGGCCGTGGCCTGCATCGAGCTGATCGCGGGCAAGGCCGGCCACGTGAACTACGACATCATCCCGGGCGTCATCTACACCAAGCCGGAAGTCGCCACCGTCGGTAAGACGGAAGACGAACTGAAGGCCGCGGGCGTCGCCTACAAGGTCGGCAAGTTCCCGTTCCTGGCCAACAGCCGCGCCAAGATCAACCACGAGACCGACGGCTTCGTGAAGGTGCTGGCCGACGCCAAGACCGACCGCATCCTGGGCGCCCACGCCGTGGGTCCCAACGTCGGCGACATGATCGCCGAGATCTGCGTGGCCATGGAGTTCGGCGGTTCGTCGGAAGACGTCGCCCGCACCTGCCACCCGCACCCCACCCGCTCGGAAGCCATCCGCCAGGCGGCCATGGGCGTCGAAGGCTGGACGATGCAGGCCTAAGGCCTCGCGTCTGTCCGACAACTAGGAAGCGCGCCCGTTCCATCGGGCGCGGAGTGGCGGGGTTTCGGCAACGGAGCCCCGCCATGCTTTTGTCCGCTGTCCTGCTGGCCGCCTCCAAGCGCGGCTCCCCGGTGGACACGCCGATGGCGGTGAGCCGATGAACTTGTTCTCAAGCTAATTTGGTTCGTCACCCCGGCCGGCTCTACGCTGCGCTTCGGCCGGGATGACGAGCTTTTTTGCTTCTCGGAGGCCAGGAAAAAACCCCGCCGGCTGGCGCTGGCGGGGCTCTGAAGTTCAGGGAGGATACGCCCCCGATACCCGGGGGCGGTTACGCGATCAGAATTCTTCCCAGTCGTCGCTCGGGGCCGACGAGGCGAAGGCGGCGAGCTTGGCCTGGGCCGAGCGGACCGGGTTGACGCCCGGGCGGCTGTCGGCGCCGGCCAGCGACACCGCCGGCTTGGCGGCGGCCGGGGCCGGACGCGAGACCGGGGGCGGGGCGGCGGCGCGGCGGGTCGAACCGCCGCCGGCCGAGGCGCGGCGGGCTTCGGCGCCCGAGACCTGGAAGCGCGAGATCATCTGCATCAGGCCGTTGGCCTCGCCCTTCAGCGAGTGGCTGGCGGCCGTCGATTGCTCGACCATGGCGGCGTTCTGCTGGACGGTCTGGTCCATCTGGTTGACGGCGGCGTTGACCTGGTTGAGGCCGGTGGCCTGCTCCTGGCCCGAGGCCGCGATCTCGCTGACCAGGGCGTCGATCTCGCCGACCTTGCTGACGATGGCCTGCAGGGCCTCGCCGGTCTGGCCGACCATCGACACGCCCTGATTGACCTGCTGCGACGAGGTCGAGATCAGGGTCTTGATCTCCTTGGCGGCCTCGGCCGAGCGCTGGGCCAGGGCCCGCACTTCCTGGGCCACGACCGCGAAGCCCTTGCCGGCGTCGCCGGCGCGAGCGGCTTCGACGCCCGCGTTCAGGGCCAGAAGGTTGGTCTGGAAGGCGATCTCGTCGATCACGCCGATGATCTGGCTGATCTCGGTCGAGGACTTCTCGATCTGCTGCATGGCGTCGACGGCGCCCTTGACGACGACGCTGGAGCGTTCGGCGTCGGTGCGGGTCGAGCTGACCACGCGCGAGGCCTCCTGCGCGCCGGCCGACGAGCGCTTCACGGTGGCGGTGATCTCGTCCAGGGCCGCGGCGGTCTCTTCCAGGCTGGCGGCCTGCTGCTCGCTGCGGCGCGACAGGTCGTCGGCGGCCGAGGCGATCTCGTCGCTGCCGGCGCCGATGCCGTTGGCGGCGTGGACGATGGTGCGCATCGCCTCTTCCATCTGGGCGATGGCGCCGTTGAAGTCGGACTGCAGGCGCTTGTAGTCGGCCGGGAAGGCGGCGTCGACGCGGTAGGTCAGGTCGCCTTCGGCCAGGCGGTTCAGGCCCGTGGCGATCTCTTCCATCACGAAGGCCTGCTCCTTGGCGGCGGCTTCGCGAACCTGTTCGTTGCGGCGGCGCTCGGCCTCGGTCTCGGCGGCGGCGCGCTGCTGGGCGGCCTCGGCGGTGCGCAGGGCCAGGGCGTTGTCCTTGAAGACCTGGACCGAGCGGGCCATGGCGCCGACTTCGTCACGGCGCTGGGCGCCGTTGACCTCGACGTCCACCGAGCCCTGGGCCAGGATCTCCATGGTCCTGGACAGCTGCACCAGCGGGCGCGAGATCTTGCTGCGGCCGATCCACACGGCGTAGGCCAGGGCGGCGGCGGCCGAGATCAGGCCGACCAGGATGGTCAGCATGACGCCGGTCTGGGCGTCCTTGCTGGCCTTGGCGACGATGGCCTGGGTCTGCGCGGTATGCTTGTCGGTCCAGTCCGACACGTCCTTGGTCAGCGCGGTGATGTCCGGATCGATCACGGCCATGACCATGATGCCGGCCTCGTTGGCGTCCTGCAGGCCCAGATCGGCGCCCTGGCGGCCGCTGTCGTAGACCTTCTTGAAGCGGGCGCGGAAGCCGGCGACGTCCTTGGCGGTGCTCGGCTCGGCCTGGACGACCTTGTCGAGGCGCTCGTTGCCGCTCTTCAGCGCGTCGTCGATTTCCTGCGAGGCCTGCTTGGCCGCGTCGGACGCGCCTTCGTTGGCGACGGTGCGATAGGCGGCGTAGCCGATGCTTGCGACGCGACGGTTGAAGCGGGCCATTTCCAGCTCGGCCGGGGCGCGCTGCTGCACGATGGTCGAGGTGGTGGCTTCCAGCTTCTTCTGCTGCCACACGCCCATGCCCACGCAGGCGACGGCGACGAGCGCCAGCACGATGGCCGGCAGCATCACCTTGGTGGCGATCTTCAGATCGTCGAGCTTCATCAGGACTGTCCCGCTTTCAGCGTCCTCTCGCGCGCACTGGCTTCGCGGAGGTGTTTCATCTTTGAATCCACAAAGCAGGGCGCGCGGTAAAAGCGTGGTTAAGCGCGGCTTTTTCCCCAACCCGCGCGACTCCTTGTCGCAGGGCGAACGGCGGTTTTCCCGACGGGCGGCGCGCGGAGGAAAACATCGCTCTGTGAAGGCGAGCACAGTCCTGTCACAACTTCAGCGTCAGCTTGCCGACATTCGGGGGCCGACGAGCGTCCGAGGGGAGGCCGACATGACCAAGCGACCCAACATCCTGCTGATCACCTGCGACCAGTATCGCTTTCCGCGCTTCTCCTATGGCGCCGCCCACGGCCTGGCCGAAGGGCTGAAGGATGTGCTGGGCTTCCAGCCGCTGAAGCCGGACAACGACTACATCCAGCACTTTCCGGGCCTGGCGGCCCTGCGCGACAACGCCGTGCTGCTGGCCAACCACACCATCGCCGCCAGCGCCTGCACGCCCAGCCGCACGGTGATCTATACCGGCCAGTACGGCACGCGCACCGGCGTCACCCAGACCGACGGCCTGTTCAAGAGCGGGGATTCGCCCAACTTCCCGTGGCTGGCGCAGGGCGGCATCCCGACCCTGGGCAACTGGATGCGCGAGGCCGGCTACACCACCCACTACTTCGGCAAGTGGCACGTCAGCGATCCGGTCCGCCATACGCTGGAGGATTACGGCTTCGACGACTGGGAAGAGAGCTGGCCCGAGCCGCACGGGGCGGCGATCAACAACCTGGGCCTCTATCGCGACGCCGGCTTCTCCGACACCGCCTGCGCCTTCATCCGCCGCCAGGCCCTGGCGGTGAACTACGACCGGGCCAGCGCCACCGCCCAGTCGCATGACCCGTACGCCTCGGGTCCGGATCCGGCCGACCTGAAGCCGTGGTTCGCGGTGGCCTCGTTCACCAACCCCCACGACATCGCCACCTATCCGGCGGTGATCGGCCAGGCCCTGCCCAAGCCCGACGACAGCGGCGTGCAGGGCATCTTCAACCCGCTGACCGTACCGTTGCAGGGCCAGCGCACCCCGCCGCCGACGGCGGGCACGGCGACCGTCCCGCTCAATCCGGGCGGCTTCTCCCAGGAATGCGGGCATGTGCCGCCGACCTGGGACGAGGACCTGTCGACCAAACCCTCGGCCCAGCACGACTACGCCTGGAAGATGGGCCTGGCGCTCAATTCCAAGACCGGCTTCAACGTCGCGCGCGGCATGGGGATCACCGATACCGACAAGGCGCTGGAGGCGGCGGCCGACATCGCCCTGCAAGGGCCGATCCCGTTCCAGCTGACCGGCGATCCGCGCGGCGGGGTCGAGGCCTTCGTCCAGCTCTATGGCTGGCTGCACAGCGTGGTCGACGTGCACATCGCCGCCGTGCTGGAGACGCTGGAAGCCACCGGCCAGGCCGACAACACCATCGTGGTCTTCCTCACCGACCACGGCGAGATGGCCGGCGCCCACGGCATGATGCTTGAAAAGTGGCACACCGCCTACCAGGAGGTGCTGCATGTGCCGGTGGTCGTGCGCTTCCCGCCGAGCCTGGCGCCGGCCGGCCTGCCCGACGGCGTTCCGCTGGCCAAGGAGGCCCTGACCAGCCACGCCGACATCGTGCCGACCATCCTGGGCCTGGCCGGCGTCGCCGAAGCCGAGCGCGACGCCATCGCCGGCGTGCTGGCCAAGACCCGGCCCGTGCCGCCTCTGCCGGGCGCCAACCTCACGCCGCTGATCCGCGGCGAGACCAACCGGGTGATCGAGCCGGACGGCAGCGAGCGGCAGGGCGTGCTCTTCATCACCGACGACGAGATCACCGCGCCCCTGGCGCCGCTGAACAATCCGCACAACACCAAGTGCGAGAAGGAATACGCGGTGTTCGACGTGGCGGTCGAGAAGGTGCGCCAGGGCAATCCCGCCCGCCCGCCGGTCGACATCGCCCCCGGCTCGGTGCGCCAGCCCAACCACGTGCGCTCGGTGCGCACCTTGACCCACAAGCTGACCCGCTATTTCGACCCGTCGGGCCGGGTGGGCCAGGAGTGGGAGATGTACGACCTGGTCGCCGATCCCAACGAGACGGTGAACCTCGTCTACGTCCAGGCCGACCCGCCCAAGGCCCGGCTGGACCCGGCGTTGCAGCCGGAGGTGGACAAGCTGGCGGCGCTGCTGGCGGCGCTGGAGGAGAGGGATTTGAGCTGAGGCTTCTCAAATCTCCCGTCATTCTCGCCACAAGGGCGGGAATGACGGGAAGAGGGGGAGAGGGGGCGCTTACGCCCTCGGATGCGCCTTGCCATACGCCGCCAGCAGGCCCTCGGCGTCGACCTGGGTGTAGCGCTGGGTCGTCGACAGCGAGGCGTGGCCCAAGAGGTCCTGGATCGAGCGCAGGTCGGCGCCGGCGCCCAGCAGGTGGGTGGCGAAGCTGTGGCGCAGGGCGTGGGGCGTGGCGCGGTCGGAAAGGCCCAGGCGCCCGCGCAGCACCTGCATGGCCGCCTGCACGTGGCGCGGCGACAGCGGCCCGCCGCGCTTGGCCCGGAACAGCGGCTCGTCCGGCGCCAGCACGAAGGGCAGGACGGCCAGATAGGCGTCGACCGCCGCGCGTACCGCGTCGAGCACCGGCACGATCCGGGTCTTGCCGCCCTTGCCGGTGATCCGCAGCGTCTGCGCCAGCGGCGCGTCGGCGCGGGTCAGCGACAGGCCTTCGGAGATCCGCAGGCCGCAGCCCCAGAGCAGGGTCAGCACCGCCTCGTCGCGGGCGGCCTCCCACTCTTCGCGGTCGGGATCCAGCGCGATCTCGGCCAGCAGGCCGCGGGCCTGGTCTTCGGACACGGGACGCGGCGCGCCGACCTTGATGCGCGGGCCGCGCACCAGGCCGATGGCGGCGTTGGGCGTCGACAGGCGCGCATCGAGAAAGCGGTGGAAGGCGCGGATCGACGACAGGCTCTGGCTGACCGAGCGCGGCGACAGCGGATGGTCGCCCGAGCGCCGGAACGCCAGATAGGCCCGCAGGTCGGCGGCCGAGACGGCGCCGAGATCGGCCAGCGACAGGCTTCCGCCGTTGTGGCCCTCGATGAAGTTCAGATAGGCCAGCACGTTGTCGCCATAGGCCCGCACCGTGCGCGGCGAGGCGCGGCGCTCGTCGGCCAGGTGGGTGAGCCAGGCGGCCAGGGCTTCGCGGGCGTGCATCTAGATCCTCGCCCTCTGGGGGAGGTGTCGCCGAAGGCGACGGAGGGGGGAGTGGGGGCAAGGCCGGTCAGCTTTTCGGAAGCTGAAACCGCCCCCCCTCCGGTCCTGCGGACCACCTCCCCCAGAGGGGGAGGATTTCATTAGGGCACCGGCCAACGCTCGGCCGTGCGCTCGACGACGCGGGCCAGGAAGGCCACGAGGTCGGAGCCCATGTCGGGGGTGAAGGCTTCGGGGTCGGTGGAGCCGAAGGCCAGGACGCCCTGGCGGGAGGGCTCCCACAGGGCCATGCGGACCAGCGCCATGCTGCGGATGGTGTCGAGCTTGTCGCCGAACAGGCCGAGCGCCGGGGCGAAGAAGCCCATGCGGGCCACGCCATGGTCGCCCATGATCATGTCGACCTGGCCGTCGACCAGGGCGTGCCAGCCGGCGGGCACGCGGGCGGGGCCTTCCAGGGCCACCGTGCCGGCGGCGAGGCTGAAGCGCAGGGCGGCCATCTCGTCGACGCGGCGGGCGAGGTCGGAATGGTTGCGGGCGTCGAGCAGGTCGATGACCGCGGCGTGCACCTGGGCCTGGGCCGACATGTTGGCGCGGGCGGTGTCCTCGATGGTCTTGCGCACCTCGGCCTCGCGTTCGCGGGCGGCGGCGGCGCGGGCGATGGCCACGTGACCGAACTCGACGACGTTGCCGGTGTCGAGCTTCAGGCCCAGGTCGGCCAGCAGGTCGGTGTCCTCGCGCAGCACGTCGGGCTGTTCACGAAGAAAGTCGCGGACCAGATCGGGATCGATCTGCGGCTGGACCATCGCCTGGCTGGATTCGCTCATGACCCCTCACTGTCGTGATCACCTGCACGCGTCAGGCGAGGCCGATGAAGCCCTGTTTCGGTTAACGCGGGCTTGATGAGGTTCGCCGCGATGTGAGCGCGGGCCGTCTCGACGCGGCGACGTTTCCGTTGCAGAAGGCGGGTCTCATGCCGCGCATCGCCTCCGTCCTGCTGCCCATGCCGCTGCCCGAGGCCTTCGACTACGCCGAGCCGGAGGGCCTGGAGCTGGTCGTCGGCGACCACGTGTCGGTGCCGCTGGGCCCGCGCACCGTGCGCGGCGTGGTCACGGCCCTGCGCGAAGGCGCGGGCGGCAACCGTCGCCTCAAGCCGGTGCTGGCCCGCGTGGACGACCCGCGCCTGCCGGCCAATGTCATCACCTTCGTCGAGTGGGCCGCGCGCTATTCCGTCGACTTGCCCGGCTGGCCGCTGGCCATGGCCCTGCGCGGCCTGCGCCACCCGCCCGCCAAGCCCGAGAAGGCCGTGGCCCTGACCGGCGCCCAGCCCGCCCGCATGACGCCGGCCCGGCTGAAGGTGCTGGCGGCCGCCGAGCATGGTCCGTTGAGCGCCGCCGAACTGGCCCGCCAGGCGGGGGTTTCGGCCGGGGTGGTCAAGGGGCTGGTGGACGAGGGGGCGCTGGAGCCCGTCCTGGTCGCCGCCGACGACAGCGTCGCCCAGCCCGACCTCTCCCTGCCGGCCCAGACCCTGAACCCGAGTCAAAAAGCCGCGGCCGACGAGATGGCCGATATGCTGGCGGCCGGCGGTTTCCAGGCCGCCTTGCTGGACGGCGTCACCGGCTCGGGCAAGACGGAAGTCTATCTCGAGGTCGCCGCCGCCGCGCTGGAGGCCGATCCGGCCGCCCAGGTGTTGGTGCTGCTGCCCGAGATCGCGCTGACCCAGGCCGTGATGGGCCGTTTCGAGCAGCGGTTCGGCGCGGCGCCGATCGAGTGGCACTCGGGCGTCAGCCCGCCGCGCCGCCGCCGGGCCTGGGAGGCCGTGGCCGATGGCCGCGCCCGCATCGTGGTCGGCGCCCGCTCGGCGCTGTTCCTGCCGTTTTCGAATCTCAAGCTGATCGTCGTCGACGAAGAGCACGACGGCTCGTTCAAGCAGGAAGAGGGCTTCATCTACCAGGCCCGCGACCTGGCCGTGGCCCGCGCCAAGATCGAAGGCGCGCTGGTGGTGCTGGCCAGCGCGACGCCGTCGCTGGAAAGCCTGTGGAACGCCCACCAGGGCCGCTATCGCTGGCTGCGGCTGGGCGCGCGCCACGGGACGGCGCAACTGCCCGACGTGCATCTGATCGACATGCGGGCCACCCCGCCCGAGCCCGGCCGCTGGCTGTCGCCGACCCTGGTCAAGGCCGTGTCGCTGACCCTGCAGAAGGGCGAGCAGTCCCTGCTGTTCCTCAATCGCCGGGGCTATGCGCCGCTGGTTCTGTGCCGGGCCTGCGGCGAGAAGCTGAAGTCGCCCGACAGCGACAGCTGGCTGGTCGAGCACCGCTATACCGGGCGCCTGGTCTGCCACCTGACCGGCTTTTCGATGAAGAAGCCCGAGGCCTGCCCGCACTGCGGGGCCAAGGACAGCCTGGTCTCGATCGGCCCCGGCGTGGAGCGGGTGGAGGAAGAGGCGCGCTACCTGTTCCCCGACGCCCGCATCGCCGTGTTTTCGTCCGACACCGTGTTCGACCCCGCGGGCGCGCGGGCCTTGGTCGACTCGATGGCGGCCGGCGAGATCGACATCCTGGTGGCCACCCAGGCCGCCGCCAAGGGCCACAACTTTCCGAACCTGACCCTGGTGGGCGTCATCGACGCCGACCTCTCCCTGCGCGGCGGCGACCTGCGGGCCGGCGAGCGGACCTTCCAGCTGCTGGCCCAGGCGACGGGCCGTGCGGGCCGCCACGAGAAGCCGGGCCGCGCCTATCTCCAGACCTATTCTCCCGAGCACGCCGTGTTGCAGGCCCTGAAGGCCCAGGACCGCGACGCCTTCGTCGAGGCCGAGATGGCCATGCGCGAGGAGGCCGGCCTGCCGCCGTTCGGCCGCCTGGCCGCGGTGATCGCCTCGGGCCCTGACGCCGAGGCATTGGAGGCCTACGTCCAGGCCCTGGCCGCGGCGACGCCCAATGCCGAAGGGGTGGAGGTCTACGGCCCCGCCGACGCGCCGCTGGGCTTGGTGCGCGGCCGGCGGAGGAAGCGGTTCCTGGTGCGGGCGGGCCGCAATGTCGACCTGCCGGGCTTCATGGCGGCGTGGCGGGCGCGGGCCAAGGTTCCCAACTCCGTGCGGGTGACGATCGACATCGACCCGTATTCGTTTCTGTAGGTCTGGGGAGCCCCCTCAGTCGGCTTTGCCGACCGCTGCCACAGAGCCCAGTCTCGCCCCCTCCACCACTTCGTGGTCCCCCTCCCCCGCACGCGGGGGAGGAGAAATCTGGCTTCAGCCCGCCACTTCTTCCTTCTCCAGCACCGGCTCCTGCGTCGGCATCCGCGAGCGCAGCGGCAACGCCGGGACGAAGAAGATCACGATCACGCCGAGCACGATCACCGCCAGTGCCGCCTGCATCACGCCGCTGACGGCGAACGACAGGGCCTGGCCCAGCGCCGGGTCGCGGTGGCCGCCGACGACGCCGGTCTCCAGCGCCATGCCTTGCAGGGCGCCCAGATCCAGCTTGCCGCCGCCATAATTGGCCAGCTGCGTGGTCAGGAGCGCGCCGGCCACGGCCACGCCGACCGTCGAGCCGATCTGGCGGAAGAACTGGTTGGAGCTGGTGGCCACGCCGATGTCGCGCGGGGTCACCGCGTTCTGGGAGGCGAGGTTGAACAGGCTGTGGTTGGGGCCAAGGCCGATCCCGACCACCAGCAGCAGGCCGCACAGCAGGCCAAGGCCGAGGCTCGCCAGATGGGTCATGGGCAGCACGCCGATCAGCAGCAGCACCGCGCCGCCCAGCATGAAGGGCTTATACTTGCCGGTGCGGGTGACCAGCACGCCCGAGACCGACGAGCCGACGATCATCCCGCCCATCAGCGGCAGCATGGCCAGGCCCGAGGTGGTGGCGTCGACGCCCAGGCCCAGCTGCATGTAGAGCGGCAGGAACACCGCCACCCCCATGAAGGCCATGGAGATCAGGAAGGCGGCGAGGTTGGCGGTGACGAAGGTGCGGTTGGCGAACAGCCGCAGCGGCAGGATCGGATTGGAGACCCTGCTCTCGACATAGACGAACAGCGCCAGGGCCACGGCCGCGCCGAGGAACAGGCCGATGCTCTGGGGCGAGGTCCAGGCGATGTCGTGGCCGCCGAGGCTGAGCGCCAGCAACAGCGGCACGAAGGCGGCGATCAGCAGGGCCGCGCCCAGGAAGTCGATCGAGCCCGAGCGCTGGTGCGGCAGGGCCGGCATCTTCACCAGGATCATGAACAGCGACAGCAGGCACAGCGGCAGGTTGACGTAGAACACCCAGCGCCAGCCGGCGACGACGTGGCCGGCCAGGGTGACCGTGCCGTGGTCGGTGAAATAGCCGCCGATCAGCGGGCCCAGCACGCTGGACAGGCCGAACACCGAGCCGAAGATGCCGGCGAACTTGCCTCGCTCGCGCGGCGGATAGAGGTCGGCGATGATCGCGAAGGCGGTGGTGAACAGCGCCCCGCCGCCGATCCCCTGCAGGGCGCGGAAGACGATCAGCTGCACCATGCCGCTCATGCCGGCGATGGTCCCGAACTCGCCCGACACGCCCGACAGCCACGAGCCGACCATGAAGATCGAGATGCCGACGACCAGGACGGGCTTGCGCCCGTAGATGTCGCCCAGCTTGCCCCAGATCGGCACCATCACCGTCGAGCTCAGCAGGTAGGCGGTGGTCACCCAGCTATAGAGCGTCAGGCCGTGCAGTTCGGAAATGATCCGCGGCATGGCGGTGGAGACGATGGTCTGGTCGAGCGCGCTGAGCAGGAAGACGATCATCAGGCCGGCCAGGGTGGTGCGGCGTTCGGCGTCGGTGAATTGGCCGGTCATGCGGTGGTCCGTGCAGCGTGGACGCCCCGCCTAGCACGGTTCGCCGGATGCGGGGCAGAAGCGATGCGCGAGAGATCGAAGAGCGGTTGTTCAGAGATCCTCCTCCTGTGGGGGAGGTGTCGGCGAAGCCGACGGAGGGGGGAGTTTTTGCGAAGCCGGCTCAGGCCACGGAAGCTGAGAACGCCCCCCTCCGGCCCTCCGGGCCACCTCCCCCAGAGGGGGAGGATCTTGGGTCGCGCCCCGTCACCCAACCTCAGGTCGCTCGCCGCCCGCGTCCAACCGGCGTAAGGCGTCTTTCGAACGCTTCGTCGAGAGCCTGCCATGCGTCGTTTCACTCCGCTGATCGCCCTCCTGGCCCTGGCCCCCGTGCTCGCCGCCGCAGGGCCCAAGGCGGTGGAGGTCGACGTGCGCCAAGCCTGGGCCCGGCCGGTGGCGGCGGCCGGCATGAACAGCGCCGGCTACATGGTGCTGGCCAACCGCGGCCGCGCGCCGATCACCCTGACGGGCGCGTCGAGCCCGCTGGCGCGCGAGGTGATGGTCCACCGCACCACGGAAGCAAACGGCGTCTCGTCGATGCGGGCCATGAGCCAGGGCCTGGTGATCCTGCCGGGCGGCCAGGTCGCCTTCGCGCCGGGCGGGAACCACTTCATGGTCATGGGCCTCAAGCGTCCGCTCAAGCCGGGCGAGCGCCTGCCGCTGACCCTGGTCTTCGACGGCGGCCGCAGGATCGAGGCGCAGCTGGCGGTTCGCACCGCTCCGCCACAACCGGCGGCTGCGGCTGCGGCCGCGCCCGCGCCGCCGCACCGGCACTGACCCAAGGTGGCGCTTTGATGGCCCGTCGGCGGCCATCGCCCCGTCCTGTGGAAACATGACAGAATTTTAAGGCAGGAAATTCCGCCGTCCGGCGCAGATTGCCGCCGGGTTTTCCAACGGATCTGCCTTTCGATGAAAAAAGCTTGGTTCGGCGCCGCCGCGGCGGTCGCCCTCACGATGTCTGCCTACGGCGCCCAGGCGCATGAAGAGCACGCCTGCGTCGACGACGCCTGCACCGTCCAGTCGCTGTTCGTCCAGGGCGCCGAAGGCGGCGGCTCGGCCGTCTCGCTGGAGTCGCCGCGCTACGGCGCCTGGGGCTTCGACCTCACCGGCATGAACACCTCGGTCAAGCCGGGCGACGACTTCTACAAGTACGCCAACGGCAAGTGGGACGAGACCACCCAGATCCCGTCCGACCGCACCCGCTACGGCAACTTCGACAAGCTGGCCGAGCTGTCGGAAGCCCGCACCCGCGCCATCATCGAGGGCGCCGCCGCCGGCAAGACCACTGACGCCGACAGCGTCAAGGTCGGCGCGGCCTACAAGGCCTTCATGGACGAGGCCCGCATCGAGAAGCTGGACGCCCAGCCGATCGCCAGCGAGCTGAAGCAGATCCAGGCGATCAAGAGCAAGGACGAGTTCACCGCCCTGATGGGCAAGAGCCCGACCACGGCCTTCGCCTCGCTGCTCAGCCTATACGTCTCGACCGACGCCAAGAACCCGACCCGCTACGCCGTCTATGCCGGCGCCGGCGGCCTGTCGCTGCCCGACCGCGACTACTATCTCGACGCCAAGTTCGCCGACAAGAAGGCCGCCTACGAGGCCTATGTCGCCAAGCTGCTGGGCTTCGTCGGCTGGGCCAACCCGGCCGAGAGCGCCAAGGCCGTGGTGGCCTTCGAGACCCAGCTGGCCGAAGCCAGCTGGACCCGCGTCGAGCGCCGCAACCGCGACAAGACCTACAACCCCAAGACCTGGGCCGAACTTCAGGCCCTGACGCCGGGCTACGACTGGAACCGCTACCTGATCGGCACCGAGCTGCCCAAGCTCGACCGCGTGGTGGTGACCACCGACACGGCCTTCCCGAAGTTCGCCAAGGTCTATGGCGAAACCTCGCTCGACACCCTGAAGGCCTGGCAGGCGTTCAAGGTCGTCGACGGCGCCGCGCCGATGCTGTCCAAGCGCTTCGCCGACGCGGCGTTCGAGTTCCGCGGCAAGACCCTGTCGGGCCAGCCCGAGCAGCGCCCGCGCTGGAAGCGCGGCGTCGCCCAGGTCAACGGCATGCTCGGCGAGAGCGTCGGCAAGGTCTATGTGGCCGAATACTTCCCGCCGGACTCCAAGGCCAAGATGGTCGACCTGGTGGCCAACCTGCGCACCGCGCTGAAGGCCCGCATCGAAGGCCTCGACTGGATGGGTCCGGAGACCAAGGACAAGGCCCTCGACAAGCTGGCCAAGTTCACCGTCAAGATCGGCTATCCCGACAAGTGGCGCGACTACTCCAAGCTGGAGATCCGCGCCGACGACGCCTATGGCAACGCCCTGCGGGCCGGCGCCTTCGAATGGCGCCATGACGTCGAGCGCCTGAACCAGCCGGTCGACAAGACCGAGTGGGGCATGACCCCGCAGACGGTCAACGCCTACTACAACTCGGTCAACAACGAGATCGTGTTCCCGGCCGCCATCCTGCAGGCGCCGTTCTTCCATCCGGACGCCGACCCGGCCGTCAACTACGGCGGCATCGGCGGCGTGATCGGCCACGAGATCGGCCACGGCTTCGACGACCAGGGCCGCAAGTCCGACGGCGACGGCGTGCTGCGCGACTGGTGGACGGCGGAGGACGCCGCCAAGTTCGACGTGCAGAAGGCCAAGCTGGGCGCGCAGTACTCGGCGTTCGAGCCCTTCCCGGGCGTGCACGTCAACGGCGACCTGACCATGGGCGAGAACATCGGCGACATGGGCGGCCTGTCCTTCGGCCTCGACGCCTATCACGCCTCGCTGCACGGCAAGCCGGCTCCGGTGCTGGACGGCTTCACCGGCGACCAGCGCGTCTATCTGGGCTGGGCCCAGGTGTGGCGCCAGAAGAGCCGCGACGACGCGCTCAAGCAGCAGATCGCCAGCGACCCGCACTCGCCGGCCTACTACCGCGTCAACGGCACCATCCGGAACCAGCCGGGCTGGTACAAGGCCTTCGACATCAAGCCGGGCGACAAGCTCTACATCGCGCCGGCGGACCGCGTGAACATCTGGTGATCTGAAGGAAGACCCTCTCCCTGTGGGAGAGGTGTCGCCAAAGGCGACGGAGAGGGGCGTGGCCAGGAAACCGGCCAGGTCGGCGGCAGCTGAAAACGTCCCCCCTCCGGCCCTCCGGGCCACCTCCCCAGAGAGGGAGGATCTTGAGAGAACGAACCCCGGGCCTCACCGCCCGGGGTTTTTCTTTGGCCTCAAGTCGCCGCGTCGAGGATGGCCTCGCGCACCAGGTCGGGGCGCTCCATCGGCAGGAAGTGGCTGGTTCCGGCCAGGGTCTCGATCCGCACGGCCTTGCCGCGACGGGCGAAGGCGGCGCCGTCGCCGATGCGGCAGGTCGAGCCGGTCTCGGCCGCCAGGACCCGCACCGGGCCCCGGAACTGGCTGACGGCCCGCCACGGATCGTGGCCCTGGGCGGCGTAGTTGGAGGCCTCCCAGGCCGGCGCGCAGGCCAGCTCGACCTTGCCGTCGGGACGGTCCCTGAAGCCGCCGCCGACATAGTCGGCCAGCATGGTCTCGGGCCAGGTCTTGAAGGCGCCCCGGCCGCGATAGGCGGCGAAGGCGGCCTCGCGGCTGTCGAACACCTCGCGCCGGCGGCTGGCGGCCTGGGCGATCGGCATCCGCTTCCACAGGCGGCCCGAGGTCCACGGCGCCTTGGCGTACAGCGCCACCAGGCGCGGCATGATCACCGGATCCAGCAGGACGAGGCTGGAGACCTTGCCCGGGGCCTGGGCGGCGGCCAGCAGGCTGACCGTGGCCCCCATCGAGTGGCCGGCCAGCACCACCGGGGCCTGGTCGAGCGCGCGCAGCAGGGCCAGCAGGTCGTCGCGCAGGTCGAGCCACGAGCGGCGGCCATCGGGATCGGCGGCCAGGCGGCTGTCGCCGTGGCCGCGCTGGTCGACGGCCAGCACCCGCAGGCCCGCCGACAGCGGGGCCAGGAGGGCGCGATAGGTCTGGGCGTTGAAGCCGTTGGCGTGCACGAAGACGACGTCGACCGCGCGGCCGGCCGGGCCGAAGTCCAGCGCCGCCATCTCGCCGCCGCCGGCGGGGCTGTCGATGGCGATGAAGCGTCGCTTGGGTTCGCGGAAGACGGCGGCGTCCATCGGCCAGAGGTTCCTTCTTCGGCTCTTCCCGCTAACGTAGGCGCCCATCGCCCCGCCGTCCAATGGAGCCGACCATGAATCCGCTCGCCACCATCGGCTACGAGACCGACACGCAAGGCGGCATGATCGATCGGCTGAAGGCGGCCGGGGTGGAACTGGTGGTCGACGTGCGGGCCGTGGCCTCGTCGCGCAAGGCCGGCTTTTCCAAAACCCTGCTGGGAAACAGCCTGCAAGAGCAGGGTATCGACTATCTGCATCTCCAGCCGCTGGGCACGCCCAAGGCCGGCCGCGACGCCGCCCGCGCGGGCCGCACCGACGAGATGCGGGCGATCTTCGCCGCCCACCTGGAAGAGCCCAAGGCCCAGCTGGCCCTGGCCCAGGCCACGCAGCTGGCGGGCGAAAAGCGCATCGCCCTGCTGTGCTACGAGGACGACCCGGCCTGCTGCCATCGCCGGATCGTCGCCGACCGCATCCGCCAGGCCCTCAAGTGCGAGGTCGTGGACCTGTGATCGAGGCGGTGCTGGCCGGCTACGAGGCCGACGGGGCGGACCTAGCCCCCCGCTTCGAGGCGATCGACTCCGCCGGGCTCTATGCGCCGGTGGCCGATTTCATGCCGAAGACGCCGGCCAGGATCGCCGACATCGGCGCCGGAACGGGGCGTGACGCGGCCTGGCTGGCGGGGCTGGGCCACATGGTGGTCGCCGTCGAACCGGTGGCCGCCCTGCGCGAGGCGGGCCGGGCGCTGCGGCCCCACCTGGCCTGGGTCGACGACCGGCTGCCCGAGCTCTCCCGCCTGCGGGGCGAGCGCTTCGACCGCCTGCTGCTGAGCGGGGTGTGGCAGCACCTGGACGATCCGGTCCGCGCGGCGGCCATGCCGGTGCTGGCGGGTCTGCTGGCGGACGGCGGGGTGCTGGTGATGTCGCTGCGCCATGGCCCCGGCGCGCCGTCGCGGCCGGTCTGGCCGGTGGACCTGCAGGCGACGGCGGCCCTGGCGCAGGCGGCGGGCCTGCGGCTCGTTCACCGCGTCGAGGCGGCCTCGGTGCAGGCCGGGAACCAGGCGGCGGGCGTGACCTGGACGTGGGTGTGTCTGGAGAAAACTCCTCCCGTGAAACGGGGGAGGGGGACCGCCCCCGGGTCGCGCGAAGCGCGCGCCCGAGGACAGGCTCCGCGGTGGAGGGGGCGAGACCGGGCTCATTGCCGGCCGTCGCCCCCTCCGTCACGGCGCTGATACCGCCGCGCCACCTCCCCCGCTGTGCGGGGGAGGAGTTCAGAGGTCTAGACCTGCGTCAGCTGCCACTCGCCGCGGCCGTCCTTGCAGGCGTTGTAGCGCTCGGTGGCCGGGCGCTGGCCGCGGGTCGAGATCGAGGCGGCGATGGTGCGGCACGACGGCTCGGGGCCGTAGCCGCTGGCGGTCAGCAGGCTGCTCGAGACGTAGCCCGTGCCGTAGCCGCCGCGGCCGACCAGCAGCCAGTTCGAGCCGGGCACGCCGCCCAGCACCTCGACGCGCTCGCCGGCCGACAGCTTGCCGACCACGCTCTCGCTGGTCGACGGGCCGGCGCGCAGGTTGGCGGTCGAGCGGACGGTGTAGTCGGCGCCGACGGCGTCGTAGCTGGGAAGTTGCCGCACGTTGCGCTCGAAGCGCAACGAGTCGCCCTGAACCGGCGGGCCATAGGTCGAGGCCATCACGTCGACGCGGCCCGAGGCGCCGGTGCGCGGGTTGCTCCAGGCCTGCGACTGGCCGGTCTCCAGCGCCTTCTTGGTGGCGGCCTGGGCGCGGGCGGTGTCGGTCGACTGCATGCGGCAGCCGATGTACGAGCCCGCCGCCGCGCCCGCGGCCGCGCCGACCAGGGCGCCCAGGCCCTTCTCGTTCTTGGCCACCTGGGTGCCCAGCAGGGCGCCGACGCCGGCCCCGATCAGGGCGCCGCCCTCCTGCTTGCCGCCGCCGGCGTCGCACGAGAACAGGCCGCCCAGCGGCTTGCCCTGGGCCAGGACGGGGCTCGGCGCGGCCAGGCCAGTGGCCAGCAGGGCGGCGATCGACAGGGCGGCGGGGATGGACTTGCTCATGACGTGGCTCCTTGCGCGGGGCGGATCGTCGTCCTCTAGGAAGGGACGATGCGTCCGCCGGATTTGACGTCGCCGCCGCCGCCCGTGCTATCGTTCAGGTGAACAATGATAAGGGAGGCGACGATGGGTAATGAAACACCGTCCGACTATAGCTGCTTTAAGGTAGAGGTCGAAGCGGGCGTCGCTCACCTGAAGCTGATAAGGGCGGAAAGCTTCAACAGCATGACGCGTTCGTTCTGGCGCGAGCTGCCGGCGATCGTGAATGACCTCGACCAACGGGGCGGCGTGCGGGCCATCGTCATCTCCTCGACCGGCAAGCACTTCAGCGCCGGCATGGATCTTTCGGTGTTCGCCGACGAGGGCATCACCGGCGGCGAGCCGGTCGACCGCCACGTGGCCGCCGAGGCCTTCCGGCACAAGGTCAAGGGCCTGCAGGAGACCTTCTCGTGCCTGGAGCGGGCCCGGATGCCGGTGATCATGGCCATCCAGGGCGGCTGCATCGGCGGCGCCGTGGACTTCGCCACCGCCTGCGACATCCGCTACGCGACGTCGGATGCGTATTTCGTGATCCAGGAGATCAACATCGGCATGACCGCCGACGTCGGCACCTTCCCGCGGCTGTGCAAGCTGATCCCCGAGGGCTGGGTCAAGGAGCTGGCCTATACAGGCCGCAAGCTGCCCGCCCAGAAGGCCCTGGAGCTGGGCCTGGTCAACGCCGTGTTCGACAGCCACGAGGCGGTGGTCGCCCATGCCCTGGAGACGGCGCGGGAGATCGCGTCGAAGACCCCGCTGGCGGTGACCGGCAGCAAGGTGATCATCAACTACGCCCGCGACCATTCCGTCGCCGACACCCTCGACTACCTGGCCGTCTGGCAGTCGGGCATGCTGGCCGGCCCGCACATGGCTGAGGCCTTCGCCGCCAAGGCCAGCAAGCGCGAGCCGGTCTATCCCGACCTGGCGCCGATCAAGGCGGGGATCTGAGGGATAGATCCTCCCCCTCTGGGGGAGGTGGCCCGAAGGGTCGGAGGGGGGACGTTTTCAGCTTCTGCGGCAGCTGAAAACTTCCCCCCCTCAGTGGCTCCGCGACAGCTCCCCCAGAGGGGGAGCATCTACTCCTACCGCCCCTGCCAGATCTCCGGCCGCTGGTCGAGGAAAGCCGACAGCTTCGCCGAGATCCCCTGCTGGTCGCGGGCCGAGGGGTGCCAGTCGCAGGCGGTCAGCTCCATTTCGCCCACCGGGATGACGGCCAGGCGGGTTTCGCCCTGGGCCTTCAGGCTGTCGGCGACGCGGTCGACCTGGGCGGCGATCTCGTTCTCGGCGCTGGGCGGGGCCAGCAGGATCACGAAGGCCTGGGGCTGGCGGGCGCGGATCTCGCCCACGAAGCGGGCATAGGTCGCGACATAGTCGTCGCGCAGGGCCTGGCGGTCGGCCCATCGTTCGCCGCTCTTCAGCGGGGTGGAGAAGTCGTTGGTGCCCAGGTTGATGACCACGACCTGCGGGCGCCAGTCGTCGTTGGCGTAGGCGGGCGCGGCGCCCAGCAGGGCCTTGGGCCAGGCCAGGGGCAGGGTGTCGCCGGCCATGCCGTCGAAATTGCGGACGATTCCCCGGCCCGAGATGGCGTTGACCTGGCGGTCGGCGCCGTAGCGCTGGGCGGTCAGAGGGCCAAACGCGATGGAATTGTCGGTGGTCATCCACACCCCGTCGCCCGGGCAGGCGCGGACGTCGGAGGCGTCGCCATAGCCGACGCTGTGGGAGTCGCCGATGAACTCGATCTGGCGGCGGGGCGCGGCCAGCGGCAGCGCGCGGCCGCCCTCTAGAAAGAAGCCGCCGAAGCGGGCCGGGGCGGCCTGCATCTCGTTGACCACGCTGGCGGCCACCAGGTGGCGGCCGTTGGCCAGGCCCTCGATGCGGTAGAAGCCGGGGGCGGGCTTGACCAGCCGGCCGACCGGTGCGCCGTCGATGGAAAGATGCAGGATCTGGTCGCCAGCCCCGACCTTGAACAGCACCGCCTCGCCAGCGAAGGCGGCCTCGAAGCGGGCGCTGGGCCACTGGTAGGTCCAGCCTTCGGCTCCGGCCACGACGCGGCCGCCGGCCAGGGCGGGCAGGGGCGTCAGGGCGGCGGTTTCAGGCGCGGGAGCCAGGCGCGGCTGGGCCAGCGCAAGGACGGGAACCAGGGCGGCCAGAGCCGCGGCCGTCAGAAGCCCTCGAAGTCCCATCGCGCCCTCCCATCGTGTGCGAAGGCCTTCGTGTAGCGGGTGGCGGCAATAAGGAAAGACGGAAAAGGTATTCCGGCGTCCCTCTCCCCTTGTGGGAGAGGGTGGCCTCGCCGAGCGAGGTCGAGTGAGGGGTCTCTCAGGCCTTTCTGAACAGGCCTTTCGACCCCTCATCCGTCGGCCTTCGGCCGCCACCTTCTCCCGCAAGGGGAGAAGGATCACTTGGCGACGAACCCCTCGGGCAGCTCCGCTCCGCGCAGGTCGCAGCCGGCGAGGCTGGCGCGCGACAGGTCCGCGCCGATCAGGCGGGCGCGGGCGGCGCTGGCGCCCGACAGGTTGGCGCCGCGCAGGATGGCGCGGGTCAGGTCGGCGCGCAGGGCGCGACCCTCGCCGATGACCAGCGGTCCCAGCTTGGCGCCCGACAGGTCGGCGCGGGCCAGGTCGGCGTCGGCCAGGCGCGCGCCACGCAGGTCGGCCTTGCGCAGGTTGGCCCCGCGCAGGTCGGCGCCGACGAGGTTGGCGCCTTGCAGCTCGACGCCCTCCAGGTCCATGCCGAAGAAGATCGCCCCGGGGGCGGCAAGGCCGCTCAGCTTGCGGCCCTTCAGGCGGCGCAGGGGACGGAAGTCGATCTGAGGGATGTTGGCCGCGCGGCCCTTGGCGCCGCCGCTGGCGCAGAACGCCTCGTGCGCCTCGAGCAGTTCGTGCAGCGGTTGGTCGTCGACATAGATCAGCGGCGGCGGCGCGCGCAGCACCTCGGCGAGGTCGGCGTCCTCCAGGTTGGCGCCGGAGGTGTCGACCCCGGTCAGCACCGCGCGGCGCAGCAGGGCGCCCGACAGGTCGGCCCCGAAGATATCGGCGCCGGTCATGTCGACCCGGTTCATGGTGGCGTTGTTCAGCCGCGCGCCCGATAGCGTGGCGCCCGACAGGTCGGCGTCGGTCAGGTCGGCGGCGCGGGCGAAGGCGCCCGACATCTGGGCCCCGCTCATCTTGGCGCCCTTCAGCAGGGCGTAGTCGAGGCCGGCGCCGTCCTCGGCGTGGCGCAACAGACGGAAACCCTCGGCCCCATCCTGCACGGCGGTCAGGCCCTCGCGCAGGTCGCAGCCGGAGAGATCCGCGCCCGACAGGTTGGCGCCGCGCAGATAGGCCCCGCGCATGTCGACGCGGGTCAGGCGCGCGCCGCGCAGGTCGGCGTCCCGCAGGTCGGCGCCGTACAGCACCGCCCGATCCAGGATCGCCCCGCGCAGCGAGGCCCCGGCCAAGAGCGCGCCGGTCAGGTCGGCCTCGGAGAGATCCGCGCCGTCGAGCTCGAAGTGCGAAAGGTCGAGATAGGCAAGGGTCGCGCGCCGCCCGCCCGGCAGGCCCTTCATGTAACGGCCGTGCGCCTCCACCGCGGCCTTGACGGCGGCGGCGGGAGCCTTGCGGATCAGGCTCTGCGGCGATGGTGCGGGCAGGGGCGACATTGTTTGTTTTTATGAAGCGTTCCGGCCGTTTATGCCGAAACTCCGCTTAAGGAACGGTTTGTTTTGCGGCTGTGAAACAAGTCACAGCCAGCCTTTTCGACGGAACCAGATCAGGGGCGCCAGGGCGGCGATGAGCATCAGGCCCAGGGCCATGGGGTAGCCCTCCTTCCAGCTCAGTTCGGGCATGTGCAGGAAGTTCATCCCGTAGATGCCGGCGATCAGGGTCGGCGGCAGGAACACGACCGAGAACACCGAGAAGATCTTGAAGATCTGGTTCTGCTCGATGTTGATGAAGCCCAGCGCCGCGTCGAGCAGGAAGGTGATGTTGCCCGACAGGTAGCTGGAGTGGTCGGTGATCGACTGCACGTCGCGCTGCAGCGATTTCAGGTGGTCGCGCAGTTCCCTGTCGCCCTCGAACTGCTCGGCGAGGCTGGCGAAGGACAGCAGGCGCGCCAGGCTGACCAGGCTGTCGCGGGCCTTGGCGTTGACGTTCTGGGCCCGGCCAAGGCGACTGAGGATCTTTTCGAAGGCCACGCCGCGCGGGCGGACGAAGATGGCGCGCGACTGGGTCTCGACCTCGCTGGCGGTGCGCTCGAGGATGTCGGCGGTGCGGTCGACCACGGCGTCGAGCAGGCCAAGGAAAGTCTGCGGGCCGTGCGGGCACAGGCTGGGCTGGCGCTCGGCCTGGGCGGCGAACACCGAGAAGGCGCGCGGCTCGACGTAGCGGATGGTCACCAGCTTGTCGCCGGCCAGCACGAAGGTCACCGGCGCGGCCGTGGGCAGCTCGCCCTCGGCGTTGACCAGGATCGTGGCGGTCATGAAGGTGCCGCCGTCCTCCTGGTAGAGGCGCGAGGAGGCCTCGATCTCGGCCATCTCCTCGCGGGTGGGCAGCAGGAGGCCGATCGACTGCTCGACGGCCACTTCCTCGGCGCGGGTGGGGTCGACGAGCTCGATCCAGACGGCGTCGGCCGGCAGCCGCCAGTCGGGCGTGTGGCCGCCGGGTTCGAAGCCCGGGGCGCCTTGTCGAAGAACTCTCAGCATGGATCGACCCGGACCTTCACCCAACGGGTGTGGCAGGGGCTTCCGGTCGCGTCAACGCACCTGGGCGTCGATCGATGTGGAGATCAGCGCTGCTGCTGGGCCGGCTTGTCGTCGCCTTGGGCGGCGGCGATCAGGGCGGCGATGCGGTCGGTGGAGTCGGCGGCCTGGTTGATCATGTCCAGCGGGTTGGCGCGGACCGACGAGGCGACCTGGTTGGCGGCCTGCTTGGCCAGCGACACGGCGGCGTTCTGGGCGAGCGCCAGCTTGCTGGTGGCCGCGGCGATCGTGATCGCCTGCTGGTTCTGATAGATGAAGCCATGGGTCGGATAGACCGTGGTGCCCAGATCGCGGATCGGGTCGTACCAGACCTTGACCTGGCTCCAGTCGCCTTCCGGCGAGACGTCGACGACGGTGACGTCCTTTTCGACCTGGCCGCGGGCGCCGTTCATGACGGACCAGTTGGCGTGGGTGACCTGGATCACCCGGTCGGTCAGGACTTGCGAAACGAAGGCCACGTGGCCCAGGTTCATGCGGCCGGTGGGCTTGAAGCAGAGGACGGCGCCGGCCTTGGGCGTGAAGCCGGTCTCGTACTTGCCGGTGGCCTGGCCCCACCAGGTGCGGGCGTCGCCGAAGATCTGGATGCCCGACATGAGGCGGGCGAAGGGGACGCACTGCCAGTACCCGTCGGCCACGGCGCTCGAGATCGGCGCGAGGCTGATCATGGCCGCAGCGGCCAGGGAACCCCAGAGGGCTCTCTTCCGTTTCGTCATGCTTGGGTACTCCCCCGCGTCACTGGGTAGGGGGATAACCCTGACGGAAAAATATGAAAAGAGTGTTTATTAGGCCACAGTGGCGGTTGCCGCCGTGCTACGGCGTCGCTTGGCCACAGACTTCATGAAGTCACGAGCGGGCTTTTCCACCAGGTGGTACGAGGCCGCTGACAGTGGAATCAAGGCTGCTACGATTAACGCCCAGACGGCCAGCGGCAGTTTGTCGCCCTCTATGTTCAAGAGCTTTGCCGCGCCGTTGATCGCCAGGATCTTCCACGGAATGCAGATCATGTAGGTCGAGTAGCTGATCTCGCCCAGATACACGAACATGCTTTGCGAGGCGAAGGTCGAACCGGCCTTGGCCAGGCGCGCCAGCGATAGAATAAATCCGCCCAAAATGGTCACGATCAACGCATCGGGCGCCTGAAGCTGCACCGTAGCGAGCAGAAGCAGGCCCGCGAAAGCGGCGCCGATTCCCGCGCCGCGCAGGCTGACGTCCTGGCTCTTCCACAGGGTGTAGAGCGCGCAGCCATAGAAGAAGCACGGCACGATGCGCAGGGCGCCCCAGCGGATCGTCGCCTCGGTCAGCGGGAATCCGGCCAGCTTTTCGAAGGCGGGATAGAGGGCGGCGATCACCACCAGCGCGGCGCCGGTCAGCACCAGCGGACGGTTGCGCAAGCGCCACGCCACGAAGGCGAAGGCCGGGAAGCTGAGATAGGCGAACCACTCGGCCGAGATCGACCACGAGGGGTGGTTCCAGCCCGACACCGGCGCGAAACCCCAGGCCTGGACCATCAGCAGGTTGGCCGGCAGGGCGTCCCAGGCCAGCATGTTCTTGTCGACGGCGATGCCGACGGCCCCGGCCGCGAGGGCCATGGCGCCGACGCCCGCCAGGGTGAACAGGTGCAGCGGATAGACCCGCGCCAACCGGTTCCACAGGAAGCCGCCATAGCCGAACCGACCCTCGCCGAAAGCCGTCAGATAGACGTGGCAGAGGATGAAGCCCGACAGGATGAAGAAGGCCTCGACGCCCAGGTAGCCCTTGGCCACGACGCCGGGAACCGCACCCCCGACGGCGAGGTTTGGCCAGTAGTGGAACATCACCACCCAGAAGGCGGCGAAAAACCGCAATGCGGTTAGGGGCTTGATATGGGCGGCGTCAGGCATATCTGCTTCTTCCGTGTCCGAGTTTCGCCGCAATTCGCCGACCGCCGTTTGGCGGCCGCGGCGGGCTCAGCGGCGGGCTGGGACCTGCTCAATTCTTCTCCAGCCTAATCGGGACCCATGAACGAACTCCTTCAACTCGCCACCGACCCGGGCGCCTGGGCCGCCCTCGTCACCCTGGTGACCATGGAAATCGTGCTCGGGATCGACAACCTGGTCTTCATCTCGATCCTGTCGAACCGGCTGCCGCCCGAGCACCGCCAGCGCGTGCGCCGCATCGGCATCTCGCTGGCGCTGATCATGCGCCTGGCCCTGCTGTCGACCATCGCCTTCATCGTCGGCCTGACCGCCCCGGTCTTCAACCTGGGCATCGTCGGCCCGCTGGGCGCTCACGGCGAGCCGGCCTTCGAGACGGCCTTCTCCTGGCGCGACCTGATCCTGATCGCCGGCGGCCTGTTCCTGATCTGGAAGGCCACCAAGGAGATCCACCATACGGTCGACCCCAAGCACGAGAGCGGCGACGTGCTCGACAAGACGGGCGTGGTGATCTCGAACGTCGGCGCGGCGATCTTCCAGATCATCCTGCTGGACCTGGTGTTCTCGATCGACTCGATCCTGACCGCCGTGGGCATGACCGACCACCTGCCGATCATGGTCATCGCCGTGGTCGCCGCCGTGACCGTGATGCTGCTGGCCGCCGACCCGCTGGGCAACTTCATCAACGCCAACCCGACCGTGGTCATGCTGGCCCTGGGCTTCCTGCTGATGATCGGCACCGTGCTGATCGCCGAGGGCTTCGGGGTGCACGTGCCCAAGGGCTACATCTACACCGCCATGGCCTTCTCGGCCGGCGTCGAGGGCCTGAACATGCTCTCGCGCCGGGCCTCTGAGCGGAAGCACAAGAAGGAGTAGGGGCCCAGCTCCTCCCTCGCTTCAGCGGGAAGCAGAATTGAAAACGCCGCGAAAGCTGATCGGCTTTCGCGGCGTTTTTCGTTTCAGAAGACCCTCTCCCTGAAGGGAGAGGTGTCGGCGAAGCCGACGGAGAGGGGAGGACCTGCGAACCGGGCGCCTCTCCGGCAGCTGAAAACGTCCCCCCCTCCGGCCCTCTGGGCCACCTCCCCCAGGAGGGGGAGGGTCTTTAGTGCGCCGCAGCGGGCGGCGGCTGGCGTCTCGGCGCCCGCTGGAGCATGCCCCGGGCGATCTCCTGTTCGCCGATCAGGGCCTCGGTGGCGCCCATCTGGCCCAGCAGCTCGACATCGGCGTCGGTGTAGGCGCGGGCGATGATCTTGGCGTCGGGATTGGCCGCGCGGGCCTGCTCGATGATCCTCGCCGCCTCGAACGGACTGGGCACCGCCACGAAGACGTGGGTGGCCTTCTCCAGGCCCGCCTTCATCAGCACCTCGGGGCGCACGGCGTTGCCCTGCACCACCTCGTAGCCGGCCTCGCGCAGCTCGGCGGCGCGCTCGACCTCGTCCTCGATGACCACCAGCGGGGTGCGGTTGCGCAGCCCCTCGGCCACGGCCTTGCCGACCCGGCCGTAGCCGACCAGCACCGCGTGCGGCTGGGCCGCGGCGGCCACCGGCGGGGGCGCCTCCCGGGCCGAGACCTTGACCATGGCCTTGTCCAGCCAGGCGAACAGCAGCGGGTTGAGCAGGATCGACAGGATGGCGCCGGCCAGGATCAGGTCGCGGCCTTCCGGCGGCAGCAGCTTCAGCGAGACGCCCAGGCCCGCCAGGATGAACGAGAACTCGCCGATCTGGGCCAGGCTGACCGAGATGGTCAGGGCCACGCTCTTGGGACGTTTGAAGGCCACGACGATGAAATAGGCGGCCACCGACTTGCCCAGCACGATGATCGCCACCGTGGCCAGCACCGCCAGCGGCTCGCGCAGCAGCACCATCGGGTCGAACAGCATGCCGATCGAGACGAAGAACAGCACCGCGAAGGCGTCGCGCAGCGGCAGGGTCTCGTTGGCGGCCTGATGCGACAGCTCGCTCTCGGCCATGATCATGCCGGCGAAGAACGCCCCCAGCGCGAAGGACACGCCGAACAGCGCGGCCGAGCCGAACGCCACCCCAAGGGCGATGGCCAGCACCGCCAGGCGGAACAGCTCGCGCGAGCCGGTGTGGGCGATGCGGTGCAGGATCCAGGGAATGACCCGGCGGCCGACGATCAGCATGAAGGCGACGAAGGCGGCGACCTTGCCGATGGTCAGGGCGAAGGCGGCGGCGATGCCGCCGGCGCCGTGGGCGGTGGTGACCCCGCCCAGCGCGCCCGACAGCGCCGGCAGCAGGACGAGGGCCAGCACCATGGCCAGGTCCTCGACGATCAGCCAGCCGACGGCGATGCGGCCGCGGTCGGTCTCGATCAGCCGGCGCTCCTGCAGGGCGCGCAGCAGCACCACGGTCGAGGCGACCGACAGGGCCAGGCCGAACACCACCCCGGCGCCCCAGCCCCAGCCCAGCGCCACGGCCAGCCCGACGCCCATCAGGGTGGCGGCGGTGATCTGGGCCACCGCGCCGGGAATGGCGATCTTGCGCACCGCCATCAGGTCCTTGACCGAGAAGTGCAGGCCCACCCCGAACATCAGCAGGATGACGCCGATCTCGGCCAGTTGCGGGGCCAGTTGCTGGTCGGCGACATACCCCGGCGTGAACGGCCCGACGATGACCCCCGCCAGCAGGTAGCCGACCAGCACCGGCAGCTTCAACCGATTGGCGAGCGCGCCGAAGACGAAGGCCAGGCCCAGGCCCGCGACGATTGTGGCGATCAGCGAGGTATGGTGCAAAGGGCCTCCTTGACGGTCATCTTTTTCGGGCGTACTCAACCATTATGGGTGACGAGCCCGTGGGACGCCAGATGCCACACGCAAAAATTCTCCTTCCTGCCCAGTGTCGAGGCGCCCGAGGGCTGCTCAACTGGTCGCAAGGCGAGCTCGCGGACAAGGCGGGGGTGTCGCGCAGCACGGTCAAGGACTTCGAGACCGAACGCCACGCCTTGCACCATAGCACCGAAAGGCTCCTCATCGAGGCGCTGGAGGAGGGCGGCGCGGTGCTGATCCCGGCGGCCGAGACCGGCGAGCCCGGTCCGGGCGTGCGGCTGAAGACGGTCGTCGACTAGAGGCAGGAACCTATCCAGGAGGGGCGGAGGCGTTGAACCACGAGGTTTCACCGGCGGACTACAAGGATCTGGTCCTGTTCCTGGCCACGGCCGGGATCGTCGCGCCGCTGTTCAAGCGCCTTCGCATCAATCCCATCCTCGGCTTCCTGCTGGCCGGCGTGATCCTCGGGCCGTTCGGCCTGGGCCGGCTGATCGCCGTCGCGCCGTGGCTGGACTACGTCACCGTCGACAATCCCGACGAGATCGGCCAGCTGGCCGAGTTCGGCGTCGTCTTCCTGCTGTTCATGATCGGGCTGGAGCTGTCGTGGGAGCGCCTGCGCCTGCTGCGCAAGTACGTGTTCGGCCTGGGCGCGGCCCAGGTGATCGGCTGCTCGCTGGCGCTGGGCGCGGTGGCGATGATGCTGGGCCAGACGCCGGTGGCGGCCCTGGCCATCGGATCGGCGCTGACCCTGTCGTCCACCGCCATCGCCGTGCCGGTGCTGGCCGAGCGCAAGCGGCTGCACGCCGAGGGAGGGCGGGCGACCTTCTCGGTCCTGCTGTTCCAGGACCTGGCGGTGGCCCCGATCCTGATCACCCTGGCGATCCTGGGGCGCGGTCACGGCGAGTTCGACGCCCGCGGCCTGCTGGCCCTGCTGCCCGCCGCGCTTGGGCTTGGCGTCATCGTGCTGGTCGGGCGGCTGGCGCTGCGGCCGATGATGCGCTCGGTCGCCAAGGCCAAGAGCGAAGAGATGTTCATGGCCGCCTGCCTGCTGGTGATCATCAGCGCGGGCCTGGTCAGCTCGCTGTCGGGACTGTCGATGGCGCTGGGGGCCTTCGTCGCCGGCGTGCTGCTGGCCGAGACCGAGTATCGCCACGAGGTCGAGGTCAAGATCGAGCCCTTCAAGGGCCTCCTGCTGTCGCTGTTCTTCGTGTCGCTGGGCATTCGCCTGGACCTGTCGCTGCTGGTCGCCTCGCCGGTGCTGGTGCTGGGCACGGCGGTCGGGCTGGTGGCGGTCAAGGCGGTGATGGTGTTCGGCCTGGGCAAGCTGTTCGGCCTGTCCAACCGCGCCTCAGGCGAGGCGGCCCTGGCGCTGGCGGCGGGCGGCGAGTTCGCCTTCGTGCTGCTGGCCAACGCGATGGACGCCGAGGTGGTCGAGCCGGCCATCGGCCAGGCGGTGCTGGTGGCCGCCACCCTGACCATGTTCCTGATCCCGGTGCTGACCGGAGTGGGCGCGCGGCTGGGGCGAAAGGCCCCGGCCGAGACCACCGAGGCGCCGGACGGCGTCGACCTGTCGGTGGAAGAGCCCAAGGGGCGGGTGCTGGTCGTGGGCTTTGGCCGCGTCGGCCGGCTGGTCGGTGAGATGCTCGACCGCCACGACCTGCCCTGGATCGCCATCGACCGGGATCCCGCGCTCGTGCAGCAGGGCCGTCGCGCCGGCCACCGGGTCTATTTCGGCGACGCCGCGCGGGTGGAGCTGCTCGAGCGCTGCGGCCTCGACCACGCCCGGGCGGTGGTCGTGACCATGGATGGTCCGGAGGCCGCCGAGGCGGTGGTCGAGGCCGCCCGCGGTCACCGGCCCGACCTGACCATCGTCGCTCGCGCCCGCGACGCCCGCCATGCCGCGCGCCTCTACGAGCTGGGCGCCACCGACGCCGTTCCCGAGACCATCGAGGCCTCGCTGCAGCTGTCCGAGGCCGTTCTGGTCGACATCGGCGTGCCGATGGGCCTGGTGATCGCCTCGATCCACGAGCGCCGCGACGAGTACCGCAAGGTGCTCAACCGGCCCGACGCCCTCGGCGGGCGCCGTCGACGGCTGCGCGACGCGGGCTGAGCGCTCGGTCTTCGGCGAACTGTTCCGAGGGGCGGGTATCCCGACACCGTGCCTCAAACTTGGCTGTTTGCGTTGTTTTTCAGCGTTCCGGGCCTGCCGGACGCTACGGAAGGCCTTGCGCGGAAACGCTTTGCGTGCGAACCGAGGGGCGCGGGCGCCTTTCGAGGAGACCTTGCCGCCGAATTCGGCGCCGGGGAATTCGCAAGGCGTGACCGCGAGGTGTCGCGGGGGACTTCCGCCTCGGTGAAACTTTAGACGGTGTTGCCGAGCCGACACTTTCGCGGGACGCGCGCCTTGGTATAACGATGCTCGGCCGTTGGGCCGAGCAGGGCAATAGAGGGCTCTTGATATGAAACTCAAACTCCTGGCGGGAGCCGCCCTGGCCGCGGTGTTCGCCGCGTCGGGCGCTTCGGCCCAAGAGACCGGCTGGTATGGCGCGGTCGACCTCGGCTACCACTGGCCGACGGCTGTCAACAGCGAGTCGGACGCCAACGCTCCGGACGGCGCTCACTATCACTGGACCTGGAAGTCGGAGTCCGATTGGGCCGGCTTCGTGCGTCTGGGCTACCAGTTCACCCCGAACTGGCGCGCTGAACTCGAAGGCGGCTACCGTCCGGGCGACCTGGAAGGCGTCCGCGGCAACCCCGTCCGTCAGCAGCCGATCGGCCTCTGCACCCCGGGCGTGACGCGCACCGCCACGAACCCGAAGTGCGGTTCGCCGGAAGGCTCGATCGAGTCGTGGTCGCTGATGTTCAACGTCCTGTACGACTTCGCGCCGGACGCCAAGATCAACCCGTTCGTCGGCGCCGGCCTCGGCGTCAACCGCCTGGACGTCAAGACCCTGGGTCAGTTCAGCGGCGTGCGCACTCCGTTCACGACGGCCAACCCGGCCATCCAGAACCTGACGGTCGACGACGACGACATCGCCATCGCCTGGCAGGGCATCGCCGGCCTGGCCTGGAAGGCGACCGACAAGCTGAAGCTCGACGTCACCTACCGTTACTTCGCCACCGACGACCACAGCTGGAAGTCGACCGGCTCGCACTCGCTGCAGCCCGGCACCTTCGAAGGCCAGTACAAGGACCAGTCGCTGACGGTCGGCCTGCGGTACTCGTTCGCGGCTCCGCCGCCCCCGCCGCCGCCCCCGCCGCCGCCGCCGCCTCCTCCGCCTCCGCCCCCGCCGCCTCCCCCGCCGCCGCCGCCTCCGCCGGCTCCGGCGCCGTTCGAGGCCAAGGAATTCATCGTCTACTTCCCGTTCGATCAGTACGTGCTGACGCCGGAAGCCCAGTCGGTGGTTTCGGAAGCCGCCAAGTACGCCAACGACGGCAAGGCCACCCGCATCGTGGTCGTCGGTCACACCGACACCTCGGGCTCGCCGAAGTACAACGTCCGCCTGTCGGAACGTCGTGCGAAGGCCGTGGCTGACGCTCTGGTCGGTCTGGGCGTCGCCCAGCAGACCCTGGCGGTCGACTGGAAGGGCGAAACCGCCCCGGCCGTCGCCACCGGCGACGGCGTGAAGGAACCGCTGAACCGTCGTTCGACCATCTCGATCAACTTCTAAGATCGAGGTCGAACGGAGGCTCTAGGCTTCCCGACGAATGCGAAGGCCCCGGAGGAAACTCCGGGGCCTTTTGCTTTGGATCCTCCCCCGTGCGACGGGGGTGGGGGACCCTCCCCGGGTCGCGCGAAGCGCGCGCCCGAGGACAGGCTCCGTGGTGGAGGGGGCGAGACGGGGCGCCGCGCCCCGCATTCTCCCTTCCCCCTCGATGGGGGAAGGGCCGGGGATGGGGGTGATGCGGCGGTTCAGCTGCTGACGTCCTGGTCACCCCCACCCAACCCTCCCCCATCGAGGGGGGAGGGCTTTTCACGGGGATCGCCTTCCATCTATCCCCGCTCTTTTTTGCTCCGAACCCTTCCGAAGAATCCGGAATCGACGGGTGGCCGAGCCCTCCGGTCGCGGAGTTTCGTTAACGCTGCTGCGACCCGATGACGCGGCGAAAAATTATCGTGTGGGCAACCCCTTGATCCACACGGGGAACCTTGGCGCGTTCACAGCTTATTAACGAAAAACTCGCGCTGGAGGCGCTCCTACCCGTTGACGAAGAGGCGGCGCCTGTGGCCCCATATATGGGCTCTGGGGGCGCAACGCCCTACTATATCTAGCGGCTTCGCTGGAAGCGGACGGCTTCTCGCAAGCGCATGGTAAATGGACGGGTTCTGCTCATGACCGCTGGTGAAGCGACCAAGATTCAACCTGCCGCGCGCCCTGCGTCGGCCTTCAAGGAACGTCCGGCCCTGGCGCTGGTGCGCAAGGTCCAGGTGGACCGTTCGCGCGACGCGCTCCTGACCGATTTCGGCAAGACCACGCTGGAAGACCGCTATCTGCTGCCGGGCGAGTCCTACCAGGACATGTTCGCGCGCGTCTCGACGGCCTTCGCCGACGACGCCGACCACGCCCAGCGCGTTTACGACTACATGAGCCGCCTGTGGTTCATGCCGGCGACCCCGGTGCTGTCGAACGGCGGCGCCGACCGCGGCCTGCCGATCAGCTGCTTCCTCAACGCCGTCAACGACAGCCTCGACGGCATCCTGGGCGTCTGGAACGAGAACGTCTGGCTGGCGGCCAACGGCGGCGGCATCGGCACCTACTGGGGCGGCGTCCGCTCGATCGGCGAGAAGGTGAAGGGCCAGGGCCAGACCTCGGGCATCATCCCCTTCATCCGCGTGATGGACTCGCTGACCCTGGCCATCAGCCAAGGCTCGCTGCGTCGCGGCTCGGCCGCCGTCTATCTCGACATCCACCACCCGGAAATCGAGGAGTTCCTCGAGATCCGCAAGGCCTCGGGCGACTTCAACCGCAAGTCCCTGAACCTGCACCACGGTATCTCGATCTCCGACGAGTTCATGCACGCCGTGCGCGACGGCCAGAAGTTCGGCCTGCGCTCGCCCAAGACCAACGAGGTCCTGCGCGAAGTCGACGCCCGCGGCCTGTGGCAGAAGATCCTCGAGCTGCGCCTGCAGACCGGCGAGCCCTACCTGATCTTCTCCGACAGCGTGAACCGCGCCATGCCGTCGTTCCAGCGCGAGCTGGGCCTGAAGGTGCGCCAGTCCAACCTGTGCAGCGAGATCATGCTGCACACCGGCACCGACCACCTGGGCCAGGAGCGCACCGCGGTGTGCTGCCTGTCGAGCGTCAACGCCGAGACCTTCCTGGAGTGGCGCGACCATCCGACCTTCATCGAGGACGTCATGCGCTTCCTCGACAACGTCCTGCAGGACTTCATCGATCGCGCCCCCGACGCGGCCTCGACCGCCGCCTACGCCGCCATGCGCGAGCGTTCGGTGGGCCTTGGCCTGATGGGCTTCCACTCGTTCCTGCAAAGCCAGAACGTGCCGTTCGAGAGCGCCCTGGCCAAGAGCTGGAACATGCGGATGTTCAAGCACCTGCGCCGCGAGGCCGACAAGGCCAGCCTGGCGCTGGGCGAGGAAAAGGGTCCGTGCCCGGACGCCGCCGATCGCGGCTCCAAGGAGCGCTTCTCGCACAAGCTGGCCATCGCCCCGACCGCGTCGATCTCGATCATCTGCGGCGGCACCTCGGCGGGCATCGAGCCGATCCCGGCCAACATCTACACCCACAAGACCCTGTCGGGCTCGTTCGCGGTGAAGAACCCCTACCTGGAGAAGCTGCTCGACGAGAAGGGCCAGAACACCGACGTGGTCTGGGGCTCGATCCTGGAGAACGAAGGCTCGGTCCAGCACCTGGAGTTCCTGAGCCAGGACGAGAAGGACGTCTACAAGACCGCCTTCGAACTGGACCAGCGCTGGGTGGTCGAGCTGGCCGCCGACCGCACGCCGGAAATCTGCCAGAGCCAGTCGGTCAACGTCTTCCTGCCGGGCGACGTCGACAAGTGGGACCTGCACATGCTGCACTGGATGGCCTGGGAGCGGGGCGTGAAGAGCCTCTACTACCTGCGCTCCAAGTCGGTGCAGCGCGCGGCCTACGCCGGCGCCGACGGCAAGGAGGAGGCGGTCTCGGGCGGCTTCGACGCCCCGGGCAAGACCGACTACGAGGAATGCCTCGCCTGCCAGTAACGCTGGCGTACTAGCGACGATTAACCACAGCGGCGCGACACATCGCGCCGCTGTTTCTTTGTGCGGAACGATTACCGTCACAAGCTGTTCACCGAACGCCGGCGTTTTCCCGGTGGACGTATCCGATCAGGCGGATACGGTGGGCAGGATTGGGATTGGGGAATCCGCAATGCGTATCGTTTGCGTGACGATCGCGACGTGCTGCGGCGCCAGTTTGGCGCTCACCGCGGCATCGTCGGAAGCTGCTGTCCGGAAGGGCAAGCGCAAGGCGACGGCCAGGCCGGCCGCCGCGGCGCCGACTCTTGCGCCGGCCTTGCAGAAACTGGATCTGACCCGCCGCGAGCCGTCGCAGGCGGCCGCGCCTTCGGCCGTCGCCTTCGCCGCCAGGCCGGTCGACTCCCGGGCTGCCGAGGCCGAGGGCGAGCCGTTCGCCGTTTCGCCGGCGGCCCTCTATGGCGACGCCAACCTGCTGGACGCCGACCGCTACTACGGCACGCGCGGGCCGGTCAGCTGGCGTTCGGGCAGCTATGTGGTCGGCGACAACGGCCACCGCGTCGATTCCGTGCGCGTGTCGGTCGCCAGTTCCTCGCGCCTGGCCCAGAGCGCGCCGCTCAGCCTGGTGCGTCCGGGCACGGCCAACTTCGACGCCGACAGCGTCGACGTCAGCGTCTCGCGCGGCTGGCCGGCGGCGGTCAAGTTCGACGCCGGCAAGCTGGCGGTCGATTTCACGCCCCACGCGGGCGTTGGCTTCGGCGGCGCCGGCGGCTCGGCCGAGGCCGGCGGCATGGTGCGCATCGGCAAGAGCGTCGAGGATCGGGTGATCAGCGGCCTTGGCGTGCGCGACGGCCGCGAGACCTTCGGCGATCGCGGGCGCTGGTACCTGTTCGCGGGCGCCAGCGGCCAGCTGGTCGGCATGAACCTGCTGCGCGGCCAGGACGGCGACTGGACCCGGGCCGGCGTCACTTCCGACACCGGCAGCCGCCTGGTCGGCGACGCCCAGGCGGGCGTGGGCTGGCGCCGCGGGCCGATGCAGGCCTCGGTCGGCTATATCCGCCGCGAGATCAAGTCCAAGGACCAGATCATGGGCATGGCGACCCAGGAAGACTCGGTCGTGGCCCTGTCGTTCAGCCTGAAACCGCATTGGTGACCGGCGTTTGATTTGCGGCGCGACCTCGCGGCGCTTGAGTTTCCGGCCGCGATCATGCAGCTAGCGTCGATCCGTCCGCAAAATCGTCGAGCGTCATGAGCGAGAGCGAGCCCCCGCGCCGCAAGATCCTGAGCCTGAAGAGCGGCGTCGCCGCGCCTGGCGGCCCGCCGCCGCTCGAGCGGCTGCAGAAGGCCGTCAAGGTGGTGACCCCCGAGCCGGCTCCGCCGCCGCCTCCGGCTGTCGGCGATTGGAAGTGCAAGCCCTGCGGCACCCGCTTCGATCCGCCGGTCGAGCTGGCCGACAGCGACCACGTGCGCTGCCCCTCGTGCAACGCCCGGCTGGGCCTGGCCTCGGACTTCCGCGCCGACCCGCCGCGCGTCGAGAAGCTGCGCGCCCGCTACCTGAAGAAGGCCGGCTGAGCCGCAGGCTTGCGTCCGGGCCCGAGATGGGGCGGATGCGAAAGATCAAACGCCCACACTCGTCATCCCGGAAAGCGCGCAGCGCTTATCCGGGACCCAGGGACTGGGCGCCGCGCCTGGGTTCGCCCGTTCGGCGGGTCGATGCTTTGCCCGTCACCCCTGGGTCACGGCTCTTCGCTTCGCTACGGCCGGGATGACGGCGTTGAGACGCCGACCTGCTCCGCCCGCCCCGGCCAGCTCTGGCGCTGGGCCAGCACCCGGGCCACCTCGGCCATGTTCTCTGTTCCCCACAGGCACAGCGGCTCCAGCGCCTGGGTCAGGCTGAGGCCCAGCGGGGTCAGGCTGTAGTCCACCCTGGGCGGCACTTCCTTGTAGTCGGTGCGCACGACCAGGTCGTCGCCCTCCAGCTCCTTCAGCTGCTGGATCAGCACCTTGTCGCTGACCCCGCGCACGGCCCGCCGCAGCTCGCCGTAGCGGGTGGGGCCCTGCAGCAGGAAATAGAGGATCAGCGGCTTCCACTTGCCGGAGATCACGCGAAGCGTGGCGTCCAGCCCGCAGCTGAAGCCGGTCGCGCAGAGGGGAGCGTCGCTCATGTTGCCCGGACCTGAAGTTTCTGGGTACTTACCAAAAGGTGCATACTTGTCGATAGGTATGTAGGTCGCCAACTCCCTTGCCGCCACACTGAAGGAGGCAAGACATGAGCAGACTTGAAGGCAAGACCGCCGTGATCACCGGCGGCGGAAGCGGCATCGGCCTGGGCGCGGCCAAGCGCTTCGTCGAGGAAGGCGCGTTCGTCTACATCTTCGGACGCCGGCAGGAAGCGCTGGACGCGGCCCTGAAGGAACTGGGCCCCAACGCCCGGGCGGTGCGCGGCTCGGTCACCGACCTGGCCGATCTGGACCGCCTGTATGCGACGGTGAAGGCCGAGCGCGGCGGGCTCGACGTCCTGCTGGCCAACGCCGGCACCGGAGCGTTCGCGCCGCTGGGCGAGATCACGGTCGAGCACTACGACCAGATCTTCGACCTCAACGTGAAGGGCCTGGTGTTCACCGTGCAGAAGGCCCTGCCGCTGATGGGGCAGGGCGGTTCGATCATCCTGACGGGGTCGAGCACCGGGGTCATGGGCACCCCCGCCTTCAGCATCTACAGCGCCACCAAGGCCGCCGTGCGCAACCTGGCGCGCAGCTGGGCGCTGGACCTGCGTGGCACGGGCGTCCGCGTCAACGTGATGTCGCCGGGCCCGATCACCACCGAGCTGGCGCAGGAGGTGCTGGGCGAGGAGGGCGTGGCGGCCATGGGCGCCTCGACGGTGCTGGGACGCATGGGCGATCCGGCCGAGACCGGCGCGGTGGCCGCGTTCCTGGCCTCGTCGGATTCCAGCTTCATGACCGGCGGCGAGGTGTTCGTCGACGGCGGCCTGGCCCAGGTCTGAGCCGGGGCTAGCGTGGCGGCGGCGGGGGCCGGTCGCTCCCGCCGTCGGGACCCGCACCGCGGGGTCCGCCCTCCGGCAGGAAGGCGGCGATGCGATGGTTCGACAGGGTGAAGCGCACCGTCTGGCCGACCGCTACGCCGCCCAGCATGCCCGGCTTGGCCATGGCGAAGGGCATGGCGCCCGCCGGCCAGTTCAGCGCCTCGTTGGCCTGGTAGGCGATGGTCACCCGCTCGGTCGCGGGATCGACGGCCTGGACGACGCCGACGATCACCACCTTGTCGAGGTCGGCCTGCTTGCCCCCGCCTGGTCCAGATCCCGGGCCAGGACCACCGGCCCCGCCTGGCGGCGGGCCGCCGCCCGGACCCCGGCCGCCCCCGGGCGGCTGGGCGTGGGCTGTCGTGGCGATAAGGGCGACGGCGGCGAGGGCGGGGAGAATGAACTTGCGCATGACCGGATCGAGCGTGGCTGGGGACCCGCCCTGCCTAGCGGCCGAGTGCTGCGCGATGACTGCGCTTGGTTTCCGGCCTGAAACGACGGCGGTTTCAGGCGTCGGCGGCTGGATCCAGGCTGCTGGCGCCCGGCTCGGACTTGGGCCGATTGTTCGCCCGCTTGAACAGGCCTCGCCAGCCGGTCGGCTCCAGGGCCGGGCTGGTCCAGACCTTGTCGTCCATCGCCAGGGTCTCGGCCGCGTCGTAGATCTTCCGCATGGTCGGCGTCTCGAAGCGCAGCATGTTGACGCCGTCGAAGTCGCCCGGGATCGAGGCCACGCTGAGCGGCAGGTTGTGGCGCGTGCAGAACCCCTCGGCCAGGCTGAGCGCCTGGCGGTAGGAAAAGCGCAGCATGGTCTCGAAGCTGCGGCCCATGATCGAGGCCACGCCCGGCGGCGTCGAGCGCGGCGAGGGATCCAGCACCGTGTTGACGATGACGTAGACCCGCCCGCGGCGCAGGCGCTGGCCCAGGTTGCGCCAGTGCAGCAGGGCGTCGGGCATCAGGAACAGCGGCGCGGCCACGCCGCCGTCGACGTGCATCTCCTGATGCCGCCGGCCGTCGGCCTCGACCTCGATCATCTTGGGCGGGAACAGGCCCGGCACCGTGGCCGAGGCCACCAGCACCTCGCGGAACAGCTTCACGGCCTTGGGACCGCCGTGAGCGGCGATCGCGCCCATGTCCCAGATCGAGGCCCGCTGGTTGTCTAGATTGGTGGTGGCGATCAGCAGGCGCCGCCCCTTGGCGTGCTCGGCCGCCACGGCGTCGATCATCGTCTCGTCGACGAAGGGCTCGACCAGCGCGTCCAGGCTCTCGCCCTTGAAGATGCTGGGGCCCAGCGCCGGCGCCAGGCGGCGCAGGCTGAGCAGTTCGGCGGCGTGGCCGCCCAGATAGGCCTCGGTCAGGCGGTCGTCCCAGGCCGGGCCGAGGAAGGCCAGGGGCGCGATCAGGGCGCCGGTCGAGACGCCGGTGACGATGGCGAAGTCGGGCCGCCGGCCGGCCTTGGTCAGGCCCGTCAGCACGCCCGCGCCATAGGCGCCGCCGGCCGCGCCGCCGGACAGGGCCAGAATGTTGAACTCGTCGAGGCCGATCAGCGAGCGCACCGGCGCCAGGCGGTCGGCGGCGGTCTTCAGCGCGTCCTCGGCCTGCTCGATCGACAGGCGTACGCCGGGGAAGTCGACCGCCTCCACATGGTGGGCGTCGGCCGGCGGGGCGGGCAGGCGCTTGCCGCGCAGCGGGTCGGGGCCCTTCCAGTCGCGGAAGAAGCCCTGGATCGTGATCTTGTTGTCGCCCCCGCGGTCCCCTCCGCGCTCCATGGCCTAGGCCCGGGCGCCGGCCAGGACGACCCCGACCAGTACGGCCGCGTAGTGCAGGCCGGCCCCGCCGATCACGTGGCCGTGCCAGATGGCGCGGCGGAACTTCAGCTGGCGCATCAGGTAGAAGACGGTGCCGGTGGAATAGACCAGGCCGCCGATCGCCAGCAGCAGCAGCGCCACCCACGACAGGCCCTCGATCATCGGCTTGATGGCCACCAGCACCAGCCAGCCCATGGCCATGTAGAGACCGACCCAGAAGCGCTTGTCGAGGCCGGGCAGGAACAGCTTGGCCGCCACGCCCAGCGCCGCGACGCTCCACACCGCCGTGGTCATGCCGATCGCCCACCAGCCCTCGAGGTTCTGGGTGGTGAAGGGCGTGTAGGAGGCGGCGATCATGATGAAGATGCCGGCGTGGTCGAAGCGGCGCAGCAGCGGCTGCCAGCGCGCCTTGGAGAAGTTGTAGGCCGTCGACAGCGACAGCATGGTCACCAGGCCGATGGTGTAGACGCCGATGGCGGCCATCTGGCCCAGCGAGCCCAGGCCGAAGGCCAGGCCCAGCAGGATGCCGCCGCCCAGCAGGGCGCAGGCCAGGCCCGCCAGGTGCACGATCAGGTCGGCCAGCTTGGCGCCCGTCGTCGGGTAGTGCTTGGTGAAGTCGGAGATCGTCATGGCCCGCCCAGCCTACTCAAAATCGGTGACGTATAAACGTCGATCATCATGGCGCCGAAAGGGCGGCGTGCAAGCGTGACCAATCGTCATGCCAGTCCGAAGAAGCCGTCCCAGGCCAGCTTGGTTCCGACGAGGATCAGAAGCACGTAGATGACCTTGTAGAAGCCCTCGGCCGGCACCTTGCGCACCAGCAGCACGCCGGCCCAGGTCGAAGCGATGGCGACCGGCAAAAGCACCGCCACGGTGGCCAGCACCTCGTGCGTGAACTGGCCCAGCGCGATGTAGGCCGGCAGCTTCATCCAGTTGACCACGGCGAAGAAGATGGCGCTGGTGCCCACGAAGACGTCGCGCGGCAGGCGGCGGGGCAGCACGTAGATCTGAAAGGGCGGGCCGCCGGCGTGGGCGATCTGGCTGGTGAAGCCCGAGGCCATGCCGCACAGCACGCCCAGCCACGGCCGCGCCGGGCCGGTCTCGATGGCGGCGGCGGCCTTGACCGCCCGCTCGGCCCACAGGCGCTGGGCGGCGAACAGGATCGAGACCAGGCCCACCGCCAGCTCCACCGCCGCCGACGACACCAGCGCCGCCAGGGCCCAGCCGAGGAAGATGCCGAACGCCGCCGGCGGGGTCATCAGGATCAAGAGGCCCTTGTCCCAGGTCCTGCGATAGGCCCAGACCCCGACGACGTCCTGCACGATCAAGAGTGGCAAGAGGATCGCCGCGGCCTTCACCGGACCGACCGCCAGGGCCATCAGGGGCGTGGCCACCACCCCGATCCCCGCGAACCCGCCCTTGGCCAGGCCCACCAGGATCACGGCGGGAATGGCGACGGCGTAGAAGAAGGGGTCGGTGAGCATGGCGGGGGCTTTAGCAGGGGCGGGGCGGGCCGGCCATGGGGCGCGCGGGATGACCCGAGGATAGGGCGTCAATGCCCTTTGCCGTCATCCTGGCCGCAGCGAAGCGGAGGGCCGGGACCCAGGGGCGACCGCAGTGCGCCGGCCCCAGGGTCCCGGATAAGCCCTTCAGGCTTTCCGGGATGACGAGCCAAACATGGCGCGGTGTTTTTCCCCTCACACCAGCGGCGGGTTCACCTGCCTGAAGCCGCCTTCGCGCCAGTAGGGGTAGTAGGGATAGGCCGGGGTCACGGCGCTGGCCGCGTCGAGGGCCGCCACCTGCTCGGGGGTCAGGCTCCAGCCCACGGCGCCGAGGTTCTGGCGCAGCTGTTCCTCGGTGCGGGCGCCGATGATCACGCTGGAGACGGTGGGGCGGGCCAGCAGCCAGTTGATGGCGATCTGCGGCACCGTCTTGCCGGTCTCGGCGGCGATCGCGTCCAGCGCGTCGACGATGCGATAGAGGCGCTCGTCATCGACCGGCGGGCCGGCGTCTGCGGTCTGGTGCAGGCGGCTGGTCTCGGGCAGAGGCTGGCCGCGGCGGATCTTGCCGGTCAGGCGGCCCCAGCCCAGCGGGCTCCAGACCATGGCCCCGACGTCCTGGTCGGCGGCCAGCGGCATCAGCTCCCACTCGTAGTCGCGGCCGGCCAGCGAGTAGTAGGCCTGGTGGGCCACATAGCGCGGCCAGCCGTGGCGGTCGGCGACGGCCAAAGACTTCATCAGTTCCCAGCCGGCGAAGTTGGAGGCCCCGACATAGAGCACCTTGCCGGCGCGGACGAGGTCGTCGAGGGCGGCCAGGGTCTCCTCCACCGGCGTCGTTCCGTCGAAGGCGTGCAGTTGCAGCAGGTCGATGCGGTCGGTCTTCAGCCGTTTCAGCGCCGCCTCGACCCCGCGCACCAGCCGCAGGCGCGAGGCGCCGGCGTCGAGCGGGCCATCGCCCATCGGCAGGCCCAGTTTGGTGGAGATCAGCGCCTCGTCGCGGCGGCCGGCGAGGGCCTCGCCGAGGATCTCCTCCGACGCGCCGTTCGAATAGACGTCGGCGGTGTCGAACAGGGTGACGCCGGCCTCCAGGCAGATGTCGATCAGCCGCCGGGCCTCCTCGACCCGGGTGTCGCCCCAGGCGCTGAACAGCGGGCCCTGGCCGCCGAACGTGCCGGCGCCGAAGCTCAAGGCGGGGACCTTCAGGCCGGACCGGCCGAGGCTGCGGTATTCCATGGCGTCTCTCCTTCAGGAGGCTGGTCGTTTCGCAAGGATGGGCCGGGCCGAGCCCGGGCATCTTGCCGCTTTGGATCGTCCGGAAGGGGGAGCCGCGGCGCCCCCTTCCGGTGTTGGTCAGGCCGTCGCCAGCCGGGTCTTGCGCTCGAGGCCCAGGCTCACCCCCGCCAGGACCAGCGCGCCCAGGGGCACCAGGGCCGCGATCGGGGCGATGGCCGACAGGCCAAGGCCGTGGGCGATGACCGCGCCGCCCAGGGCCGCGCCGATGGCGTTGCCGAGGTTGAAGGCGGCGATGTTGAGGCTGGAGGCCAGGCCCTGGCCCGCGCCGCCGGCCTGGCTCAGCACGCGCATCTGAAGGGGGGCGACGGTGGCGAAGGCGGCCGCGCCGAGGAAGAAGGCGGCCAGCACCGCGCCGACCTTGTCGTGGAACGCCCAGCCGGCGGCCAGCATGACCACGGTCAGGAGGGCGATGCTGCCGGCCAGGGCCGTGTTCAGCCGCTTGTCGGCCCAGCGGCCGCCCAGCAGGTTGCCGGCCACCAGGCCCGCGCCGAACACCAGCAGGATCGGCGAGACGGCGGCCTTCGAGAAGCCGGCCAGTTCGGTCAGGATCGGCTGGATGTAGGTGAAGACGGCGAACACCCCGCCGAAACCGAGCACGGTCATGGCCAGGCCCAGTTGCACCTGCGGACGGGCGAGGACCGCGAACTCCTCCTTGAGGGCGGCGGGCTGCGCGGCCTTCTCGCCCTTGGGCACCAGCAGGGCCAGCACCACCAGGGCCACGGCGCCGATGACGGTCACCGCCCAGAAGGTCGAGCGCCAGCCGAAGGCCAGGCCCAGCCACGCGCCGAACGGCACGCCCAGCAGGGTGGCCAGGGTCAGGCCGGTGAACATGATGGCGATCGCCGAGGCCTTGCGCTCGGGCGGAACCAGGGAGACGGCGACCAGCGAGCCGACGCCGAAGAAGGTGCCGTGGGCCAGGGCGGTGATGATCCGCGCGCCCATCAGCACGCCGAAGTTGGGGGCGAGGGCCGCGACCAGGTTGCCCAGGGTGAAGATGGCCATCAGGGCCAGCAGGGTGGTCTTGGGCGGCAGGCGGCGCGTGGCCAGGGTGAGAATCGGCGCGCCGACGAAGACGCCCAGCGCGTAGCCGGTCATCAGCCAGCCGGCCGTGGGGATCGAGACGCCGAGATCGGCGGAGACCTGCATCAGCAGGCCCATGATGACGAATTCCGTGACGCCGATCCCGAAGGCGCCGACGGTCAGGGCGTAGAGGGCGAGGGGCATGGCTGCCGGCTCCGATGATTGTTCGAGCCGTCAGATAGCGTCGGGGCGTTCGATGAATTAGATTGCCGGAAAGACTATCACTTGTGATCCGAAGGCACGATGGCGCGGCAGGAAATCAATCGCACGGCCGAGATGGAGGTCTTCGTCCGCGTGGTCGAGCTGGGCGGCTTCTCGGCCGCGGCGCGCTCGCTTCGGATGACCCCTTCGGCGGTCAGCAAGCTTGTGGCCCGGCTGGAGGCGCGGCTGGGCGCGCGGCTGGTCAACCGCTCGACCCGCAAGCTGATCCTGACCGCCGAGGGCCAGACCTTTCACGAGCGCTCGCTGCGGGTGCTGGCCGATCTAGACGAGGCCGAGCGCGCCGTGGCCGCCAGCGCCGCCCCGCGCGGCCGGGTGCGGGTCAATTCCAGCGTGCCGTTCGGCCAGCACTACCTGCTGCCGCTGGCGCCCAGGTTCCTGGCCGAGCACCCCGACATCCAGCTCGACATCACGGTCACCGACCAGGTCATCGACCTGATGGACGAGCGGGCCGACGTGGCCATCCGGGTGGGGCCGATGCGGGCTTCGCAGCTGATGGCCCGCAGGATCGCCCAGAGCCGCATGGTGCTGGTCGCTTCACCCGCCTACCTGGCGCGGGCCGGGGCGCCGGACCATCCCGACGACCTGCCGCGCCATGAGCTGGTCACTTTCAACTTCGCCCGCCACTGCGACTCCTGGCCGTTCCTGATCGACGGCGAGGGCGTCTTTCGCCCCGTCCACGGTCGCACCGAGGTCGGCGATGGCGAGAGCGCTCGCACCCTGGCCCTGGCCGGCCAGGGGATCGCCCGGCTGTCGGTGATCCATGTCGGCTCCGACATCGCCGCCGGCCGCCTGGTCCCGGTGCTGGAAACCTTCAACCCCGCCGACATCGAGCAGATCCACGCCGTCTATGTCGGCCACGGCGGTCGCCTGCCGGCCCGGGTGCGGGTGTTCATCGACTGGCTGGCGGGGGCGATGACGGTGGGGCGCAGCGAGCCGGCGGCGCTGGCGCAGTTTGGCTTCCCTCTCTCTTAGAGAGAGGGGACTTTGGCCCTACCACGCCGCCTTGCCGTAGGCGCTGAGGGCGGCGGCCATCTGGGGCGTGGCTTCGACCGCTGGAGCGGCGGGCGTTTCCGGCGCGACGGCGCCGGCCAGGCGCGCCTGGGCCTCGGGCGACAGGGTGACGGTGTCGCGTGGCGCGGACGTTGCCGGCTGGGCGGTGTCGAGGTCCGATTGCAGGCGGGTGCGGTAGTCGCCGACGGTGGCCGGTCCCCGCGCGCCGGGAACGCCCACCTGCAGCGAGGCGACGATGGTCTGGTCGGTCTCCGAAAGACCGTCGAAGGCCTTCAGCGCCTGGGCCTGCGGCGCGGGCGGGGCGGCGTCCGATCCCGCCCAGGCGGCCTTGGTGAAGGTGTTCAGCGCCGACTGCACGGTCTTGGCGAACGGGGAGTCGTTCAGCGCCGGCGCGAGGCTGGCGCGCTCGGCGTGGCCAGCCCCGGCCCAGCGGCTGGACAGGGCGTGATAGGCGGAAAGCTTCTGGTCCAGCCCGACCGCGCCGGCGGTGTCGTTCAGCGCCGCCGCCGCGCCGCTCGCGCCGCCGGGATAGGCGACGGCTGACCCGGCGCTGGCTTCGGTCGAGTAGGGCTGGGATATCTTCATCTCGCCGCCAGCCTTCGCGCGGGCGCGATGAAGAGGGTGTGAACGCTGACGCTTGGGCTGCGTGGCATGCTGTCGCAGCGCTTGGTCCTCGCCCTTCGACAAGCTCAGGGTGAGGACCAATTCGAACGCCGGGTCAGTCGAGAACCTCATCCTGAGCTTGTCGAAGGACGAGGTTTTCGTTTCAGCCCCCGACCAGCACCTCGGCCACCTGCACGGCGTTCAGGGCCGCGCCCTTGCGCAGGTTGTCGCCGACCACGAAGAGGGCCAGGCCGTGCTCGACCGTCGGGTCGGGGCGCACGCGGCCGACGAACACCGGGTCCTGGCCGGTGGCGGCCAGAGGGTTGGGCACGTCGTCGATCACCACGCCCGGCGCCTTGGCCAGCAGGGCCAGGGCCTCTTCCACCGAGATCGGGCGGTCGAACTCGGCGTTGATCGACAGGGCGTGGCCGCTGAACACCGGCACCCGCACGCAGGTGCCGCTGACCGGCAGGTTCGGCAGGCCCAGGATCTTGCGGCTTTCGTCGCGCAGCTTCAGCTCTTCCTCGGTGTAGCCGTCCTCGCCCAGCACGTAGTTCAGCGGCACGACGTTGTAGGCCAGCGGCACGGCCCACTTCCTGGGCTCGGGCAGCGGGGCGGCGTCGGGGCTCATGGCCAGGCCGTCCAGATCGCCCGCCGCGCCGGCGCGCAGTTGCTCGGACAGGACCTGGATGCCCTCGACCCCGCCGCCCGAGGCGGCCTGGTAGGTGCTGACGGTCAGGCGCTTGAGGCCGGCGTGGTCGTGCAGGGGCTTGAGCACCGGCATGGCGGCCATGGTGGTGCAGTTGGGATTGGCGACGATGCCCTTGGGATTGTCGTCCAGGGCCTCGGGGTTGACCTCGGCCACCACCAGCGGAACTTCCGGGTCGCTGCGCCAGGCCGACGAGTTGTCGATGACGATGGCGCCGGCCGCCGCGGCCTTGGGGGCCAGTTCGCGCGACGTGCCGCCGCCGGCCGAGAAGAACACGATGTCGAGGCCCGCGAAGTCGGCGGTGGCGGCGTCTTCCACCGTCACCGAACCGTCCTTCCACGGCAGGGCCTGGCCGGCCGAGCGGGCCGAGGCGAAGACCCGCAGGGCGCTTAGCGGAAAGTCCCGCTCGGCCAGCAGCTTCAGCATCATGCCGCCGACCAGGCCGGTGGCGCCGACGACGCCGATGGCGGGCGGGTTGGAACGGGAAAACTTGCGGCTCATGGGTAGCGTCTCCTGGTGAGGTGGAGCGCGGGGAGCCTTGAGGTCTCGTGATCAAGAGAGCCGCCCCGCGCAGTGCGGGGCTGGTCTGAGGATGCCGCTTAGATCGCGCGCATGCCCGCCGCCCCGCCATAGCGGGTCGTTTTGCGGGTAATAATTTTGGTCGCGGCCAATTGCATCGAGCGGGTTGATAGCGGCGAAGCTGGCTGGCGTAAAGGGATCCCTCTCCCGCAAGGGGAGAAGGGTCAGCCGCTGGCCCCCTTGCTTTCCCAGCCGTCCACGAACGGGAAGCGCTTTTCCCAGAACTCGGCCAGGCGCGGGTCGGCGTCCACGCGGCGCACCACGTCGGCCATCTTCGGCGCGCGCTCGTAGAACCGCACGCGGCGCGAGCCCCAGCGGCTGACGACGGCGACATAGAGGTCGAGCACGGAAAGTTCGTCGCCCAGGATGTAGGCCTGCGGCTCGACCTGGGCGTCCATCATCGCCCAGCAGTCGGCGATGCGGTCGGCGGTGGCGGCCTTGACGCGGGCCTGCGCCTCGGGGTCGGGACCGGCCAGGCGCGAGGGCTCGTCGCGCACCCAGAACAGCGAATAGATCGAGGCGGGGATGAAGGTCATCCAGCGCAGGAACTGGCCCCGGCGCGGATCGCCGATCGCCGGCGCCAGGCGCGCTTCGGGATGGTTGTCGGCCAGCCAGATCAGGATCGCCGCGCTCTCGGTGATCGTCTCGCCTTGAGGGGTGACAAGCGCCGGGATCTGCTTCATCGGATTGACGGGGGCGACCTTGGCCTGCTGTTCCCGGCCCTCCCAGGTAGGCGCCTCGACCACCGTGTAGGCCTGCCCCAGAAGGGTCAAAGTCGCTTCGACGGGCACCGAGCCGGAGCCAAGCGCGCCATAGATGGTGTAAGCTGTTTTCATCTTTGGTTACCCATTCTGCCCACAACATGTTGTGCCATGAGTCAATTTGACCACTAGATGGGGCGTGTCGCCCTAGGCTACGAAGAGACTACCCGCCCGACCGATTCGTGTCCGACCGCTCTGGAGACCGCCCATGTCCGCCTCGTTGATCACCAAGCCCGGCCTCATGATCCCCTCCGGCGGTTACAAGCCTTTCCGCTATCCGTGGGCCTACGACTTCTGGAAGAAGCAGCAGCAGGTCCACTGGATGCCCGAAGAGGTGCCGCTGGGCGAGGACCTCAAGGACTGGGCCGTCAAGCTGAACGACAAGGAGCGCAATCTGCTGACGCAGATCTTCCGCTTCTTCACCCAGTCCGACGTCGAGGTGCAGGACAACTACATGGAGCGCTACGGTCGGGTGTTCAAACCGACCGAGGTGAAGATGATGCTGGCCTCGTTCGCGAACATGGAGACGATCCATATCGCGGCCTACGCCCTGCTGCTCGAGACCATCGGCATGCCCGAGACCGAGTTCTCGGCGTTCATGGAATATGAGGCCATGAAGGACAAGCATGACTACATGCAGACCTTCGGCGTCGAGACCAACGCCGACATCTGCCGGACGCTCGCCATGTTCGGCGGCTTCACCGAAGGCCTTCAGCTGTTCGCGTCGTTCGCGATGCTGATGAACTTCCCGCGCTTCAACAAGATGAAGGGCATGGGCCAGATCGTCTCGTGGTCGATCCGCGACGAGAGCCTGCACTGCGACGGCATCATCAAGCTGTACCACGCGTTCAACAAGGAGACCGGCGCGGTGACCAAGTCGGTCGCCGACGACATCGTCGACTGCTGCAAGCACGTGGTGGGCCTGGAAGACAAGTTCATCGACCTGGCCTTCGAGGCCGGCGACGTGCAGGGCATGGTCCCCGACGACATCAAGCAATACATCCGCTTCGTCGCCGACTGGCGCCTGCGCCAGCTGGACCTGCCGGAAGTCTACGGCGTGAAGGACAACCCGCTGCCGTGGCTGCAGGCCCTGCTGTCGGGCGTCGAGCACGCCAACTTCTTCGAAGCGCGCGCCACCGAATACTCCAAGGCCGCGACCAAGGGCCAATGGCACGGTTCGGACGGCGTGTGGTCGAGCTTCGAGGCCATGCTGCAAAAGCGCACGGACGTTCCGGCCGAGCACTGAGCCTAGCCGAAATCGTCGTGACGACAGGAACGCCGCCCGCTAATCCGGGCGGCGTTTTCGTTTGCGGAGAACCATGATGCGCATCGCGGTGATCGGTCCTGGCGCGGTCGGCGGAACCCTGGCGGCGTGGCTGGCCCAGGCCCATGACGTGACCCTCTGCGCCCGCACCGCCTTCGAGCGGCTGGAGGTCGAGACGCCGCAGGGGCCGCTCGTGGCGAGCCCGGCCGTGCTGACCGATCCGGCGGCCGCCGCGCCCGTCGACTGGGTGCTGGTGACGACCAAGACCTATGACGCCGCCGGCGCGGCCGCCTGGCTGGCGGGCCTGGTCGGTCCCGAAACCCGGGTGGCCGTGCTGCAGAACGGCGTCGAGCACGTCGAGCGTTTCAGCCCCTACCTGCCGGCCGACCGCATCACCCCTGCGGTGGTCGACATCCCGGCCGAGCGCGCGGCGCCGGGCGTGATCCGCCAGCGCCGCATGGGCTGGATCAAGGTTCCGGCCGGAGGGGCCGGCGAGGCCTTCGCCGCCCTCTTCGCTCTCACCCCGATCGAGGTGACGACCACAGACGACTTCACGACCGTCGCCTGGAGCAAGCTGGCCCTCAACTGCGCCGGGGCGGTCAACGCCCTGACCCTGAAGCCCTCCGGGATCGCCCATCGCGACGACATCGCCGCGATCATGAAGAGCCTGGTGGCCGAATGCGTCGCCGTCGGCCGGGCGCAGGGCGCTGAACTTCCGGACGACCAGCCCGAGCAGGTGGTGGCCGGCTATCGCGCCGGGCCCGCCGACGGGATCAACTCGCTGCACGCCGACCGCCTGGCCGGTCGTCCCATGGAGATCGACGCCCGCAACGGCGTCATCGTCCGCAAGGGCGCCGCCCACGGGATTTCCACCCCGGTCAACGCCATGGTCGTGGCGCTGCTGGAGGCGGCCGGGGAGTAGCGAACAAGCCTTGCCGTTCGGCCAGGTTCGCGGTGGGATGGGGCATGAGGATCCTCGCCGCCACCATCGTCGCCATCCTGGCCTTGCAGCCCTTGGCGCAGGCGTCCGCCTGCTCGCCGAGCCTAAGATTATCGTTGCTTCCGCTCAATCAAGAGTGGCCAAGCCGGTTCGGCAAGTGGTTCGCGCAGGCGGATGGCGTCTATCTCGTTACTGTCGACGCGGCCGGGCCGCTGGAGGACGCTCCCGAGTTCATGCCTTGCGATATCGACATGACGCCGCCCTTGCCGGTCGAAGCCGTGCGGGGGAAGACCAAGAGGGCAGAGGCGATGGAGCTGCTGCGCCGCTACGAGGCGGAGAGCACGGCCTGCTCGCCGAACAAGGCGCGGGTCCATGTCGTCGAGGCCTTGAAGGGCGCCCCGCGTGAGGACTGGGTCGAGAAGATCGCCTTCATCCAGGTGGTGGCCGGACCGCCGCCCGAACCGATCGCGCAGGGCGAGGGCTTCGCCTTCTATGGTGCGTGGGTCGGCCCTCCGGTCTCATGGTGCGACCCGGGCGGGTTCGCCCGGCGAATGAGCCGGCAGGCGTCCTATCTATTGCTCACGACTGACCGCGACGAGCATCCGGGGCGGATCACTCACGCATTTCTCGCCGATAACACTACGCCGTTCCTGGCCGAGGCGCGCCGGCTGGCGCGCCCCGCGCCCTGATGCCGGCCTAGCTCTTCAGGAAGCCGCCCAGGAGGTCGCCGACCGCGCCGCCCAGGCCTTCGTCGGGCAGCTTGCCGCCGGGTGTGAGCTTGTCGACCAGGCCCGGCAGGATCTCCGACAGCTTGGCCGCCGCGGTCTGCGGGTCAACGCCCAGCTTCTCGGCGAACTGGCCGACGACGCCCGAGCCGAGCACGGCCTGGATCTGTTCGGGCGAGACGGGCAGGTTCTGGTCGCTGGACACCCACGACTGGGCGACCTCGGAGAGGCCTCCCTTCTGGAAGGCGTCGACGAGGCCGCCGACCCCGCCGGTGACGCCCAGGCTCTTGACGGTCTCGGCCAGGTCGCCCTGGCCGCCCAGCGCACCCATCAGATTGTCCAGCAGGCTCATGTCTCGCTCCGCTCGATCGTCGCTAAGCCCGTCGTGGGCCCGCCCGACGTGGGAGGGATTAAGACCCGATCCAGGGCGCTTGGCGAGTAGGCAAAGGAAAAGGCGCGGACCTTTCGATCCGCGCCTTTCGCGTGTTCTGGCGCGTGCCCGGCCTTGCGGCGGGATCGTCCTTACGGACGGTCCTTCTTGGGCAGGGCCGCCACTTCTTCCGGCGTCAGCTTGGTGATGGCCTTGGCGCGGATCGGCATGGCGAAGCCGGTGCCGTCGGCGACGCGCAGGTCCAGGTCCAGCGGACGGCAGACGGTGTCGATGCCGCGCACGTTGGAGATCAGGAAGGTGCCGGGCGCGGTCAGCTGGTTGGTGCCCCACGACAGGTCGACGCGATAGACGTCGCGGTTGCGGACCTTCATGTAGAGCGTGTTCTTGTCGGGGGCGGTCCAGCCCTGCCAGTCCGACAGCTGGAAGCACTGGCGCGGGGCCTTTTCGGTCGCCGAGCCCTCGGTGGCCAGGGCCGGGCCCGCGAGAAGCGCGCCGGCCAGACCGGCCAGGGCGATGGTTTTCAACTTGACCATTGCGTTTGTCCTCACAGTCCCTCGCGCGAAAGATTGGGCCTGGAAGCCTCGCCGTCAATGGTCAAGCCGCCCCTTTTTTGCGCGCGAAAGGGGCGTTTTAGGTCGCCCCATTCGAGGGCGATATCAAAGAAAGGGCGGGACCGCGAGGCCCCGCCCTTTTCCGTTCTCGAAACCTAAAACCGCAAAATCCCCGCGAAAGCGGGGACCCAGGCGTTTTACCGTCGAGCGCCCCGCGCTTCAGAAAAAGCCTAGGCCCCCGCTTTCGCGGGGGTTTTACGGAAGGAGAGATTACGCGCCGGCCTTGGCCAGTTCCGGATCCACCTCGTCCAGCTCGCCCTCCCACTTGGCGACGACGGCGGCGGCGACGGAGTTGCCAACGACGTTGGTGGCCGAGCGGCCCATGTCGAGCAGGTGGTCGACGCCGAGCACCAGGGCGATCCAGGCTTCGGGCAGGCCGAAATAGGTCAGGGTGGCCATGATGACGACGAGCGAGGCGCGCGGCACGCCGGCGATGCCCTTGGA
>NZ_JBAKFV010000023.1:0-64772 GCF_036889365.1 Caulobacter sp. CCNWLW153
CCCGCGCCTGCTCCCGACGACGCTCCAGCTCTTCCAGGATGTGTTGCAAGGTCTTCGGCTCCACGCAGGGACTGGAACCAAAGGCGTAAAGAGCCCCGGCGGGGCTGGCAAGGCGAAGCCGTCAGGCGGCGCGCGGGCCAAACAGGATGATCGCCGCGCCCGCCAGGCACACGGCCATGCCGATCAGGTCCCAGCGGTCGGGCCGGACCTGCTCGACCGTCCGCATCCAGACGATGGACGAGACGATGTAGATGCCGCCATAGGCCGCGAAGGCCCGGCCGGCGGCGGCGGCTTCCACCCGGGTCAGAAGCCAGGCGAAGGCGACCAGGGCCAGGACGCCGGGGATGGTCCAGAGCGCCGAGCGTCCCAGCCGCAGCCACGCCCAGAAGGCGAAGCAGCCGCCGATCTCGCAGATCGCGGCCAGAACGTAGACGAGGCCGCTCCTCACCAGCCCGTTCTCAGCGACGAAGGGCGGCGAACCACCGCTCCAGCACGGCCGCCTCGATCGCCAGGTTGGCGGCGCGGGTGACGGCCTCGTGGTCGTCGCCCCACTGCTCGGCCTGGTAGATCTCGTCCAGGCGCGACAGGTCCAGCGCCTTCTGGCCGGTGATGCGGCCAGCGCGCAGGGCCAGGGCCAGGACCGTGGAGCCGAACAGGCCGGCGGCGTAGGCCACGCCGGCCAGGCTGAAGTCGTCGAGCGTCAGGGCCAGGGCTTCCACCGTCGCCAGCGCGGCCGGCGGCTGCGGCGCGTGGATGATGCCGGTGACCGGCGCCAGCGCCACCCCGTGCTCGGCCTTGGCCCAATCCAGCATCGCGCCCCATTCGCGGTCCTGGCGCTCGACCAGCGGCGTGGGGCCGTCGGCGCGATAGCAGAGCAGGTCCGAACCGGCGTAGGCGGCGACCTCGCGGGCGACCTCGGCGCGCGTCTCGGCGATGCGGTCGATGGCGGTGAAGGCCAGGCGCGTGGCGGGCATGGCCGTGGAGTCGATGACCTTCTCCTGGGCCTCCCATTCGTCGGCGACGACCTGGGCCAGCGCCAGGGTCGGCAGGGCCAGCGGCTTCTTCTGCGGCGACTTGGGCGTGCGGCCGTCCAACAGCACCGGATAGAGGCCGTCCTTGGCGTCGCCGGCGGCCGCGGCCTTGTAGAAGCGGCGCGGCTTTTCGATCAGGTCAGGCTTGTCGGACACGGGAACGGCTCATTTTCACGGGAAGCTGGCGACGGACTTGCGCGCCACGTGCGTTGAATGGTCGATCGGACGCCATATCGCAAGGGAGAGCCCGGCTTGAGCCTGCCGTCCAAGGACATGATGGCCGCCATCGCCGCCACCCGCTTCGGCCTGGGCGCGCGGCCCGGCGAGATCGAGGCGGCGCGGGGCGATCCGCGCGGCTTCCTGGAAGACCAGGTCCGCCGCGAGGGCGCGGACATTCCCAAGGACGACGGCGAGAGCGCGCCCGTGCGCTACGCCGCCTTCGCCGATCTTCGGCAGGAGCGCCGCGCGGCCCGCCAGGAAACGCGGATGGTCGCCGGGAACGACATGAAGCCGATCCCGCTGGTCGACGCGCCCGGGGCCAACGCCAAGTCCGACGCCCAGAAGGAGGTCCAGCGCTACATCCGCCAGAAGACCACCAGCGATTTCCTGGCCCGCGCCCAGCTGGCGGCCGACACCGAGGCGGCCTTCCGCGAGCGCTGGGCGCTGTTCTTCGCCAACCACTTCACGGTGTCCCAGACCAAGCAGGCGGCCTCGATCGTCATCGGCCCGTTCGAGCGCGAGGCCATCCGCCCGCACGCCTTCGGCCGCTTCGAGGACATGCTGCTGGCGACCAGCACCCACGCGGCCATGCTGACCTATCTGGACCAGGCCCAGTCGGTGGGCCCCGGCAGCCCGGCCGCCCGCTACCAGACGCGCAAGGGCCGGCGCACCGGACTGAACGAGAACCTGGCGCGCGAGATCCTGGAGCTGCACACGGTCGGCGTCGACGCCGGCTACAGCCAGGCCGACGTCACCGAGTTCGCGCGCGCCCTGACCGGCTTCAGCATCGGCCGCGCCCAGGATCCCGACATCGGCGCCTTCGTGTTCCGCGCCAACACCCACGAGCCGGGCGCTCGCTCGATCCTCGGCAAGGCCTATGCGCAAGGCGGCGAGGACCAGGGCGTCGCGGTGCTGAAGGCCCTGGCGGCCGATCCGCGCACGGCCCGCCATGTCTGCGGCAAGATCGCCCGTCACTTCGTCGCCGACGATCCGCCGCCGGCCCTGGTCAAACGGCTGGAGACGCGCTGGATCGAGACCGGCGGCCAGCTTGACGAGGTGGCCAAGGCCCTGATCGCCGCGCCCGAGGCCTGGGACCCGACCCCGGCCAAGATCAAGACGCCGTACGAGTTCGTGATCTCGACCTGGCGCGCGATCGGCGGCCGGCCGGCGTCCTTCGAGCGGCTGAACCCCATCCTGACCAGCCTGGGCCAAAAGCCGTTCTATCCGCCCGCGCCCAAGGGCTGGCCCGACGAGGCGGGCGCCTGGGCCTCGCCCGACGGCCTGGTCAAGCGCATGCAGTGGGCGCAGGGGTTCGCCGCCGCCGTGGCCGACACCCGCGATCCCGACGCCCTGGCCCGCTCGGCGCTGGGCGCGCGGCTCTCCGAGCCCACGGCCCGCGCCGTCGCCCGCGCCGAAACCCGCCGCGAAGCCTTCGCCCTGCTGGTGATGAGTCCGGAGTTCCAACGCCGATGACCGATCGCTCCCCCTCGCCCTCCCGCCGCTCGTTCCTGGCCGCCGCCGCCAGCCTGGGCGTGGCCGTCAGCTTCGTCGGCCGCCAGGCCCACGCCGCCGACGGCGCCAAGAAGCTGGTCGTGGTGGTCTGCCGCGGCGGCATGGACGGCCTGTCGGTGGCCCCGCCGATCGGCGATCCCGGCTATGCCGCCCTGCGGGGCGCCATCGCGATCAAGCCCGAGGAGGCGCTGAAGCTGGACGACACCTTCGCCCTGCACCCGTCGCTGACCAGCGTCCACGCCCTGGCCAGGCAGGGGCAGGCCCGGATCGCCCCGGCCATCGCCACGCCCGACCGCGCCCGCTCGCACTTCGAGGCCCAGGACGTGCTTGAGACCGGCGAGGCCAAGGTCTACGGCGCCGACAGCGGCTGGCTGAACCGAACGTTGGAAGTGATGGGGCCCGGCAAGACTGAGGCCCTGTCGGTGGGGACCACCGCCCCGCTGATCCTGCGCGGCAAGGTGCAGGCCGCCAGTTGGTCGCCGGGCAAGGGCGTCGACGAGGCCGCGCGCCTGCCCACCCTGCTGCAGGACCTCTACAAGGGCGACCCGCTGCTGGGCCCGGCCTTCGCGCGCGGGCTGGAGACCGAGGCTATGGCCCAGGCGGCGATGACGGCCCTGGCCCCGCCCCCCGCGCCGGCGGCGCAGAGCGGCATGATGATGGCGTCGACGCCGGCCATGAACCGCCCGGGCGGCCGCCCCGCCGACAACCGCCAGGGCCGCGACGCCGCCCGCAAGCTGGGCTCGACCCTGGCCGGCTTCATGCGCCAGGCCGACGGCCCGCAGATCGCCGCCCTGTCGCTGGACGGCTTCGACACCCACGCCGGCCAGGTCGGCCAGATCGCCACGCGGCTGACCTATCTGGACGCGGTGCTGGACGGCCTGCACGAAGGCCTGGGGCCGGAATGGAAGAACACGGTGGTGGTGGCCGTCACCGAGTTCGGCCGCACCGCCCGCGCCAACGGCACCGGCGGCACCGACCACGGCACCGGCTCGACCGCCCTGGTGCTGGGCGGCGCGCTGAAGCGCGGCGGCATCATCGGCGACTGGCCGACCCTGGCCGAGCCGGCCCTGTTCGAGAACCGCGACGTGGCGCCTACGCTGGACATGCGCGGCCTGTTCAAGGGCGTGCTGATCGACCACCTGGGCGTGGATCGGGCTGACGTGGAGAAGAAGGTGTTCGCCGACAGCGCGGGGGCGAAGGCCGTGACGGGCCTGGTTTGAGGAGCTTCCCCCGAACCAACACCCGTAAAATCCCCGCGAAAGCGGGGATTTTACGGAAGAAGAGTTCCGGGATTTTCCCTCACCCCGGAACGGCGTCGAAGGCCATGGTCAGGCGGCGCGTGTCGCCGGTGAAGGGCACGGTGCCGTGCCACATGTAGGACGGGAACAGCACCAGCGTGCCAGGCGCGGGCTTCACGGCATGCTCGGCCGCCAGTTTCGGCGACGTGGCGCAGCCGGGCTGGCCGAACTTGATCCAGCCTTCGCGCTTGTCGGGATCGTCCACGCCCGGCGGCAGGTCGATGTAGAAGGCCGACGACACCCAGCCCTGCGGATGGACGTGGTCGGTGTGAAAGCCGTTGGGCTTCAGGCTGACCGACCAGCCGCCCTGCACCACCGCCTTGCCGGTGCGGCGGATGCGCAGGGGATCGCTCCCCTCGCCGATCTCGGCGGCGTAGCGCTCGACGGTGGCGCGGGCGCTGGCGAAGAAGGCCTGGAAGATCGGCTCTCGCGAGGTGTGCAGCGACTGCACCTGGGCGCCGCCGCGCAGCGACTGCTGAAGCGGGTGGGTTTCCAGGTCGTGCAGCTCTCCCAGGCGCCTGCGCAGGTCGGCCAGGAAGCTCGTCAGATCGCTCCAGCCCTCCGGCGTCGGCAGCGTATAGGGCCGCACGAAGGCGTCGTAGTCGTAGAGCGCGCCGTAGCGGGGATCGCCGAGAATCCGCCAGGCCAGGGCCTGCAGCGACAGGGCGTGCTGGTCGTACGGAAAGGCCTGTAGCACGGAACCCGCGACCGACGCGGCGGCGGTCGCGTCGCCGGCGGCCAGCAGGGCCTCGGCCAGGCTCTTGAGCACCGGCGCCGCGCCCGGCGCCAGGCGGGCGGCGGCCTGGGCGTGGGCGAGGCCTTCCGCCGTCTCGCCCAGTTCGGCGGCGGCGTGGGCGGCGGTGACCAGCAGGTGCAGGTCGTTCGGGTGTCGGCGCAGGCCAAGCCGCAGCGTGTCCAACGCCTGTGGCAAGCGGCCGGCGAACTCCTCGACCAGGGCCTGCACGTGCAGCAGGCGCGGATCGGACTGCCGCGCCAGGGTCGCCTTCAGCGGCGAGAGGGCGTGGTCGAGATCGGCGGTGCGCATCCAGCGCAGCTGGGCCAGATCCCGGTGGGCGTCTACGAAGTTGGGACGGCGGGCGATCGCATCCTGGAAGATCGCCTCGGCCTCGTCGTAGCGATGCTGGAACTGCACGGCGCGGGCCAGCACCAGCCTGGCCTCCGGCGCCTCCAGGCCCAGCGACATGGCCTTGCGGACCGCCGCCTCGGCCTCGGCCTGACGGCCGAGATCGCCGTTGGTGGCGGCCAGATTGTACCAGGCCAGGCGGTCCTGAGGCGCGCCCCGGACGGCGCGCTCGTTGAACGGCAGGGCCTCGGCGTGACGGCCCACGCCCTTCAGCGCCGCTGCGTGGACGATCAGCAGGCCCGGCATGGCCGTCGGCCGCGCCGCGCCGGCCGCGGTCAGGGCGACCGCCTGCTCGGCCTGGCCTCGCCCGAGCAGGTCCCAGGCTTGCTGGACCAGGCCTTGGTTCATCGCCGCTTGGTCTGGCGGCGGGCGAACGGATCCTGGTCGGCCTCGTCCTCGGTGAAGCCGAACTTGGCGAAGCCGGCCTTCATCTCGGCGCTGAGCGGCGCCTCGACATGCAGCATGCCCGCGCTGGGGTGCGGCAGCAGGATCGAGCGGGCGTGCAGTTGCAGCTTCAGCCCTTCCGACAGCTGGGCCGACTTCTCGTCGCCGTACTTCGGGTCGCCCAGGATCGGGTGGCCGATGGCCTTCATGTGGGCGCGCAGCTGGTGCGTGCGGCCAGTGTGGGGGCGCAGGGCCATCCAGGTGACGCGCGGACCGGCGCGGCTGATGGTGACGAACTCGGTCTCGGCCGGCGAGGCGTCCTTGTCCTTGGGGTCGGCGGGCACCACGATCTCGCGGTCGTTGAGGCCGCGCTTGGCCAGGTGCAGCTCGATGACGCCTTCCAGCGGGTGCGGGTTGCCCGCGACGATCGCCCAGTAGGTCTTCTGCGCCTTGCGCTTGGCGAAGGCGCCCGACAGGCGCGCGGCGGCGCTGGGCGTCTTGCCCAGCAGCAGCACGCCGGAGGTGTCGCGGTCGAGGCGGTGGACCAGACGCGGGCGATCGACGCCCTCGCCCCAGGCGCTGAGCAGCTTGTCGATGTGGTGGGTGGTCTTGGTGCCGCCCTGCACGGCCAGACCGGCCGGCTTGTTCAGGGCCAGGACGTCCTCGTCCTCATAGAGCACCAGCGAGCGAGCGTAGGCGATGTCGCGCGCCGACAGCTTGCCCTTCTCGGAGGGATCGGGCGCGTCGGGCAGCGGGGGGACGCGGATCTGGCTTCCGGCCGCCAGCTTGGTGTCGGCCTTGGCGCGCGAGCCGTCGACCCGGACCTGGCCCGAGCGGAACAGCTTGTTGAGCTGGATGTGGTTCAGGTGCGGCCAACGACGCTTGAACCAGCGGTCCAGACGAACGCCGTCCTCCCCGCCGTCGACGTAGAGGGTGCGGACTTCCTTCATGCGGCGAACATCCTGCGGGCGAGATAAAGGCCCGCGAAAAGGGCCGCGAGCGCGATGATCGCGCTGGCGGCGGTGTAGGAAAAGGCCTGCCCGTAGGCGCGCCGCTCGATCATCAGAGCGGTGTCCAGCGAGAAGGCGGAGAAGGTGGTGAAACCGCCGAGGATCCCGACGCCCAGGAACACGCGGAGCGTTTCCTGCTGTCCGGCCGCCTTGAGCGCCAGCCAGCCGGTCAGCAGTCCCATCAGGAAGCCGCCGACGATGTTGACGGTCATGGTTCCCCAGGGCCAGCCCGGTCCGATCCAGCGCAGCGCGGCCACGCCCACGAGATAGCGGGCGACGGAGCCGGCGGCGCCGCCCACGGCGACGAGAAGCACCTTGGTCATGGCCCCCTTATGCGCCGAGCGGCCATGATCGCCAAGGTGAGAACGCCAAGGCCGCCTTGACCTTGGCCATACCGGCTGCATAGGTCGGCGCGCAACACTCGCGGAGATAGAGTATGCGTCTCATGCTCGTCATGCCCCTGGCGCCCTTGCTCCTGGCGCTCGGCGCCGTTCCGGCGCTGGCGTTCGATCCGCCCCTTCCCCCGCCCCTCTCCATTCCGCCGATCAGCGAAGCGCGACGCGAGCTCGTCACCCGGGTTGTCACCTACGGCCCCTCGCCAACCGTGGCGCGTTGCGCGACCCGCAACGTCGGGGCGGTGCACGGCGCGCAGTTCCCGCCGGAGGTCAATGTGGGCCTGGCGCCCAGGGGCTCGCCGCCCGGGGCTCCGACGCGCGATGATCGCCCGACTGCCGCCCTGACCTTCGCCATCGACGCCAACGGGGCTCCCGTCGACATCAGGCCGGCGGCGGACAGCATGACCTCGCAGGACATGGTCGCCGCGTTCGCGCGCTGGCGGTTCATGGCCGGCCCGCCGGTCGCCGACTGCCGGGTCGAGGTGTCGCGCAGCTATACGCCGCTGCCTCAGGCTTCGACGGCGACGCTGCTGGAGATCGTCGCCAGGCGCCGCCGCGACGCCCCGTCGGCGGCCCTACGCGAGATCTCGGCGCGCGGCGACTGCGGCAAGGCTCCCCAGCGCCTGCCCGCCCAGATCAGCTATCCCGACCTGCGCTCGTTCGACGACCGCGACTTCGTCGCGCCCTGGGCCGGCCTATTGTACGACATCGACGCCGAGGGCGAGGTGCGCAACGTCCGCGTCGTCGCCCAGGGCGGCGATCCGATGCTCGCGGACCTGGCCGGCGCATCGGCAGCCGGCTCCCGCTTCCATCCAGGACGGCCGGTGAACGGCTGCTATGTCACCTATGCGGCCCGCCCCAGGCCCTCGGGAGCGCCCATGCGCTCGTCGGCCCGGCGCGCGCCGTCACCCGACGCCCTGCCCGCCCGCCCGGTCAAGGCCGCGGCTCCCGCCAAGGGCGAAGCGTGCGGCGTCGCCCGCGAAGCCCTGAACATCTCGACCCAGGGCGCCTATCCGCCCGCGCTGGCCCGCGAACGCGTGGAGGGTTGGGCCAGCCTGCGCTTCGACGTTTCGCCCGAGGGCCGGATCGACGCCGTCCAGGTCCTGGCCGCCCAGCCGGTCGACGCCTTCGGCGCCGCGGCGGCCGCCATGCTGCGCCGAGCGCGTCCGGCGCCGTCGGCCGAGGGCGCCAAGGGCTGCGTCGTGCCGGTCAGTTTCGCGATGAAGGACCTCGTCGAGGATTAACGCCCCGAAACCAAAAAGGCCCTTATGGGGCAAGGCTTTGCGACAAGGTAAAGATGGCCTCAACCCTCTTCCTGCACCCCGGGTTAACGGCGGCGGGCGCAACCTAGGGGCTCCACTCGCGAATCCCACGGTCAGATGCCCGCCTCCCTGCCTCCCAAGGACGACACGACCGAACGCCTGGCCCTGCCGCCGGCGATGCTGAACCGCCTGGCCGGCTCGGACCTGGTCGGCCGCGGCGCGGTCAACGTGATCAGCATCAAGGCCATCCGCCGCTGGGCCGGCGACTGGTGGGACCAGAAGCGCACCGACGTCTGGACCTATGTCGAGCGCAAGCTGAACGAGCACCTGGACCGCGCCGACCTGCGCGGCCGGGTCAGCGAGGACGATTTCCTGATCGCCACGCACAACGACCAGGGCCTGTCGGCCCAGGCCGCCAGCATCCGCATCCTCGAGGATGTGCTGACCCACCTGCTGGGCGCGGCCGAGCTGCGCGACATCGGCGTGCGCTCGGTGATCGGCATCGAGGCCGGCGGCGTCGTCTGCCGCCCGATCGATCCCTCCGTGGTGCTGGCCGCCCGCGCCCGCCGGGACTCCGAACGCTCGCCGTTCCGCACCGACATCGACGTCAGCGACGAGATGCGCCGCACCCCGGTGGCCTTCACCACCAGCGGCGGCGCGGCCCTGCGCGTCGACTTCGCGCTGGAGCACGTGATCGGCCTGCGCCGCAACATCACCACCGCTATCCGCGTCGAGCCGATCGTCACCCACCTGGGCACCGGCCGCTCGATCAGCGGCCGCGCGATCACCAAGCTGGCCGACAAGGACATCGCCTTCATCGACGAGGCGACGCTGCGCTACGGCGCGGCCTTCGCCAAGGCCGCGCAAGGCAACGAAAAACCCGAACTGGTGCTGCCGGCCTCGTTCCGCACCCTGGGCACCCAGCGCGGCCGCGACCTGCTGACCGGCACCTCGGGCCTGTCGCTCGCCCTGCTGCGCGGCGGGGTGATGATCGAGCTGGTGGACGTCACCCGCGGCACACCCGCGGGGCGCCTGCTGGAAGTGGTCGGCCTGCTGAAGGCCCTGACCCGCGGCGTCATCGCCCGCGTGCCGCCCGACAAGGAAGCCTTCAAGCACCTGCGCGACGCGCGCCTGGCCGGCCTGACGCTGGACGCCTGCGACCTGGGCGGCCCAGCCGAGAAGATCGCCATGGACATCATGGCCTTCGGCCGCGAGGCCAGGGGCCTGGCGCCGATGGTCAGCCTGCAAGGGCTTCCGGCGGAAGGCTACTTCGCCGCCGCCGAGACCGCCGGCCTGACCCACGCCTCGCTGCGGGCGACGCACCCCTACGCGGCGCGCAACGCGGCCTGATCTGCCTCTACGCGGATCGTCCTCAGATCCGCCCCATGCCCTTGCCGATGGTGTTGACCACGCTCTGGGCGTCATAGGCCTCGCCCGGGGGGCGCGGCCCCTTGCCGAACACGACCTCCAGCGTGGTGCTGAGCGCGGGCTTCGGGCCGAGGTTGAAGCTCGTGCCGACGCCCAGCCCCACCGACGAGCGGCGGCCGTAGCTGCCCGAGCCGCCGCCGACCGAGAAGGTGGGGCCGCCCCCTCCCCCCGTCGACTGAGTGACGCGGTCGGCGACGCGGAACCAGGCATAGCCGTCGGCCAGGGCCAGTTCGGCCGCCCGCAGCAGGGCATAGTCGGTGACCTGCCCCACCGGCGCGCCGGGGCCGCCGCGGAAGGTCACACGGTAACGGCCGTCCTCCATCTTGTACTGGGCGAAGCCGACGTCCGAGGCGCTGGCCTGCGGGCGATAGATCGTGGGCTGGGCGGTGGCGCAGGCTCCGAGGATGAGAGCGCAGGCGACAAGAGCGAGCGGAGTCTTCATGGCGTTTCTCCCTTGCCTCTCAAACGGCCCGGCCAAGTTCAGCGTTCCGGCGGCGCCAAGTCCAGCTTTTCCAGCACGGCCTTGAAGTCGTCGGGCAGCGGGGCCTCGATGCGCCGCTCGCCGCCTTCGGGGTGCGGGAACACCAGCCGGGCGGCGTGCAGCATCAGGCGCGGCACGGGCGCGCCGGCCAGCATCAGCGTCCCGCCGTAGCGGCTGTCGCCCGCGATCGGCCGACCGATCGAGGCCATGTGGACGCGCAGCTGGTGCATGCGGCCGGTGTCGGGCGACAGCTCGACCAGCGCCGCCTGGCCGTTGGCGGCCAGCGTGCGATAGCGGCTGCGGGCGGTCTCGGCGTCGGGATGGTCGTCCTCGCAGACGCGCATGTAGGCCTCGCGGCCGATCGACTCGCGGCGCAGGGGCGCATCGATCTGGCCGCCGCGCGGTTCGGGCGCGCCGGGCGCGACGATGGCCAGGTAGGTCTTGCGGAAGCGCTTGCCCATCAGGGCCTTGCCCAGGAAGGTCGCCGCCGGCTTGGTGCGGGCGGTGAGGATCACGCCCGAGGTGTCGCGGTCCAGGCGATGGATCAGGCGCGGACGCGGCCGGTCGCGCCGGGCCAGCGCCCAGAGCAGGTCGTCCAGCGTATGGGCCTTGATCCGGCCGCCCTGGCTGGACAGGCCGGCGGGCTTGTTCAGCACGAAGACGCTGTCGTCCTCGTGGATCACCAGCGAGCGCGTGAAGGCGATCTCGTCGGGCGTCAGCTGGATCGGGGTGTCGGAGGCCTTGGGCTTGGGAGCGGCGGGCGGACGGCGGGGCGGCTTGGACATCGCCGTCACTTACCGCCCCGGCGCAGTTGGCTCCAGTGGTCGAGGCGTTCCTTGACCTTGGCTTCGGCGCCGATCGGCTTGGGTTCGTAGAATTTCGGACGGGCCATGCCGTCCGGAAAGTAGTTCTGGCCCGAGACGCCACCCTCGACATCGTGGTCGTAGGCGTAGCCGTCGCCATAGCCGAGGGTCTTCATCAGCTTGGTGGGCGCGTTGAGGATATGGGCCGGCGGCGTGAGGCTGCCGGTCTCCTTGGCGGCGCGCCGGGCGGCCTTGTAGGCGGTGTAGACGGCGTTGGACTTGGGCGCGCTGGCCATGTGCACCACGGCCTGGGCCAGGGCCAGCTCGCCTTCCGGGCTGCCCAGGAAGTCGTAGGCGTCCTTGGCGGCCGTGGTCAGCAGCAGGGAAAGCGGGTCGGCCGCGCCGATATCTTCGCTGGCCATGCGCACCAGGCGGCGGGCGATGAACAACGGATCCTCGCCGCCCTCCAGCATCCGCGCCAGCCAGTAGAGGGCCGCGTCCGGATCGGAGCCGCGCACCGACTTATGCAGCGCCGAGATGAGGTTGTAGTGCTCTTCCCGGTCCTTGTCGTAGGCCGGGCGGCGCTTCTGCAGCAGCTGGCCGAGCTGGGTCGGATTGAGCGGCGTGTCCGTGCCGATCGACAGCAGGGTCTCAGTCAGGGTCAGGAGATAGCGGCCGTCGCCGTCGGCCATGGCGATCAGCACCTGACGGGCCTCGGCGTCGACCGGCAGCTTGCGGTTCTCGGCCGCCTCGGCCTTGGCCAGCAGGGCCTCCAGCGAGATCTCGTCCAGGCGCTTGAGCACGAACACCTGGCAGCGCGACAGGAGAGCGCCGTTGAGTTCGAACGAGGGGTTCTCGGTCGTCGCGCCGACGAGAGTGACGATCCCCTCCTCCACGAACGGCAGGAAACCGTCCTGCTGGGCGCGGTTGAAGCGGTGGATCTCGTCGACGAACAGCAGCGTCGACTGCCCCGACTGGCGGCGCATGCGGGCCTGCTCGAAGGCCTTCTTCAGGTCGGCGACGCCGGAGAACACCGCCGAGATCTGCATGAACTCGTAGCCGCCGGCCTTGGCCAGCAGGCGGGCGATGGTGGTCTTGCCCGTGCCCGGCGGCCCCCAGAGGATCATCGAGGCCAGGCGATGGGCCGCCGCCATCCGGCCGATCGGGCCGTCGGGGCCGAGCAGGTGCTCCTGGCCGACGACCTCGTCGAGACTTTGCGGACGCAGGCGGTCGGCCAGCGGCGCGGGCGCGTGGGGCGTCAGGCCGGCGGCTTGGAAGAGATCGGACATGGGTGGAGATTTAGGAGGTTCCGCGGTCAGCGGAAACCCTCTCCCCGAAGGGAGAGGGTCGAAGGCGTCAGGTCCGGAAACGGGCCGCGATGCGCTGGCCATTGCGCTCGATGACGACGTTCCAGGTCGCCGCGTCGCCACGCGTGGCGGCGGCGAGATCGGCGGTGGTGTTGATGGCCTTGCCGTTGACCTCGCGCACGAAGTCGCCCGGGCGCAGGCCGGCGTTCAAGGCGAAGCCCTGTCCGACCTTGGTGACCAGCACGCCCTTGCCGGCGAAGACGTCGGCGCCGATGTCCTGGGCGGCGGCGGGCGACAGGTTCATCACCGTCGCGCCGTCGAAGGGATTGCGGCCGCTGATCGTGCGCTCGTCCTTGGCCGGGACTTCCGGCGCGGCCTCGGCGCGGATGGTCAGGGTTTGCTCGCGGTCGCCGCGGCGGATCTGCACCGGCACGCGGTCGCCGATCTTGTGGGTGCCGATGGCGAAGGCGCCGCCGCCCTCGTCGTTCACCGCCTGGCCGTCGATCGACAGGATGACGTCGCCTTCCTTGATGCCGCCCTTGTCGGCCGAGGCGCCCGGATAGATGTCGGAGACCAGCACGCCGCGCGGGGTGGTCATGCCCAGGCTCTTGGCGAGATCACCGGTGACCGGTTGGCCGCGCACGCCCAGCCACGGCCGCACGACGCTGTGGGCGCCGCCGAGCGCGGTCGAAACCACCTGGCGCACCACGGCCGCCGGAATGGCGAAGCCGACGCCGCTGGAAGAGCCCGAGCGCGAGATGATGAAGGTGTTCACCCCGATCAGATCGCCGTCCATGTCGACAAGCGGGCCGCCGGAATTGCCCGGGTTGATGGCCGCGTCGGTCTGGATGTAACTGCCGAACTCGGCCGCGCCGACGTCGGTGCGGGCCAGGGCCGAGACGATGCCGTTGGTCACCGTCTGGCCGACGCCGAACGGATTGCCCATGGCCAGCACCAGGTCGCCGACCTCCAGCTGTTCCTGGTCATCGATGGCGATGGTCGGCAGGCGTTCGCCCTTGGTGTCGATCTTGAGCACCGCGAGGTCCGAGCGCGGGTCGTCGAGCAGCACCGTGGCCGGGAACTCGCGCCGGTCGGCGAGCTGCACGGTGATGTCGCTCATGTTCTCGATGTTGTGGTGATTGGTGATGATCACCCCGTCGGCGCGGACGATGGCGCCCGAGCCGAGCGAGCCCTGCACCTGGGCCCGCGGCGTGCCGCCGGCCCCGCCCATGAAGAAGTCCCAGAACGGGTCGCGCGACTGCTGGCGCTGCACCACCCGGCGGCTGGCGACGTTGACGATGGCCGGGGCCGTCTTCTTCACCACCGGGGCGAAGGAGGCCTTCATCGAGCCCGGATCGGTAGGCGCCTTGCGGGTGGGCTGGGCGAGTTCCGGGATGGACTGGGCCTGGCTGCGCGAAGCCGGATCCGAGCAGGCGGCCAAGAGGGCCAGGGTCGGAAGCAGTACGCGAAGGGCGGGCTTGGACAAGTCGATGGCTCCGTCAGATCTTGCGGCGCGCCCGGTCTGCGAGAGCCAGGCACGCGCTCTCGCCCCTTAAACAGCGAAGTTTTCGGGCGCAATCAAGGCGTTCAGCGCGCGGGATCGAGGCCCGGTTCCCCGACCGCCAGCGGACGGGCCCTGCGGGTGTTCAGGATCACCATCAGGCCGCCCAGGGCCAGGAGCCCGGCGATGACCAGCGGCAGGCCCGGCAGGTGCAGGGTCTGCTCGTGGCGCACGGCGAAGGCCAGCGACAGGCCGTAGAGCGCCGGACCGATGATCGCCGTCAGCCCCATGATCGCCGAGTTGGCGCCTTGCAACTGGCCCTGTTCGCTGGGACCGACGCGCTTGGTCATCATGCCCATCAGGCCGGGCTGGATCAGGGCGGCGAAGGCGCTGACGGCGAGGCCCGAGGCGAAGATCCAGCCGTTGGGCGCGAAGGCGAAGACCGCGAACGAGACGACGAAGCAGACGAGGCCGACGATCACCGCCCCGCGCTCCTTCAGCCGGTCGACGATCGGCCCGATCAGCAGGGCCTGGACGATCACGCCCAGTATGCCCGACAGCATCATCAGGAGGCCGATCTGGGCGGTGTCCCAGCCGTAGCGATAGCCGGTGTAGAGCACGAAGACGCTGGGATAGGCGTTGTGGGCCAGCTGCATCAGGAAGCTGACCACGCCCAGGCGCGGCAGGTCGGGATGCGAGCCCAGCAGCTTCAGCGAGCCGACGGGGTTGGCCTTGCTCCAGTCGAAGCGGGCGATGCGCTTTTCCGGCGGCAGGGATTCGGGCAGCACCAGCAGGCCGTAGAGCCAGTTCAGCAGCGCCATCGCGGCCGCCACCCAGAACGGCAGGTGCAGGTCGATCTTGCCCAGCAGGCCGCCCAGCGCCGGGCCGGCGATGAAGCCGACGCTCCAGGCAGCGCCGATCAGGCCGAAGGCCTTGGCCCGGCCCTTCTCGGGCGTGACGTCGGCGATGTAGGCGCCCGCCGCCGAGAAGCTGGCGGCGGTGGCCCCATGGATGATGCGGCCGACGAACAGCCACCACAGGGTCGGAGCCAGGGCCATGAAGATATAGTCGATCCCGAGGCCGAAGATCGAGATCAGGATCACCGGCCGCCGCCCGAAGCGGTCGGACATCATGCCCAGGATCGGCGAGCAGAAGAACTGCATCGTCCCCCAGACCATGCCGAACGCGGCCGTCCACTGGGCGGCCGCATCGGTTTGGCCGCCGGCCATCTCCTTCACCAGGCTGGGCAGGACCGGGATCATCAGGCCCAGCGACAGCACGTCCATCAGGGCCGTGACGAAGATGAAGCCCAGCGCCGCCTTACGGGCCGGATGAGCGATAGGTTCGGACATGGAGCCTCCCGGGGGCGGGATGTTTGACCGCCTGCCGGATATTCGACAAGAGGGCTCGGCCACTCCTCCCCCATGCAAACGGGGGAGGTGGCGCGCTGCGGATACGCAGCGTGACGGAGGGGGCGAGGGACGGAGGGGGCGAGGGACGGAGGGGGCGAGGGACGGAGGGGGCGAGGGACGGAGCGCCGTGCGCGCCGCCGCCCCCTCCACCGCGGAGCCTGTCCTCGGGCGCGCGCTTCGCGCGACCCGGGGGCGGTCCCCCTCCCCCGTTTTACGGGGGAGGAGTTAGATGAGCTCTCAGTCCCTCCAGCAGCCCAGTCCACCACTGGCCGTGGCGTAGCAGGAAGACCTGGTCGGGGAAGCCGTGCCGCGCCACGTGCTCGGCGGGAACGGTTTCCCAGCCGCGATGCTGGACTGTCACCCGCGTCTCCGCGCCAACGGCCTCGAAGGTGACCTCGACCTCGGTGTCCATGCCGGGCGCGAACGCGGCCTGCCGCCAGCCGAACACCAACCGCTGGCCGCGCGTCCAGACCCGCACGCGGCCGATCTCGAACGTCTTGCCCGAGGCCAGGCGCTCGACCAGGCGCGCGCCCTCCCCTTGCCCCTCGAAGACCAGCACGCCCGGCGAGCGCGGCGTGAACGAGAACAAGGGGTTGGGCCGCCACCAGGCGCCGATCTCGCCGACGAAGGCGTCGAACACCCGCTCCGGCGCGGCCTTCATGCGCAAGGCCACGAGGATGCGGGCGCTCATGTCTCGTCTGCCTCGACATGGGCCTTCAGCGCCAGCAGTTGGTCGCTCCACAGCGCCTCGGCGGCGGCGGCCCAGGCCTTAAGCTCGGCCATCGGCTCGGGTCGCAGGGCGTAGACCCGCACCCGGGCGTCGAACGGCGGATGGCTCTCCTCGACCAGCCGCGCCTCGCGCAGGGCCCGCAGGTGGCGGCTCATGGCCGGCGGCGACAGGCCCAGCGCCTCGGCCAGATCGCCGGCCCGGCGCGGACCGTCAGCCAGCAGCTCGACCGTGCGCCGACGATGCGGCTCGGCCAGGGCCGCCAGGGTGCGATCCAGGCTCATGCGCGGGCGTCCAGTTGGGCGAGCAGCCGCTTGCCGGCCTTCAGCCGCCAGGCCTGTTCGAGAGCGCTCTTCAGCGTGATCTCGTCGACGGCGTCGAGCACGACATTGGTCGCCCCCTTCAGGCCCCAGCCGCCCTTGACCGGAACGAAGACGGCCGGCTCGGAGGCGACCAGCATCTCCTGCAGGTCGCGGGTCAGCTGGACCATGCCGAACCCCGCGTCGGGATAGCCCAGCGTGGCGAAGATGCGCCCGACGCGAAAATCCGTCGTGCCCATGTGCGCGCCCTCGACCACGCCCGGGAGGGCCAGCGCCAGCCGGCGAAAGTCTTCCGGGCTCACGCCCAGCCCTGGATCTTCAGGCCGGTGGCCGCCTCGGCCTCCTCGCGGGTGACGGCCTTCACCGTCTGGCCGACCGTCCAGATGTGGCCCTCGAGGTCGCGGCAGCGATAGGTGCGGTCGCCGTAGAACTGGGTGGCCGGCTCCATCAGGATCTCCGCCCCCGCCGCGCGGGCGCGCTCGCAGTGGGCGTCGACGTCGTCCTCGATGTGGATATGCACGGTCTGGGTGTTCTTGCCGCCCAGCGAGGCCGGGCTGGCGTGGTCGGCGCTCCACTCGTTGCCGACCATCACGTTGGCCTCGCCCAACGTCATCTGCGAGTGGGCGAGATTGCCGTCGCCGTCCTCGATCAGCAGCACGAGTTCGAAGCCGAACGCCGCCTCCAGCCATTTCAGGGCGGCCTTGGGATCCTTGTAGCAGAGCGCCGAAGTCAGGCGGGTCATGCGAACCTCCCATTTTCAGATACCGACAATATTTCACCCAAATCGAAACTAATTGCAACAATCACGACGAAAGCAACACAAGGTTGTTACGGCTGGAAATTTCGACTTGTGAGTTTGCACGCAAGCGCGGCCTATGTGCGCCGCGCCCCGCGCCTGGAGGGGGCCCGGCCGCGACGTCGGTCGGCGCGAGCGCCCTGTGACCCAGTCTGCTTCAGCGTTTTGCCCTGAAAGACGGAGAGCACGCGCATGCCTACGGTCAAGATCCTCATCGTCACCGACTCCTACAGCGGCGGATACCGCCGCACCCTGCCCGCCAACGGCGCCGAGCAGTTCCACCTCGGCGAGTTCGTCCATGTGCTGGAGACCACCAGCTGGGACGGCTTCAACATCCAGATCACCAAGGCCCATCGGGACAATGTTCCCGGCACGGGGGCCGACCTGGTCGACTTCGACTTCTCGACCCACGATCTCAACCAGTACGACGAGATCTTCATGTTCCCGATCACCCGCGACGGGGCGGCCAACGCCAGCGCCGCTGAGGTGGCGGCGATCGCCAGGTTCATGGATCGCGGCGGCGGGGTGTTCGCCACCGGCGACCACGAAGACCTCGGCGCCAGCCTGTGCCGCCAGATCCCGCGCGTGCGCTCGATGCGCCGCTGGCACTGGCCCAGCGCCGGCCCGCTGGGCGAACCGGTCGCCCCGGTCGGCACGATCGGCGAGCCCGATCTCGAACTGCGCCACGACACCCTTCGTGAGGGCCCCGACGACGCCGATGCGAACTACGAGTTCGACGACCAGTCCGACAACCGCGGCCAGGAGATCTATCCTCGCTGGTTCAGTTCGGTCTCCGGGCGCTACTTCCGCCGCAACTATCCGCATCCGCTGCTGTGCGCGCCCGGCGGGGTGGTCCGGCGCCTGCCCGATCACGCGCACGAGGGCCAGTGCGAGGTCCCGGCCAGCCTGTCCCAGACCATCAGCATCCCCGTGCCCGGCCCCACGCCCGACTACAGCGAGGAAGAGTATCCGGTCGGCATCGGCGCCACCCAGCGCATCGCGCCGGTGGTGGTCGCCCAGGGCAAGGTGATCGGCGGGCACATGACCCACGATCCCGACAAGGAGCCGACCGCCGAGACCAAGCTGTTCGGCGTGATCGGCGCCTATGACGGCCATCTGGTCGAACGGGCGGGCCGGCGCCTGGGCCGCGTGGCCGTGGATTCCACCTGGCACCACTTCTTCAACGTCAACCTGATCGGCGACAGCGGCTCGCCCGAGGCCCGCAAGCGGCAGGGCTTCCTCGCCACGCTGCTGCCGGGACAGACGGACGACTACGAGCCGATCAAGGCCTACTTCCGCAACCTCGTCTATTGGCTGGTCCCGCACGACCGCCAGATCCTGGTGATCTACGAGGCCTTCCGGACCATGGCCCGCAAGCCGCAGATGATCGAGTTCCTGCCCAGGCTGGACCGCAAGATCCTGCCCGAGCTGCGGGTGCGCTGGCACCTCAAGCTGGCGGGCCTGGCCGACCACTACTTCGCCAGCGTCAGGGGCGGCTGCTTCACCTTGCAGTTCCTGCCGATCGTGCTCGACAGGATCCAGCCGCTACGGCCGCTGTGGGAGGTGCTGCAGGAGCAGGTCTATCCCTGGAACCCGGGCCAGCGCGTCAAGCAGCGCGCCGAGGTGCTGGACGCGCGGCTGGAGGTCGATCCCAAGATCTTCGCCGACGTGGTCGTGGGCGCGGCCGTGCTGGCGGCGGCCGCGCAGGAGGGCAAGGACGACCTGAAGGGTTGGCTGCGCGACGTGGAGGTGCTGGCCACGCGGGGCCTGCGCGAGGTGCGGGCGTCCCTGGCCGAAAGCCAGAAGCGCAGCAGCGCCGTGATCTCCAGGCTCGACGAGCGCGCCCTGCTCGCCGAACCATCCCTGACCAAGGCCTGAAGGAAAAGGTCCGGCCGGCCGCGAAGGCCGGCCGGACTGCTTCTGTCAGCGCAGCGCGCCGGCCACCGGGGCCAGCTGGCCGTCGACCTTCTCGGGACGCACGCCCGTGACCTTGGCCAGCAGCGGGTAGACGTCGACATTGTCGAACACCGGCAGGGTCTTGCCAGACTTGAAGGACGGGCCGCGGGCGACGAACACCGCCTGCATCAGGGGATCGGCGTTGTCGAAGCCGTGGGCGCCGCCGTCACGCTCGGGGCTGGTGCGCTTGGCCTGCGACTCGGCGGTGGTGATGTACCAGCCGGTCTGGGCCGAGCAGACGATCGGGGCGATGCGACGGTTGCTGCCATAGTGCAGGCGGGCCGGGATCCTGGCCTTTTCCCAGCAGGTCATGTGCGCCTGCGGCTTGGTCAGGGCGGCGACAACGGCGGCCTCCTCGCCCTTGTTGGGATAGATGCCGGCGATGGCGCCGAGGCCGACGTAGCGCAGCTTGGAGAGGTCGACCGCCTCGTCAAGCACCACGCGCTGCTTGCCCGGCAGCGGGGCCATGCCGTGGTCGGCGACGATGACGATGTTGCTGGTCTCATAGAGGCCCCGCGCCTTCAGCCCCTCCACCAGGCGGGCGATGGCGGCGTCGACGTCGGCGGCGGCCTTGCGCACCTCGGTCGAGTCCGGGCCGTAGCGGTGGCCGGCGCTGTCGACGACGTCGAAATAGAGCGTGGCCAGGCCCAGGGGGACGTCCTTGGTCTCGTCGATCCACGACAGCAGGGTGTCGACGCGGTCGTTGGACGGCTTCTTCTGGTCGAACACGGCCCACTTGGTCGGGCGCACGCCGTCGATCTGGGCTTCCGAGCCCGGCCAGAACATGGTGCCGGTCCTGACGCCCTGCTGTTCGGCGCTGACCCAGATCGGCTTGGCCATCTCCCACCAGCGGCTGTCGGTCACAGCGTCGCGGTTGCTCAGGGTGAAGGTCACGCCGGGGATCTCTGGATCCTCCATCGTGTTGCCGACGATGCCGTTGTGGTCGGGGCGCTTGCCGGTGACCAGGGTGTAGTGGTTGGGGAAGGTCAGCGACGGGAACGACGGGCGCATGGCCGCGCGCACGCCGTCGTCGGCCAGGGCCTTCATGGTCGGGGTGTCGCCGCGATCCAGGTAGTCGGCGCGGAAGCCGTCGATCGAGACCAGGATGGTCAGCGGCGCCTTGGCAGCAGAGGCCCGGGCCGGCGGGCCTTCGGCCACGGGGCGCGGCGCGGTTGCGCAGCCGGAAAGGACGGCGATCGCCAGGAATGCGGCGAAGCGGGAAAGAACGGTCATGGCCGGGCCCTGAAGCAAAGTCTCCCGCCCCTATAGGACAGCTCGGCGACAATTCGTATTGCAGTCGCCAAACAACTTGGCCGACCTGCGTTCCATCGCCCATAGTCGCGGCAAGTTCATAAGGGAGTCGTCCGATGTCGCCGAGCCAGGCCCGCGCCGCATGAGTTTCGCGCTCGAGGCCGAAGGGCTGACCAAGACCTACGGCGCCGTGCGGGCGCTGGACGACCTGACCCTGAAGATCCCCGCCGGCGGCGTGTTCGGCGTGCTGGGTCCCAATGGCGCGGGCAAGAGCACCCTCTTCCGCATCGCCATGGGCCTGGTGCGGCCGACCTCGGGCGTGGCGCGACTGTCGGGCTCGCCCGCCGGCCACGCCTCGTCGTTGCGCCAGGTGGGCGCGATGATCGAGACGCCGCGCTATCCGCCCTACCTGACCGCCCGCGACGCGCTGAAGATGCTGGCGCTGCAGAGCGGCGCCCGCGACGTCGACATCGACGGCTGGCTGGATCGGGTGGGCCTGTCCGGCGCGGCCGACCGCAAGACCTCGACCTATTCGGTGGGCATGAAGCAGCGGCTGGGCCTGGCGGCGGTGTTCTTCACCCGCCCCACCCTGGCCATCCTGGACGAGCCGACCAGCGGCATGGACCCGGCCGGCATCCAGGAAATCCGCGAACTGATCCGCCGCCTGGCCGCCGAGGAAGGCGCGACCATCATCCTGGCCAGCCACCAGCTGGACGAGGTGCGGCGCGTCTGCGACCGCGTGGCGATCCTCGCCAAGGGCAGGCTGGTGGCCGAGGGCCCGGTCGAGACCCTGGCCGGTCGCAAGCCGGCTCTGCGCCTGGTCGCCAGCCCCGTGGCCCAGGTGCTGGAGATTCTCGGCGAGCAGGGCGCGGCCGACGGCCCCGACGCCGTGCTGGCCCAGATCGAGCGCCACGAGGCCCCCGCCCTGATCCGCGCCCTGGTGGGCGCCGGCGTCGACATCCACGAAGCCCGCTGGCGCGAGGCCGACCTGGAAAGCGCCTATCTCGACATCCTGCAAGCCAAGGAGCCGGCCGATGCTCGCTGACGCCATCTCGGCCGAACGCTTCCGCCTGCTCAAGGATCGGGGCACGCTGTTCTGGGGGGTGCTGTTCGCCCCGATCGCGGGCCTGGCCCTCAACATCGGCGGCGAGCTCTTCGCGCGCAGCCTGATGAAGGGCGCCCCGCCCATCCCGGTCGACCTGGTCGGGCGCATGGTCAAGGCGCTGGCCGACGGGGCCTCGCCGGTGGTGGGGCTGTTCGTGCTGATCCTGTCGACCGCGGTGCTGGCCGGCGACTACCGCTGGGAGACCTGGCGGCTGCTTACCCCGCGCAACGGCCGCGTGAATCTGCTGCTGGCCAAGCTGGCGACGGTGGCGGGGGCGGTGGCGATCAGCCTCGTGCTCTACGCCCTGGCCGCGGCCCTGGGCGGGCTGTTCAGCGCCGCCACCAGCGGCGGGGCCCTGGTGGCCTATCGCGGCTCGGCGGGCGTCGACCTGCTTGGGACCTTCGCGATCAGCTGGCTGCAACTGATGGTGCTGGCGGCCCTGTCGGCCGTCGTCGGCGTCGTCACCCGCTCGACCATGGGCGCGCTGATCGTCGGGCTGGTGTTCGCCGCCGTCCAGTCGATCGTCGCCAGCCAGCTGCACGAGCCCAGCCTCAAGGCCCTGGCCATCCCGGCCTTTTCCGGCGACCTCCTGAAGACCGTGCTCCTGACACAGCGCAGCGTGGTCGACGAACCGGCGCCCTGGGCCCTGGCCCTCGGCTTTCTCGCAGCCTGGCTGGCCGGCCTGACGGCCGCGGCCCTGGCCCTCTTCCAGCGGCAGGACCTGACGCGGGAATGACGAGATCGGTTTCCTTCCCCGCCGCCCGGCTTTCGTGGGCGGCGGCCTTCATGGCCATCGCCGGCGCCGCCTGCGCCGCCCAGCCGGACTTCACGCTCTCGCCCGGGCAGCAGGCGACCATCGAGAAGGCCGCCATCGCCCGCGAGGCGGCGCTGGCCGAGGCGCGCAGGCTGCCGGCCCCGACGCCCGCCCCCTCCCCCACAGAGCGCAAGCCCGCCGCCTGCCGCATGACCTCGATCCCCGACGTCGCCCTGTGCCGCGAGAAGGTGCGGCTGCAAGGCAAGTGGGTCGAGCGCGACGTCCGCTACGTGCGCGGCGCGGGCGGCGTGGGCTGGCTCGATTTCCAGGGAACCTACGAGATCGTCGCCGGACGATATCGGCTGGCGTCAGACGCGCGCGGCGAGGCCCTGCGCCTGTGCTGGGAGCGCGACGCCCTGACCTGCGACACCGTACTTGGGCCACGCATCGACCAGTACGGCGGCGACGAGCGCTACGTCGTCATCGCCCGACGCGACCTGCCCGACGAGACGCCGCGTTTCTACTTCGTGGAAGCCGCAAAGGACGGTCCGGGAACGGTGCACGGTCCGCTGACGGCCGGCGGCTTCGCGCGCGAGAAGCTGAAGCTGGCTTTGCCCGAGTTCGACGGGATCATCGTCAGCCGGTGACCGCATGCTCCCTCTCCCAGAGGGAGAGGGTTTTGAACACCCGGTACCCCAGACAGCAAAAAGGCCCCGGATCGCTCCGGGGCCTTCTCGTTTCAGCCTGGGCTGAAGATTAGTCGTCGGCTTCGTTGGCGTAGACCGGACCCGAGTCCTTGCCCTTTTCCGAGACGTCGCGATCGACGAACTCGATCACGGCCATCGGCGCGTTGTCGCCGTAGCGGAAGCCGGCCTTCAGGACGCGGATGTAGCCGCCCTGACGGTCCTTGTAGCGCGGGCCGAGCACGGCGAAGAGCTTGCCGACTTGTTCCACGTCGCGGACCGAGCTGATGGCCTGACGACGAGCGTGCAGGTCGCCGCGCTTGGCCAGGGTGACCAGCTTTTCGACGATCGGGCGCAGTTCCTTGGCCTTCGGCAGGGTGGTGACGATCTGCTCGTGCTTGATCAGCGAGGCCGACATGTTGGCGAACATGGCGGTACGGTGAGCCGAGGTGCGGCCGAGTTTGCGGTGGGCGTAACCGTGACGCATTTTGTATCTCCTGGGCTCTTGGCCCGAGCGGCGCGAAAGAAGCGCCTGTTGTCACCAGTCCCAGCTCGCATCCCGGCCGGGTCAGAACGAAGCGCCGGGGCCCTCCACCGCTAGGCGGCTTCAAAAGGCCCAGGCCGCCTCCAGTCCCAAAGGAACGGAAGGCGGCCCGGATTCAGCGCGATAGTGTCTTAGATCTGGTCGTCGAACTTCTTGGCCAGGTCTTCGATGTTTTCCGGCGGCCAGTTCGGCACGTCCATGCCGAGGTGCAGACCCATGCCGGCGAGAACTTCCTTGATCTCGTTCAGCGACTTGCGGCCGAAGTTCGGGGTGCGGAGCATCTCGGCTTCGGTCTTCTGGATCAGGTCGCCGATGTAGACGATGTTGTCGTTCTTCAGGCAGTTGGCCGAACGGACCGACAGTTCCAGCTCGTCGACCTTCTTGAGCAGGGCCGGGTTGAACGGCAGCTCGGGCTTCGTTTCGTCCGCGGCCTTGGCCTTGGGCTCTTCGAAGGTGATGAAGATCTGCAGCTGGTCTTGCAGGATGCGAGCGGCGTAGGCCACGGCGTCCACCGGAGTGACGGCGCCGTTGGTCTCGACTTCCAGGGTCAGCTTGTCACGGTCCAGGCGCTGGCCTTCGCGGGTCGGCTCGACCTTGTAGGCCACGCGCTTGACCGGCGAGTACAGGGCGTCGACGGCGATCAGGCCGATCGGCGCGTCTTCCGGACGGTTCTGGTCGGCCGGGACGTAGCCCTTGCCGGTGTTGACCGTGAATTCCATGCGCACCGAACCGCCCTCGTCCAGCGTGCAGAGCACGTGGTCGGGGTTCAGGATCTCGATGTCGGCCGGGGTTTCGATCTGGCCAGCGGTGACCGGACCGGCGCCCGAGGCGCGCAGGGTCATGCGCTTGGGGCCCTCGGCGTGCATGCGCACGGCGAGTTGCTTGATATTCAGAACGATGTCGACGACGTCTTCACGAACGCCCTCGAGCGAGGAGAATTCGTGCACCACGCCATCGATCTGGATGGCGGTGACGGCGGCGCCTTGCAGCGACGAGAGGAGAACGCGACGCAGGGCGTTGCCGAGCGTCACACCGAAACCACGCTCGAGCGGTTCAGCGACGATGCGAGCCTTGCGGGTCGCGTCGGCGCCGGTTTCGATCTGCGGCTTCTCAGGACGGATCAGCTCGTTCCAGTTTCTTTCGATCACGTGGTGTCCCTTGAACGCGACTCGCCGGCCGCGTTTGACGCAGCCGGCGAAGGAGAATTGGATCTAAAAAATACTAGACGCGACGGCGCTTGGGCGGACGGCAGCCGTTGTGCGGGATCGGCGTGACGTCGCGGATCGTCGTGATGGTCATGCCAACGGCCTGCAGGGCGCGCAGAGCCGATTCACGACCCGAACCCGGACCCGAAACGTTGACTTCCAGGGTCTTCACGCCGTGTTCCGCAGCCTTCTTGCCCGCGTCTTCGGCGGCCATCTGAGCGGCGTACGGGGTCGACTTGCGCGAGCCCTTGAAGCCCATCATGCCGGCGCTCGACCAGGAGATGGTGTTCCCCTGAGCGTCCGTGATGGTGATCATGGTGTTGTTGAACGAGGCGTTCACGTGCGCCACGCCCGAGGTGATGTTCTTGCGTTCGCGCTTTTTAACGCGACCCGGTTCCTTGGCCATCGGTCAGGCTACCTTACTTCTTCTTGCCGGCGATCGGCTTGGCCGGACCCTTGCGGGTACGAGCGTTCGTGTGGGTGCGTTGGCCGCGGACCGGCAGGCCCTTGCGGTGACGCAGGCCGCGGTAGCAGGCCAGGTCCATCAGACGCTTGATGTTCATCGAGTTTTCGCGACGCAGGTCGCCTTCCACGGTGAAATCACGGTCGATCGTCTCACGGATCTGAAGGACTTCCGCGTCGGTCAATTGATTGACGCGACGGGCGTCCTCGATGCCCACCGTCGTGACGATGTCACGAGCGGACTTCGGGCCGATGCCGTGAATGTACTGAAGCGCGATGACAACGCGCTTGTTCGTCGGGATGTTGACGCCTGCGATACGGGCCACGTCTAATGTTCTCCTAGTCACGCACCAAAGACGCGAACGGCGCGCTCGGCCCGATCCGAAGACCCAGACCGACGCGCACAGATCGCGCCCTTTCGCGGAAGCGCCCCGTTATAGGGATCGTTGCGCATCCGTCAATGGCGGAATCCGTCATGAGGACGGATTCCATTAAAACTTACGCCACGACCGTCAGGGTCGCGTCGATCGAAGCGGCGACGGCTTCCACCGCCCCCATGCCGTCCACTTCCACCAGCTTGCCCTGCTCGCGATAGTACGGGAGCAACGGCGCGGTGTCGGCGTTGTAGCGGGCCAGACGGTTCACGAAGGTCTCGGGGTTGTCGTCCGACCGCCCCTGCTCCGCGTATCGCTTGGTGATCCGCTCGATCAAGGCCGGCTCGTCTACTTCGAGTCGCACGACGGAGTCGATCTTCTGGCCGCGCTTGGCCAGCATGACGTCCAGCGCCTCGGCCTGCGCCACGGTGCGCGGGAAGCCGTCGAAGATGGCGCCGCCGGCGGCCTCGGCCTCGGGCAGGCGCTCCTCGATGAGAGCGATGACGATCTCGTCGGTGACCAGGTCGCCGCGATCCAGCACGCCCTTGACCTTCTGCCCGAGCTCCGAGCCCGAGGCGATGGCCGCGCGCAGCATGTCGCCGGTCGACAGCTGGACCATGCCGCGTTGCTCGACCAGCCGCTTGGCCTGGGTGCCCTTGCCCGCCCCGGGAGGGCCAAACAGGATCAAGTTCATAAAAGCCCCTTCACGCGTTTCCCAGGGTCTGACGCCCCTCACCGAGGGCAGACCTAGAATGCGTTCAAAGAAAACGGAAGCCGGATTGTGACAATCCGGCTTCCGGGTGGTTTCACGCTTGCGTCAGCGGCCGCCGCGGCCGCCGCGCAATTTCGACTTCTTGATCAGGCCCTCGTACTGGTGCGCCAGCAGGTGGGACTGGATCTGGGCCACGGTGTCCATGGTCACGGTCACGACGATCAGGATCGAGGTGCCGCCCAGGGCGAAGTTCTTGTTGCCAAGAGCGCCCATCAGGATTTCCGGGAAAAGACAGACGGCGGTGATGTAAGCCGCGCCGATCACCGTCAGGCGGGTAAGCACGTAGTCGAGGTACTCGGCCGTGCGCTTGCCCGGACGGATGCCCGGCAGGAAGCCGCCGTACTTGCGCAGGTTCTCGGCCGTCTCGTCCGGATTGAACACCACCGAGGTGTAGAAGAACGAGAAGAAGATGATCAGGCCGGCGTAGCTGGCCATGAACAGCGGCTGGCCGTGCTGCATGGCGCCGACCACGGGCGGCAGCCACTGCGCCCAGTTGGGCAGGTTGGCCGGGTTCAGGAACTGCATGGCGGTCGTCGGCAGCAGAAGCAAGCTGGAGGCGAAGATCGGCGGGATCACGCCCGCGGTGTTGATCTTCAGCGGCAGGAACGAGCTGTCGCCGCCGACCATGCGGTTGCCTTGCTGGCGCTTGGGATAGTGCACCAGCAGACGGCGCTGCGAGCGCTCCATGAACACGATGGCGAAGATCACCGCCACGGCGAGCACGAAGATCACCATCAGCGGGAAGTAGTTGCCGGTGTTCTGGGCGGTCACGAACAGTTGGCCAAGACCGCGCGGCAGGGCCGCGACGATGCCGGCGAAGATGATCAGGGACACGCCGTTGCCCACGCCGCGGCTGGTGATCTGTTCGCCCAGCCACATCAGGAACAGGGTGCCGCCGGTCAGCGAGACCACGGTCGACAGCACGAAGAACCAGCCCGGCAGTTCCGAATAGACCAGGTTCGGCTGGCTCTGCAGGCCGACGGCGATCGAGAACGACTGCACCAGGGCCAGGATGACGGCCAGGTAGCGGGTATACTGGTTGAGGGTCTTGCGGCCGGCTTCGCCGCCTTCCTTCTTCAGCTTTTCCCACGGCGGATACACCGAACCCATCAGCTGCACGATGATCGAGGCGCTGATGTAGGGCATCACGTTCAGCGAGAAGATGGCCATCCGCTCGACGGCGCCGCCCGAGAACATGTTGAACATGCCCAGGATGCCCTTCGACTGGCCGGCGAAGGCGCTGGCGAAGGCGTCCGGGTTGATGCCCGGGATCGGCACGTAGGTGCCCAGGCGGAACACCACCAGGGCGATAAGCGTAAACCAGATGCGCTTGTGAAGTTCGGTGGCCTTCTGGAAGGACCCGAAGTTCATATTGGCTGCGAGCTGTTCGGCGGCCGAGGCCATTCAATTCCCCACGACGAGAGCGCGGCCGGTTCGTCGTAACTGACGAAGCGAAGCGCGCTCCAAGTATTGTACGGGGCCCGGCCGGAGATCGGCGGAATCGCCGACGCTCATGGCTTAGGCCCCAGTGCGGAGCCACACATAGGTGAGGCTCGCCGTGATGTCACGGCGAGCCTCGAAAGAACGTCATCCCGATGGGGCTTTATGGCGGATTGGTGCGCAAAGGCCCCTACCCCGCCCGGCTCCCGCGCCGTCAGCCAGGACGATCTGGCGAGACGGCCCGGGATGACTCTGTGGTCTTAGGCTTCGGCTTGCGCCTTGGCCTTCTTGGTCACGGTGACCGAACCACCGGCGGCCTCGACGGCCTTGATGGCGGCTTCGGTGGCCGAGTAGACGGTCAGCTTCAGGGCCGACTTGATCTCGCCCTTGCCCAGCAGCTTCACGCCGTCGAGCTCGCGACGGATGACGCCGGCGGCGACCAGGTCGGCGACCGAGACTTCAGCGCCGGCCTTCAGCTTGCCGGCTTCGACGGCTTGTTCCAGGCGCCACAGGTTCACTTCGGCGAACTCGAGGCGGAAGGGGTTGTTGAAGCCGCGCTTCGGCATGCGCATGTGCAGCGGCATCTGGCCGCCTTCGAAGCCGTTGATGGCGACGCCCGAGCGCGCCTTCTGGCCCTTCACACCGCGACCGGCGGTCTTGCCCTTGCCCGAGCCCGGGCCGCGGCCGACGCGCATGCGGCCCTTGGTGGAGCCGGGAGCCGGAGCCAGTTCGTTCAGCTTGGTCATATGTGCCTCTCCTTGGAGATCTGCGCCCGGCCAGATGGCCGGACTCGGCTGCCCTTTCGGGCGGTTTCTTCAAACGAAAACCACCCCGGTTTTCACCGGGGTGGCGATCTTGGGTCGTCGTGTAACAGACTTACTCGACGATTTCCAGCAGGTGCGCGACCTTGCGGATCATGCCGCGGACCGACGGGGTGTCTTCGAGCGTGGACACGCGGCCCAGCTTGTTGAGACCCAGACCGGCGAGCGTGGCGCGCTGGTCCTTTTCACGACGGATCGGGCTGCCCGTTTGGCGGACCGTGACTTGCTTAGCTTCAGCCATGACTTAGCCCTCGATGGCTTCCGGCGACGAAGCGCCGTCGGCGCGACGGCCGAGGATGTCGCCAACCTTCTTGCCGCGCTTGGCGGCGATCTGGCGGGGCGACGACTGCACCTTCAGGGCTTCGAACGTGGCGCGCACCATGTTGTACGGGTTCGAGGAACCCGTCGACTTGGCCACGACGTCCTGGACGCCCAGGGTTTCGAGAACCGCGCGCATCGGACCACCGGCGATGACGCCCGTGCCGGGAGGGGCAGCGCGCATCATGACCTTGCCAGCGCCCCAACGGCCAGCGCCGTCGTGGTGCAGGGTGCGCGACTCGCGGAGCGGGACGCGGATCATGGTCTTCTTGGCTTCTTCGGTCGCCTTGCGGATGGCTTCCGGCACTTCACGCGCCTTGCCATGACCGAAGCCGACGCGGCCCTTTTGGTCGCCAACGACCATCAGAGCGGCGAAGCTGAAGCGACGGCCGCCCTTCACGGTGGCGGCGACGCGGTTGATGTGGACGAGCTTTTCGACGATGTCGCTGTCGACCCGCTCTTCGGGGGCGTTGCGGTCGCGACGGTCACGGCGTTGACCGCCTTCACCGCGCTGTTGGTCACCACGAGCCATTGTGTTTCCCTTAGAAGTTCAGGCCGGCTTCGCGCGCGGCGTCGGCCAGGGCTTTCACCCGTCCGTGGAAGATGTAGCCGCCACGATCGAAGACGACGTCCTTGACGCCCTTTTCGATCGCGCGCTCGGCGACGAGCTTGCCGACGGCGGCCGCAGCGTCCTTATCCGCGCCCTTGCCTTCGGCTTCCAGGGTGGAAGCCGACGCCAGGGTCACGCCGCGTTCATCATCGATGACCTGGGCGTAGATGTTCTTGGACGAGCGGAAGACCGACAGACGCGGACGGCCGTTGGCCAGCGACTTGAGGCGGGTCCGGTTGCGCTGAGCGCGCTTGGCCGCCGATTCACGAGGAGAGAGCGCCATGGCTTACTTCTTCTTGCCTTCCTTGCGGCGAACCTTCTCGCCAGCATAGCGCACGCCCTTGCCCTTGTAGGGCTCAGGCGGACGAATGCGACGAATCTTCGCGGCAATCTCGCCGACCGCCTGCTTGTCGATGCCGGCGATCTTGATTTCGGTTTGCTTCGGCACAGCGAAGGTGACGCCGGCCGGAGCCTCAACGTCCACATCGTGGCTGAAACCGAGTTGGAGGCTGAGGGCGGTGCCCTTCATGGCCGCGCGGTAACCGACGCCGACCAGCTCGAGGTTTTCCTCGAAGCCGGTGGTGACACCGTGCACCATGTTGGCCACCAGCGTGCGGGACAGACCCCACATGCCCTTGGCGCGCTTCGTGTCGACGCGCGGAGTCAGCAGGAGCTCGGAGCCCTCTTGCTTGACTTCGACTTCGTCGGCGATCGTCCACGACAGCTGACCCTTCGGGCCCTTTACCGTGACCGTCTGACCCGCGAGCGTGACTTGCACGCCCGAGGGGATTGCGACGGCTTTCTTACCGATACGTGACATGCTCTTTCCCTCCCGCGCCTAGTAGACGCGGCAGAGGACTTCGCCGCCGACGTTAGCGTCGCGCGCGGCGGTGTCCGACATGACGCCCTTCGGCGTCGACAGGATCGAGATGCCCAGGCCGTTCTTGATCGGCTTGAGGTCCTTGATCGACGAATAGACGCGACGGCCAGGCTTGGACACGCGGCTGATCTCGGCGATCACGGGCTCACCGTCGAAGTACTTGAGCTCGATCTCGAATTCGGGGAACGCGCCGGGCTTCTCGACCAGCGAGTAGCCGCGGATGTAACCCTCGTCGGCCAGCACGTCGAGGACGCGGGCGCGCAGCTTGGAAGCCGGCGTCGAGACCTTGTTGCGCTTGCGCAGGGCGGCGTTCTTGATGCGAGCGATCATGTCGCTCAGGGGGTCGTTCATCGACATCTGATCGTCCTCACCAGCTCGACTTGACGAGGCCGGGGATCAGGCCTTGCGAACCGAGTTCGCGAAGGGCCACACGGCTCATCTTAAGCTTGCGGTAATAGGCGCGCGGACGGCCCGTGACTTCGCAGCGGTTGCGGATGCGGATCGGCGAGCTGCTGCGGGGCAGCTTAGCCAGCTTGAGGCGAGCCTCGAAGCGTTCCTCGAGCGGCAGGGTCTCGTCGTTGGCGATCGCCTTCAGCGCGGCGCGCTTCTCGGCGTATTGCTTGACGAGAGCCTTGACGGCTTCGTTGCGGTTGACGGCGCTTTTCTTGGCCATGGTTTCTTTCCCTTCCCGCTCTCTTAGTTGACGAACGGGAACTGGAATTCCTTCAGGAGAGCCTTGGCCTCCTGGTCGGACTTCGCAGTGGTGCAGACGATGATGTCCATGCCCCAGATCTGTTCGATCTGGTCATAGTTGATTTCCGGGAACACCAGGTGCTCCTTCAGGCCCATGGCGTAGTTGCCACGGCCGTCGAAGCTCTTGCCGTTCAGACCACGGAAGTCCTTCACGCGCGGCAGCGCGATCGTGACCAGGCGGTCGAGGAATTCAAACATCCGGTCCTTGCGAAGGGTGACCTTCGCGCCGACCACCATGCCTTCGCGCAGCTTGAAGCCGGCGATGGACTTGCGGGCGCGGGTCGCGACGGGCTTTTGGCCGGCGATCGCTTCCAGTTCCTTCAGGGCCAGCTGAGCCTTCTTGGAGTCGGCCACCGCTTCGCCGATACCCATGTTCAGGACGATCTTGTCCAGCTTGGGGATCTGCATCTCGTTGGTGTAGCCGAACTGCTCCTTCAGCGCGGCGCGGATGCGCTCGCGGTAGACGGTCTTCAGCCGGGGCTCGTAAGCTTGATCAGCCATTGATCACCTCGCCGGTCGTCTTGGCGACGCGCACCTTCTTGTCGCCTTCGATCTTGAAGCCGACGCGGGTGGCCTTGCCGTTGGAATCCACGACGGCGACGTTCGAGACGTGCAGCGCGGCTTCCTTGTGCTTGATGCCGCCCTGGGGGTCGGCTTGGGTCGGCTTGGTGTGGCGGGCGACCATGTTCACGCCCTCCACGACAACCCGGTTTTCCTTCGGCAGGACTTGGGTCACAGCGCCTTGCTTGCCCTTGTCCTTGCCGGCGAGAACGACGACGCGGTCGCCCTTCTTGATCTTAGCAGCCATTACAGCACCTCCGGCGCGAGGGAGATGATCTTCATGTGGTTCTTGGCGCGCAGTTCACGGGGAACCGGGCCGAAGATCCGCGTGCCGACCGGCTCGCTCTGCTTGTTGACGATGACGGCCGCGTTCTTGTCGAAGCGGATCATCGAACCGTCTTTGCGCTTCAGGCCTTGGTTCACGCGAACCACGACGGCGCGCAGAACGTCACCCTTCTTCACGCGACCGCGCGGGATGGCTTCCTTCACGGAGACGACGATGACGTCGCCAACGCTGGCGTAGCGACGGCCTGCGCCGCCCAACACCTTGATGCACATGACCCGGCGAGCGCCAGAGTTGTCGGCGACGTCCAGGTTAGTTTGCATCTGGATCATGGTTTAGACCTTCCAGACTTAGGCCGAAGCCTTGGGAAGCACTTCCCAGGTCTTCAGCTTGGACTTCGGAGCGCACTCGACGATGCGAATGGTTTCGCCCGTCTTGTACACATTGGCTTCGTCGTGCGCGTGGTACTTCTTAGAGCGGCGCACGATCTTCTTCAGAAGGGGGTGAACGATGGTGCGTTCCACCTTCACCACAACGGTCTTGTCACCCTTATCGGAGACGACGACCCCTTCGAGGATACGCTTGGGCATATCGTTCTCCTTACGCCGCGGCCTTGGCGCGCAGCACGGTCTTGATCCGCGCGATATCCTTGCGGATTTCGTTCACGCGGTGGGTCTTCTCGACCTGACCCGTGGCGGCCTGGAAGCGCAGGTTGAACTGCTCTTTCTTCAGGTTGATCAGGGTTTCGGCGAGTTGATCGGGGGTCAGGCCCCGGATTTCGGCGATCTTCATGAGCCTCAAGCCTCCACGGCCACGCCCGCGTCGAGGCGGGTGACCACACGAGTGCGGATCGGCAGCTTGGCCGCGCCGAGGCGCAGCGCTTCACGCGCGATATCGTCCGGCACGCCGTCGATTTCGAACATGATGCGGCCGGGGGCCACGCGAGCGGCCCAGTAGTCGACGGCGCCCTTGCCCTTACCCATCCGGACTTCGGCCGGCTTGCCGGTGACCGGCACGTCCGGGAAGATACGGATCCAGACGCGGCCTTGACGCTTCATCTGGCGGGTGATGGCGCGACGAGCAGCTTCGATCTGGCGAGCCGTGATGCGCTCCGGCTCAACGGCCTTGAGGCCGTAGGAGCCGAAGTTCAGCAGGGTGCCGCCCTTCGAGGCGCCGTGGATACGGCCCTTGAACTGCTTGCGGAACTTGGTTTTCTTCGGTGACAGCATAGCGCTCTATCCTTAGTCCCGATTGCGGCGGCCGCGGTCGCCGCGGTCCGGGCGATCGCCGCGCTCACGTCCACCGCCTTCACCGGCCGGGCCGGATTCGGAAGCGAGACGCTTGTCCAGCGCCATCGGGTCATGCTCCAGCACTTCGCCTTTGAAGATCCAGGTCTTCACGCCGATGATGCCGTAGGTGGTCTTGGCTTCAGCGAAACCGTAGTCGATGTCCGCGCGCAGGGTGTGCAGCGGAACGCGACCTTCGCGGTACCATTCCATGCGGGCGATTTCGGCGCCGCCGAGGCGGCCCGAGACGTTGATCCGGACGCCCTTGGCGCCGAGACGCACGGCCGACTGGATCGAACGCTTCATCGCACGACGGAAGGCGATCCGGCGCTCGAGTTGCTGAGCGATGGACTCGGCGACCAGCTGAGCGTCGGTTTCCGGCTTGCGGATCTCGACGATGTTCAGGTGGACTTCGCCTTCGGTCATCACCGAGAGGTCCTTGCGGAGCTTCTCGATGTCAGCGCCCTTCTTGCCGATGATGACGCCCGGACGAGCGGCATAGATCGTGATGCGGCACTTCTTGTGCGGACGCTCGATGATGATGCGCGAGACGCCAGCTTGATACAGGCGCTTCTTCAGGGCGGCGCGGATGGCCAGGTCCTGGTGCAGCATCTTGCCGTACTGGTCGCCGTCGGAGAACCAACGGCTGTCCCAGGTGCGGTTCACGCCGAGCCGCAGCCCGACCGGATTGACTTTCTGACCCATTAGGCGGCCTCACCCAGTTCGCGGACCACGATCGTGATCTCGGAGAACGGCTTTTCCACGCGCGTCGCACGACCGCGGGCGCGGGGCGAGAAGCGCTTCATCACCAGGTTCTTGCCCACATAGGCCTCGGCGACGACCAGGGAGTCGATGTCGAGGTTGTGGTTGTTCTCGGCGTTCGAAATCGCCGAGTACAGCGCCTTGCGGACGTCTTGGGCGATACGCTTGTGGCTGAATTCGAGCTCGTTAAGAGCGCGCTGGACGTTCAGGCCACGGATGGACTGAGCGACCAGGTTCAGCTTGCGCGGGCTGGTGCGCAGGGTGCGCACCTTAGCCATCGCCTCAACGCCTTCCAGGCGGCGAGCTTGCTTTTGCTTGGCCATGATTACTTCCTCTTGGCCTTCTTGTCGGCGGCGTGGCCCGGGAAGTTACGCGTGGGAGCGAACTCGCCGAACTTCATGCCGACCATGTCTTCCGACACGGAGACCGGGACGTGCTTCTGGCCGTTGTGCACGCCGAACACCAGGCCGACGAACTGCGGCATGATGGTCGAACGACGCGACCAGGTCTTGATGACGTCCTTGCGGCCCGACGCGAGAGCGGCGTCGGCCTTCTTCAGGAGGTACCCGTCGACAAACGGGCCTTTCCAGACGGAGCGGGTCATGGCTTAGCGGCCCTTCTTCGCTTTGTGGCGCGAACGGATGATGAACTTGTCCGTGGCCTTGTTGACGCGGGTCTTGGCGCCCTTGGTCGGCTTACCAGCCGGGGTCACCGGGTGGCGACCGCCCGAGGTGCGGCCTTCACCACCACCGTGGGGGTGGTCGACCGGGTTCATGGCAACGCCGCGGACGTGCGGGCGACGACCCATGTGACGAACACGACCGGCCTTGCCGAGGTTTTCGTTCATGTGGTCGGGGTTCGAAACCGCGCCGACGGTGGCCATGCAGGTGTCGAGGACCATGCGCAGCTCGCCCGAGTTCAGGCGGATCTGGGCGTAGCCGGCGTCACGACCGACCAGCTGGGCGTAGGCGCCAGCCGAACGGGCGATCTGACCGCCCTTGGCGGGCTTCAGCTCGACGTTGTGAATGATCGTGCCGATCGGCAGCGTACGCAGCGGCGAGGCGTTGCCCGGCTTCACGTCGACCTTTTCGGCGGTGACGACTTCGTCGCCGGCCTTGAGGCGTTGCGGGGCCAGGATGTAGGCCAGTTCGCCGTCCTGATACTTGATCAGGGCGATGAACGCGGTGCGGTTGGGATCGTACTCGAGGCGAACGACCGTGGCCGTGCCTTGCTTACGACGCTTGAAGTCCACCAGACGGTAGAGGCGCTTGGCGCCGCCGCCGCGGAAGCGAACGGCGATACGGCCGTTGCCGCCACGACCGCCCGACTTGGAGAGGCCCTCGACGAGCTTCTTTTCCGGGCGACCCTTGTGGAGTTCGCTGCGATCGATCAGCACCAGGCCGCGTTGGCCGGGGCTGGTCGGGTTAAAGTGCTTCAAGGCCATGTCTTAGAGCCCCGTCGTGATGTCGATCGACTGGCCTTCGGCCAGGGTCACGATCGCTTTCTTGACGTCGGTGCGGCGACCGACGATGCCACGGAAGCGCTTGGTCTTGCCCTTGGTGACCAGGGTGTTGACCTTGGTGACCTTGACCTTGAACAGCTCTTCGACTGCGGCGGCGATTTCGTCCTTCGACGCATCGGCGGCCACCTTGAAGACGACCTTGTTCTGCTCGCTGAGCAGGGTCGTCTTTTCGGTGATCACCGGCGACAGGATCGTGTCGTAGTGGCGGGCGGTAGCGGCCATTACGCGGCTTCCTTCTCAGCGAAACGAGCCGAGATCGCTTCCACCGCGTCCTTGGTCAGGACCAGGGTGTGGCGACGCAGCACGTCGTAGACGTTCAGGCCGGCGTTCGGCAGCACGTCCACGTTCGGAATGTTGCGGGCGGCGAGCTTGAAGTTCGCGTCCACTTCCGGACCGGCGATGACCAGCGCGTTCTTCAGACCGATCTTGTCGAAGTTGGCGCGCAGGGCGGCCGTCTTGGCTTCGGTCAGAACGGCGCTGTCGAGCACGACCAGCGAACCGGCCTTGGCCTTCGAGGACAGGGCATGGCGCAGAGCCAGGGCCCGGATCTTCTTCGGCAGGTCGAAAGCGTGGCTGCGGACGACCGGGCCGTGAGCCTTGGCGCCGCCGACGAACTGAGCCGCACGACGCGAGCCGTGACGAGCGCCGCCGGTGCCCTTCTGCTTGTACATCTTCTTGCCCGTACGAGAGACCTCGTTGCGGACTTGAATCTTGTGGTTGCCCGAGCGGCGCTTGGCCAGCTGCCAGGTGACGACGCGCTGCAGGATGTCGCCGCGGATGTCTTCGATGCCGAAGATGGCGTCGTCGAGATCCAGGGAGCCGGCCTTGCCGCCGTCAAGTTTGATGACGTCGAGTTTCATTAGCCTTCGCCCTCTTCGGTCGTCGCCGCGGGGGCCTCTTCAGCGGGGGTTTCAGCAGCCGGAGCGGCTTCGCCAGCCTTACGGAAGGCGCCCGGACGCGGCAGATCGGCCGGAGCGGCCTTCTTCACGGCGTCGCGGATCTTCACGTAGCTGCCTTCGTGGCCCGGGACGGCGCCCTTGACCAGGATCAGGCCGCGCTCGACGTCGACCTTCCAGACGGTGACGTTGAGGGTGGTGACGGTTTCTTGACCGAGGTGACCAGCCATCTTCTTGCCCGGGAACGTACGGCCCGGATCCTGGCGGTTACCGGTCGAACCGTGCGAACGGTGCGAGACCGAGACACCGTGGGTGGCGCGGAGACCACCGAAGTTCCAGCGCTTCATGGCGCCGGCGAAACCCTTACCGACGGTGACGCCCTGGATGTCGACCTTCTGGCCGGCGACGTAGTGGTCGGCGGTGAATTCCGCGCCCACTTCGATCAGAGCAGCTTCGTCGACGCGGAATTCGGCGACGACCCGCTTGGGCTCGACCGAGTTCTTGCCGAAGTGGCCGCGCTCGGCCTTCGAGGTGTTCTTGGGCTTCTTGGCGCCGGCGCCGAGTTGCAGGGCGGTGTAACCGTCCTTCTCGACGGTGCGCTGAGCCACGACCTGGCAACCGTCGAGCGACAGGACGGTGACCGGCACGTGCTGACCGGCGTCGTCGAAGAAGCGGGTCATGCCGAGCTTCTTGGCGATCAGGCCGGTGCGGTTAGCGGGGAGAGTCATCAGTTCGGCCCTCCTTACAGCTTGATTTCGACGTCAACGCCGGCCGACAGGTCGAGCTTCATCAGCGCGTCCACGGTCTGCGGAGTCGGGTCAACGATGTCGAGGACGCGCTTGTGCGTACGGATCTCGAACTGCTCGCGCGACTTCTTGTCGACGTGCGGCGAACGGTTGACGGTGAATTTTTCGATAAGCGTGGGCAGGGGGATGGGGCCCCGCACCGTCGCACCCGTGCGCTTGGCCGTGTTCACGATCTCGCGCGTGGAATGATCCAACACGCGGTGATCGAAGGCCTTGAGCCGGATGCGGATGTTCTGACGATCCATATCGCTCGGTTTCCTAGTGGGCTGCGCCCGCGTCTCGAACCATTTCAAAGACCAACCCGGACTCCTCTTTCGAGACGTCCGAACGCAGCGTCCGCAAAACAAATTGGCCCGCGCAATCGCTTGCGAGGGCCGGTGATCCGCAACCACGCCGTCCTCCGAGGAGAACCCTCCTCTGGATGAGAAGGACGCCTGGTTACGGGTCGCTTGCGAACCGCGTTTGAGCCCTAGAGCTCACAGCCGGTCCAACAGAGGGGCGCTTTTACGTGCCTGAATCGGTTTCGTCAAGCGGTCCCGACGGGCTTTCGCGCCGGCTTGTTTAACAAGACGTAAAGCCCTCGCCTCGACCACGGCGGCTTAACACTTATGGCCAAAACGCGGCTGACCAAAAAGCAATGTTCACCGACTTGAGCCCGATACACACAATCTTTGTGCGCGACCCGCGCGTATAGAAACTCAATTCGTTCCTGCAAGTGTAGTATTTGCGCACCATAACGCCCCGAACGGTCTGACAGAGCCTTGCGGCCGTCATCGAACCTTCATAGATCCGCCCCGCTCGACGGTAGGGAGGCCCTCCCCAAAACGACCGCCCGCCGTCGAGACCACATGAGTAAGGGGATTACCCACTATGAAGACCCAACTGTTCGCCGCCGCCGCCGTGCTGGCCGTCGCCGTCTCGGCTCCCGCTTTCGCCCAGAACATCGGTTCGGTCGGCGCCGCCGTTGACTACAACAACATCGACACCCGCGCCGGCGACGCCGACGGCACCTCGGTCGTCATCGACGGCTCGGTCGCCATCCCGACCGGTTCGTGGACGATCACCGGCGCCGCCGACGTCTCGATCGCCGACAGCGACGTCTCGCAACGCACCGTCGCCACCGGCGCCGTGCACGCCACGACCGTCGTCGGCAACGGCCTGCGCATCGGCGGCTTCACCGCCCTGTCGCGCCCGTCGAACGACACCCTGTGGGCCGTCGGCGGCGAAGCCCAGAAGTACCTCGGCAACGTGACCCTGACGGGTCTCGCCGCCTACGGTCAGTCGAACGACCTGGACGCCGACCTGTGGACCGTCCGCGCCGGCGCCAACTACTTCGTCTCGGACGACTTCCGTCTGGACGCCGGCCTCGGCTGGTCGAACGTCGATGGCCTCGTCGACGCCGACATCTGGGACATCAACGTCGGTGGCGAATACAAGTTCGCCAACACCGGCTGGTCGACCTTCGCCAAGTACACCCACAGCGAAGCCGATGACCTGGCCGACCTGAAGTCGGACGCCGTGAAGGTTGGCCTGCGCTACACCTTCGGCGGCAGCCTGAAGGCCCGCAACGCCGCTGGCGCCGACCTGGCCACCGGCAGCGACCTGTTCGGCTTCCTGGTCCGCTAAGCCGGAAGCTTCGTGATCTTCCGGCGCCCACCGGAAGATCACGGACAGCGTTTCAAGGGACCCGCCCTCCCCCTCCTACCCGGGCGGGTTCCGACGAAAGCAAGACGCCCCCGAAGCGAAAGCTCCGGGGGCGTTCTCTTTTATATATATGTACCGATGTGCGCCGAACGGCGCCCCCGGTTCGCTGGGCTACTGGCCGATATAGATGTTGCCCGAGCCCATGGCCGACTTCTTGACCGAGCCATTGACCTTGGCCACGCGGATGTCGCCCGAGCCGGCCACCGACAGCGACACCCGGTCGGCCTCGCCGCCGAAGTTCACGTCGCCCGAGCCCATGATGCTGACGTCGATGTCGCGGGCCCGGCCGCCGGTGATCTTCACCCCGCCCGAACCGGCGATGCTGACGTCGAGATCGCCGCCGCGCAGCGACGCGGCCTTCACATCGCCCGAGCCGGCGATCGAAACCTCAAGGTCCGACACGTCCTGCAGGCTGATGTCGCCCGAGCCGGCCAGGTTGATCTCGGCCTTGGCGGCGCTGCCGGCCTTGGTGTCGCCCGAGCCCGCCAGGCTGATCTCCAGCTTGCCCCGGGTGTTGGCGATGGTCCAATCCCCGCAGCCGGCGTTGGCCAGCTCGACGCTGTCGCTACGGCCAACACTGCCATAGACCGCGCCCGAAGCCCCGACCGAGACGTTCATCGGCACACGGATGGCCACTTGCGGGATATCCTTCCACTGGACCTCGCCGAGATCGCGCACCCGGACCGCGGAGCCCTCGCCCCGGCTGTTGCAGCTCTGGATGCGCTTGAGGCGCAGGTTGCCGTCGATGATCGTCTGGCTGCCCACCTTGCGCACTTCCAGCGGCAGGCCGCCATTGGTGGTCAGGAACTCGACCTTCACGTCGCTACGGGCTTCGGGAATGATGGTGACGCGGGCGACGGCGTCCTTGATCTTGACCGTCGGCTCGGCGGCGGCCGCGCCGGCCAGGGCGACAACGGCCGCGCCGGCGGCCAGGCTGATGATTGCGCGCATCTTTAAGTCCCCTCGGATGGCTTTGCGTTGAGGGAACGCTAGTCGGCGAGGCCGCGCCGCACGACTTAATTCGAGGTCATGACGCTGTTGTCACGAACCGCGTCAGGCCGCCTTCTGGGCGTCGCCGATCTCGAAGCTGCGCTCGAAACCCTTGATCCTGTCCTCGACCAGGCCCAGCCGCTTGAGGCCCAGCGAAGCCGCCCAGAGGCCCGCGCGCGCCGCCATCGGCGTCTTGTCCATGGCCGCCACCGGCAGGCCCCAGCGGCGCAGCATGCCGTTGGCGAAGTGGGCGCCGTTGGTCAGGCGCGAGCCCCAGGTCTGGTAGTCCACCGACAGCGAGACGTTGAAGGTGCCGAGGTTCTCGATCCGGTGCGGCGCATGCAGCGGCCAGCTAGCGGCCATGCCCGGCTCCAGGTCGAACACCGTCGCGGCCGCGTCCATGTCGCGACTGTACGGCAGGTCCTCGGTCTGCTGCTTGAGCATGATGTTCTCCATGCCCTGCTGGGGCATGTGGGCCTCGTCGACCGGATAGATCCAGATCCGCTTGCGGCCGCGCAGGTGGAACAGGATGACGCCCGGCGCGTCGGCGTGGAACGGCACCTTGGCGCCCGGGGCCGACATGATCAGCTGGCCGTTCAGCTGGACGGGGGAAAAGCCCCTCGCCTCGCCCGCGATCTCGTCGAAGGCCTGCTTCATCAGCGGGGTCAGGGCCGGATACCAGGCCTCGGCCCGGCGCAGCTGCACCCAGATGCGGCCCTGCTTGACGCCTTCCAGCACCTCGCGCCCCGGCAACCGCCCGCGCGCGCCGGTGCGCATGGTCGCCTGCCCCTCGGCGTCGAAGTCGAACAGGTTGATGTCGTAGAGCTCGGCCGGATAGGCGTCGAGCAGGCGCGCCAGGGCGTCGTCGTCGAACAGGCCTGTTTCGGCGAGGTTGTGGCGGAAGGTGATCGGGGCCTTGCGAAAGGCCTGGATCTGGTCGTCCGACCAGGGCGCGACGAGACGGGTCATAAGCCTTACTCCTCCCTCAGTCGGCCAGCAGGCCGAGACTCAAGCCGAGGCCGATGCCGACGCCGATCCCGGCCCCGACGGCCGGGTGACGCCGGCCAAGGCCGGTGACGAAACTGGCGCCGCCCTTGACCTGGCCGATCAGGCCAGGCTCGCAGGCGGCGATGCGGTCAAGACGGCGGGCCAGACGCTTGCCGACCTCGTCGATGCGCTCGACGCCAGGCGCGCCGCGCAGGTGGGTCATCAGCGACGGCCGCATGGCCACCGCGCCCTCCAGCACCGGCTCCATCGGCACGGCGAAGTCTTCCTTGTAGGCTTCCTCGCTGGGCCCGAAGTCGACGCGGGCGATCCCGCGCTCGGCCGCGACCCGCAGGGTCTCCAGCGTCATCAAGGCGCCCGGCGAGTATCGCGCGAAGGCCGGGTCGTAGATCGGGAACCACAGGTGATGACGGTCGCCGGCGGTCAGGCCGAGCTCGGCCGCCACGATCGTCCCGCCGGCGCGCAGCACGGCCAGGCGCAGGCCGAAGTCATCGGCCTCGGACTCGGCCAGGCGGTTCAGGAGATCGATGGTCCAGCCGCAGGCGAAGATGTCATGCTGGTGGGTGCGACGGATCTGGGCGCGCTTCTGGGCCACCAGCCAGGCCAGCAGATCCAGCGCCGGCCGCTCGAAGGTGAAGACCATCTGGCCGTGATCGCGCTCCAGGGCGCGGGCGCGGCGGCGCTTGTCCTTCAGGAAGGCGGAACTGCGCGTGGCCTGATAGGCCTCGAAGCCGGCCGACAGGTCGGCGGCCATGGCGTAGCGCACGGAAAGTTCAGGCAGGGGCACGGGCGAGATCAGGCCGCTGACCCGCATCCGCTCGACGCCCAGCAGCGCCAGCACGGCGGGCAGGCAGACATCGGGCTCGGCGATCAGGCCGTGGAAATCGCTCATCGGCGCGCCGAGCGGCTGGATCGACGAACCGCGGCGTTGGAAGGGCAGGAAGCCGACGATGCGGTCGCCGCGCTCCAGCACGGCGATCCGCGAGCCGGGCGCGCAGGCCGCGGCCGCCTCGACATAGCGGAGATCGAAGTACGGACCGCCCAGCACCGGCTCGGCGGCGCGCAGGGCGTTCCAGCGCGCGCGCTCGGCGGTGTTGAGGTCGGCGACCTCGATGACCCGCGCCTGCAATCCCGTATCCAGCACCCTGCTCCCCGTCCTTGCGGACTACGCCGGGCGTGGATCGGCGGCCCTCAGTCAGCCGCCGTGCAGGGTTAACCGCACAGGCGCTGACTTGTAGGCCGGCGTGCCACTACGCCGGTCGTGATCCTCAAGTGCTACTAGAGCATTGGTTTCCGGATAGTATGCGGCCACGCACCCACGCGGAATTTTTCGCGCCACGGCCGTGAAGCCACGCACGACTCGCGCGCCGGTTTCATCGAAGGCGGCCGCCAGATCGATGCGCTGGCCCTCCGCCACGCCCAGCGCCGCCAGGTCTTCCGGATTGACGAACACCACGTCGCGCCGACCGAACACCCCGCGATAGCGGTCGTTCTCGCCGTATATGGTGGTGTTGTACTGGTCGTGGCTGCGCAGGGTGGTCAGCAGCATCACCGAGGCGTCGCCCCGGCGCGGATCGTCCAGTCCCGTGTGCGGCAGGAAGTTGGCCTTGCCCGACGGCGTGGTCCACTTGCGCTCGGCCGGCGGCACCGGCAGGCGGAAACCGCCAGGCTGGCGGATGCGCGTGTTGTAGTCGGTGAACTGGGTCGGGAAGACCTGCTCGATCAGGTCGCGGATGCGGTCGTAGTCGGCCGTCAGCCCCTCCCAGTCGACGGGATCATCAGCCCCCAGGGCCGCGCGGGCGACGCCGGCGACGATGGCCGGCTCGGACATCAGGTGCTCGGAGGCGGGAGGGTTGAGGCCGCGCGAGGCGTGGACCATCGACATCGAGTCCTCGACGGTCACCGACTGGCGCACCCCGCCCTGCAGGTCCATCTCGGTGCGGCCCAGGCACGGCAGCAGCAGCGCCTCGCGGCCGACCAGCAGGTGCGTGCGGTTGGGCTTGGTGGCGATGTGGGCCGCGAAGTCGACCATCCGCATGGCCACGTGGGTGCGGACCGGATCGGGCGCGGCGACGGCGAAGTTGCCGCCCAGGCCGACGAACACCTTGGTCCGCCCCGCCCCCATGGCCTCGATGGCCTCGACGACGGTGTGGCCGTGATCGCGCGGCGGCGTGAAGCCGAACACCTTGGCCAGGGAGTCGAGCAGCGCCGCCGACGGTTTCTCCCAGATGCCGACCGTGCGGTCGCCCTGAACGTTGGAGTGGCCTCGCAGCGGACAGATCCCCGCTCCCGCCCGGCCGATGTTTCCACGCAGCAGCAAGAGGTTCACCAGCTGCTGCACGGTGCTGGACGAGTTGCGGTGCTGGGTCAGGCCCATGCCGTAGCAGAGGATGGTGGCGCTGGACCGGGCGTAGATGGCCGCTGCTTCCTCGATCTCGGCCCGCGACAGGCCGCCGACAGCGACGATCTCGTCCCAGGACAGGGCGTCGAGGTGGGCCGCCAGGGCGTCAAAGCCCGCCGTATGCTCGGCGATGAAGTCGTCGTCGAGGACGGCCGGCTCGTCGGCCGCGCGCGCCGCGTGGTCGAAGGCCAGGACGGCCTTCACCAGCCCCTGCACCACGGCCGCGTCGCCGCCCACGTTCACTTGATAATAGCGCGAGGCGATCGGGGTGGACGACAGGGTCGCCATCTCGACCGGGTCCTGCGGCGAGGCGAACCGCTCCAGAGCCCGCTCGACCAGCGGGTTGAAGGCCATGATCGTCGCGCCTCTGCGCGACGCTTCGCGAAGGGTCGCCATCATCCGCGGATGGTTGGTGCCGGGGTTGTGGCCAAAGCACAGGATCAGGTCGGCGTGGTCGAAGTCTTCCAGGCTGACCGAGCCCTTGCCCATGCCGATCGAGTCCGGCAGGCCGACGCTGGTCGGCTCGTGGCACATGTTCGAACAGTCGGGGAAATTGTTGGTGCCGACCTTGCGGCCCAGCAGCTGGAACAGGAAGGCCGCCTCGTTGCTGGCGCGGCCCGAGGCGTAGAACTCGGCCTCGTGCGGGCTCTCCAGCGCCTGGATGGCCGCGCCTGTGCGGGCGAAGGCCTCGCTCCACTCGATGGGCAGGTAGCGGTCGCTCTTGGCGTCATAGGCCATCGGATGGGTCAGGCGGCCCAGGTCCTCGATGGCGTGGTCGCTCCAGGTCAGCATCTCGCTGACGGTATGGGCGGCGAAGACCTCGGGCGTGGCGCGCTTCGTCGTCGCCTCCCAGGCCACCGCCTTGGCGCCGTTCTCGCAGAACTCGAACGACGAGGTGTGCTTGGGATCGGGCCAGGCGCAGCCGGGGCAGTCGAAGCCCTCCGGCTGGTTGGCCCGCATCAGGGTCTTGCCGCCCTCGACGATGGCCTCCTGGTCGGCCAGGGCGCCGGCCACGGCCTTCAGCGCGCCCCAGCCGCCGGCCGGCGCGTCATAGGGCTTCACGCCCGGGATCTTGCTGTCATCGGCCATCACGCAACCTCCAGCGCCGCCTCGACCAGGCGGTCGGGACGGGAAAACACCATGTGACCGTCGGCCCGAGCCAGGGCGACCAGGGTCAGGCCCGATTCCTCGGCCCGGCTCACGGCCAGGTCGGTCGGCGCCGACACCGCGACGATCGCGCCCGCGCCCATGCGCACGGCTTTCTCGACCATCTCGAACGAGCAGCGACTGGTGACCAGAACGAAGCCAGCCCCGGCGTCGCGACCCTCGCGCGCCATGGCCCCGGCCAGCTTGTCCAGCGCGTTGTGGCGGCCGACGTCCTCGGCCAGCAGCAGCACCCGGCCGTCGACATCGCAGAAGGCCGCCGCGTGGGTGGCGCGGGTGCTGCGGCCCAGGGCCTGGGCGACTTCCAGGTTGGCCAGGGCGGCCGGCACCGCCGCGTGAGCGATGCGAGCGCCTTCGACGGCGGGGGGCAGCGGCCGGACCGCATCGGCCAGGCGCTGCACGCCGCACAGACCGCAGCTGGAGCGGCCTTCCAGATTGCGCGGCCGGGCCTTGCGGCGAACCACGCCCTCGGCGAGGCGCACATCGACCAGGATGCCGAGATCTTCCGTCCGCGCTTCGACCGAAACGATCTCGTCGGCGCGGGCGACGCCCTCGGTGATGGTGAAGCCGCGCGCCAGGTCCTCGACCTGCGCCGGCGTGGCCATCAGCACGGTGTGCGGCCGGCCGTCGAACGACAGGCCTACGGCGACCTCCTTGGGGGTCCAGCGGTCGGTCGGCGCGGCGCGCCCCGGCGCGCGCCATTCCAGGGCGGATCGGAGGCGGGCGGAAGCATCGGACATGGCGCGAAGACTACAGTTTGGGCGCCGCCGCCGCCATGGCGAAAGACGAACACGGGGTGTGGCTGCCGGGCCACGCGGCCAGTTTGCGTCAAGCACAACACAAAACGGCGATTTACTTCAAAGATCGCGCCTTAGGTTTCCGCCAGATATCCGATCCAACCGAAAGCCTGCGGTATACGATTGGAGACAAACCACATCCCGACGTTCTGGCAATTCATCGGAACGTTACAGAACTTTCACCTCACAATCGCGAAACAAACCCCGCCCATCCCTGCCCCACGGCGAAATTTTATTCCGCCACCATGGCCTTGGCCGCGAAGCCTTGGCGAATACTGGGGACTATGAATGGCTAGAAATACCTATCTGCTGGGCGCTTCCGCGCTCGTCATCGCCATGACGACCGCGCCGATGCTGGCGCAGGCCCAGACGACCGACGACGCCTCCGCCGTCGAAGAAGTGGTGGTCACCGGTTCGCGCATCGCGCGCCGCGACTACGTCTCCAACAGCCCGATCGTGACCATGGGCCAGGAAGCGATCGAGAAGACCGGTTCGGTCACGGTCGACACCCTGCTCAACCAGATGCCGCAGTTCGTGCCGGCCGTGTCGTCGACCTCGAACAACCCGTCGAACGGCGGCCAGGCCAACATCGACCTGCGCGGGCTGGGGACCCAGCGCACCATGGTGCTGATCGACGGCCACCGCGTGGTTCCGTCGAACTCGGACGGCACCGTCGACGTCAACATCATTCCCTCGGCCCTGATCCAGAACATCGAGGTAATCTCGGGCGGCGCCTCGGCGACCTATGGATCGGACGCCCTGTCGGGCGTGGTGAACTTCAAGCTGAACAAGAACTTCACCGGCCTGCAGATGGACGCCCAGTACGGGATCACCGAGCAGGGCGACGGTAAGGAAAGCTCGCTCAGCCTGACCGCCGGCGGCAAGTACGCCGAGGACAAGGGCCACGCCGTGTTCTCGGTCAGCTACTCGCAGCGCGGCGAGGTCTACAACGCCGCCCGCGACTTCGCGAAGGTCTCCGGCGCCTCGTCGACCACCCCGTACGGCCGCTATGACGCCACCGGCACGAACCTGCCCAGCCAGGCCGCCATCGACGCCGTGTTCGCCAAGTACGGCTACGCCGCCGGCTCGGTCGGCCGCTCGGCCAACCTCGGCTTCAACGACGACGGCACGCTGTTCTACAACGGTGTCAACTACACCGGCTCGGACGCGATCGACTATTCGACGATCCCCGTGAACGGCACCTACAACACCGGCGCCCTGAACCTGCTGCAGCTGCCGCTGACCCGCTATTCGGCCTATGCGGCCACCGAGTACGAGGTCAACGAGCACGCCGAGGTCTACGGCTCGTTCAACTTCACCCACTACGACTCGCGCACCATCCTGGCCCCGTCGCCGGCCGCCGGTTCGACGGGCTTCTCGGTGCCGGTCACCAACCCCTTCATCCCGACCGACCTGTCGACCATCCTGGCCAGCCGCGCCGACCCGACCGCCGACTTCCTGCTGCGCAAGCGCTTCACCGACGTCGGCTCACGGATCTCGGAAACCACCTTCAACGTCTTCCAGCTGGCCGGCGGCGTCCGTGGCGCGACCGGCTTCAAGGACTGGACCTACGACCTGTACGCCTCATTCGGCCGCTCGGAGCAGAACGAGACCCAGTCGGGCAACGTCAGCCACTCGGCGGTGCAGACCCTGCTCGACGCGGCCGACGGCGGCGCCAGCATCTGCACCGGCGGCTATGACCCGTTCGGCAACAACGCCCTGTCGGACTCGTGCCGCTCGTACATCTCGCGCACGACCAAGAACTGGACGGCCGCCGAACAGCGCATGGTCGAGCTGAACTTCCAGGGCGGCCTGTTCAACCTGCCGGCCGGCGAAGTGCGCGGCGCCTGGGGCGCGGACTACAAGTTCGACAGCTTCCAGTACGTGCCCGACAGCCTGCTCTCGACCGGCGACGTGGTCGGCTTCAACGCCGCCGACGCCATCGACGCCTCGACCGACGTCTACGAGCTGTACGGCGAAATCCTGGTGCCGGTCCTGAAGGACCTGCCGTTCATCAAGTCGCTGAACCTCGACGCCGGCTACCGGATGTCGGACTACCAGACCATCGGCACCGTCGGCGCCTACAAGGTCGACGGCGACTGGGAAGTCGTCGACGGCTTCCGCATCCGCGGCGGCTACCAACGCGCCGTCCGCGCCCCGTCGATCGGCGAGCTCTACTCGCCGCAGAACCAGGACTACCCGTCGATCAGCGAAGACCCCTGCGCCTACAACAGCAGCTACCGGACCGGCGCCAACGCCGCCAACGTCCGCACGCTCTGCCTGTCGCAAGGCGTGCCGTCGGCGATCATCGACAGCTACACCTACGCCAACAGCCAGGTGAACGCCCTGACCGGCGGCAACCCGGACCTGAAGGAAGAGACCGCCAACACCTACAATGTCGGCTTCGTCTGGTCGCCGCGCTTCGACAACCCGCTGTTCGAACGCCTGTCGCTGTCGGTCGACTACTATTCGATCGACATCAAGGACGCGATCGGCACCATCGACGCCTCGACCGTGCTGGACAAGTGCTACAACGGCGACGCCAACAGCGCCTACTATTGCAGCCTGTTCTCGCGCAACAGCTCGACGGGCGAGATCGACACCCTCACCCTGACCAACCTGAACCTGGCTCGCTACAAGACCACGGGCGTCGACTTCCAGGCGGACTGGGCCTTCGGCCTGGGCGCGGTCGGCCTCGACGACAAATACGGCATGCTGAAGTTCAACGTTGTGGGCAACTACCTCGACAGCTTCAAGGTCCAGAGCCTGGCCGGCGAGGAATTCCAGGAGCTGAAGGGCACGATCGGCAACACCTCGATCAGCTCGGTGGCCGTCTCCCACCCCGAGTGGAAGTTCGCGGCCTCGACCAGCTGGGTCGTGGGTCCGGTGGACGTGGGCGTGCGCTGGCGCCACATCGGCGAGATGGTCGACGCGGCCGACTCCTCGGAGAAGATCGACGCCGTCGACTACTTCGACCTGAACGGCAGCTGGCAGATCAACGACACCTACTCGATCCGGGGCGGCGTCACCAACCTGACCGACAAGCAGCCGCCGTACTTCACCTCTTACGTGCAGGCCAACACCGATCCGTCGACCTACGACGTGCTCGGCCGCCGCTTCTACGTGGCGGTGAAGGCCAAGTTCTAAGCCTTCGGGTCCAGGACAAGATCAGGCGGCGGGGTCGAAAGGCCCCGCCGCTTTTTCTTTGGGCGCCAGATGCTCCCCCTGAAGGGGGAGCTGTCGCGGAGCGACTGAGGGGGAAGTGATAGCGGCATGTCAGCAGCCGCTTGGACCTCGTCAGGAACTTCCCCCTCCGGCCCTTCGGGCCAACTCCCCCTTCAGGGGGAGGATCTTCACTTCGGCGGTGTCTGGAACTTCTCGAACCAGGCCAGGATCGCCGAGGCCTTAGCCGCCGACTGCGAGGGCCGAACGGCCAGGCCTCCGTGGCTGGCGCCGGGCACCTTCACCAGCGCCGTCGGCACGCCGCGCAGTTGCAGGGCCTGGTAATACTGCTCGGACTCGGCCACCGGCGTGCGCAGGTCCTGGTCGCCGACCACGACCAGGGTCGGGGTCTTGACGTTGCCGACCAGCGACAGCGGCGAGCGGGCCCAATAGCCCTGCGGGTCCTCCCACGGCATCTTGCCGAACCAGTACGAGGCCATGAAGCTGTAGGCGTCGGTGGTCAGCACCTGGCTGGACCAGTTGATCACCGGCTTCTGGGTGGCGGCTGCGGCGAAGCGGTTGGTCTTGCCGACGATCCAGGCCGTCAGGGCGCCGCCGCCCGAGCCCCCGGTCACATACAACCGGTCGCTGTCGACGAAGCCCTTGGCGACGGCCGCGTCGACCGCGCTCATCAGGTCGTCGTAGTCGTGGCTGGGATAGTTACGGTCGATCTCGTTGGCGAAGGCCTCGCCGTAAGACGTCGAGCCGCGCGGGTTGGCGTAGACCACCACATAGCCGGCCGCCGCATAGAGCTGGTTGTCGGTCGAGAAGCTGGGGCCATAGGCCGAGAACGGCCCGCCGTGAATCTCGAGGATCAGCGGATACTTCCTGGCCGGGTCGAAGTTCGGCGGGGTGACGATCCAGGCGCCGATGTCCTTGCCGTCGAAGGACGACTTCACCGGCAGCGGCTCGACCTTGCCCAGGGTCTTGGCGCCCAGCAGGTCGGCGTTGAGGGCGGTCAGGCGCTTGGCCTCGCTGCCCTTCCTGGCGACGGCGATGTCGGAGGGACGGCTGGTAGAGCCTTGGGTGAAGGCCACGGTCCCGTCGCGGGCCACGCTGAACGCGCCGCCGCTATACGGCCGGTCAAGGCCGGCGCCGGTCAGGCCGGCGACCACCGTCTCCACGCCGCCCGAAGCCGCGCCGACACGAGCGACGCGCACCGAACCGTTCTCGTCGTAGGAGACATAGAGGCTGCGGCCGTCGGCCGACCACACCGGGTTGTCGATCGAGCGGTCGAGGTCGCCGGTCAGCACGCGGCTGTTCCCGCCGTCGATGTCCATCACGTAGAGGCGGGTGTTCTCGTAGCCCCGGCGGCGGGCGTCGTCATAGCCGACATAGGCCACCTGCCGGCCGTCGGGCGACACCACCGGATTGGCGTCGGGGCCCACGCGGGTGGTCAGGGCCTTCAGCGCGCCGTCGGCCAGGGTCAGGCGCCAGATCTCGGCCTCGGCCGGATTGCGCTCCCAGCCCTCGGCGCGATTGGCGGAGAACAGCAGGTAGCGGCCATCCTTGGTGAAGGACAGCGGCCCGCGATCGTCGAACTTGCCGAAGGTCAGCTGGCGCGGCGCGCCGCCCTCGGCCGACACGGTGTAGATCTTGGAGAAGCCGGCCTTCAGCGTGCCCTCGCCGTCGCCACGGAAGGTGACCCGGGTCTCGACGGTCAGCGGCGGCGCCCACTTGGCGTTCTCGGGCTTGCCTTCCGGGGCCGAACCCAGCTTGGCGCCGTCGTCGGCGGTGAGCATGGTGAAGGCGATGGTCTTGCCGTCGGGCGACCAGGTGAGATCGCTGGGCGCCTCGACCAGTGTGGCCAGGCGCGCGGTGCGGCCGGTGGCGACCCATTGCACATAGAGCTGGGCGCCGGCGTCGGGCGTCACCAGCACATAGGCCAGTCGCTGACCGTCCGGCGACCAGCGGGGCGACATCGCCGACCCCTGCCCGGCCACCAGCGGCGTCTGGGCGCCGGTCTTCGCGTCGACCAGCCAGATCGAGCGCACGGCGCGGTCGACCATGATGTCGTTGGAGGCCCGGACATAGGCGATCAGGTCGCCGTCGGGACGGATCTGCGGATCGGAGGCGACTTCCAGGCCGAACAGATCACGGCCGGTGAACAGGGCCTGGGGCGCCTCTCGCACGGCGGCGACGCCGGCCATCGGGCTCGCCGCCGCCAGGGCCAGCAGCGAAACGAGCAGCAGTTTGGTCGGGCGGCGCATGGGCGATCCTGGCGAAGCTTGCGAAAGAAGGGGTGGATACTGCCGCGCTAACGCCCAGCGTCCACCCCTAATTCCGCACCTCGCGCAAGGATCTTGCGCGGAAGCCTCAGCCCGCCTTCAGCGCCAGCGACGCCGGCTTCAAGCCCGGGGCCGAGGCCAGCACCCGCACTTCGCCGGCCTGGCCGCGCTTGGTGCGGACGATCACCTGGGCCAGGCCGTTGAAGACCTTGCGCTGGCTGGCGACGTCGCTCTCGTGGCTGGTCGGGTTGCCGTTGCCGACGCCGATCACTTCGCCCGGGCCGGTCACCGCGAAGGTGACCAGGTCTTCGGCCTTCGGAACCACGCGGCCCTTGGCGTCGACCACCTCGACCTTGAGGATGCCCACGTCCTGGCCGTCGGCCGCAAGGGCCGCGCGTTCAGTGGTCAGGCGCACGGCGGCGGCGGGACCGGCGGTCTCGCGGCGCTGGCGCAGGATCACCTTGCCGTCCTTGTAGCCGTGGGCCTCGATCACGCCCGGGGCATAGGGCACGGACCATTCGACGTGGTGGTTGGCTTTCACCTCCCGCACGCCCTGGCTCTTGCCGTTCAGGAACAGCTCGACCTTGTCGCAGTTGCTGTGGACCCAGACCGGAACAGGCTTTCCTTCCTGGCCTTCCCAGTTCCAGTGCGGGAACAGGTGCAGCAGCGGCTCTTTCCGCCACCAGGCGCGATAGTAGTAATAGTTGTCCTTCGGGAAGCCGCAGGTATCGAGCGCGCCGAAGTGCGAGCTGATGCTGGGCCAGCGGTTGAAGGGTGTCGGCTCGCCGCGATAGTCGAAACCGGTCCAGATGAAGCCGCCGGCCATCCACGGACGGTCTGCCGCGTGGCTCCACCACTTCTCGGCCGTGGTCGCCCACCAGGGGTGGTCGGTGTCGTAGGCCGGAACGTAGCTCTTGGCGTCGCTGCGCAGGTATTCGCCGCGCGTGGTGACCGTGCTGCCGCTCTCGCTGCCGATGATCGGCAGGTTCGGGAAGCGGGCGTGGAAGTCGTCCATCTTCTCGTGGCGGTAGTTGAAGCCGATGACGTCGAGCTCGGCGGTGATGCCGTCGCCAAAGCCCGAGTCCATGGCCGCCGTGACGCCGCGGGTCGGGTCGAGGCGGTTGACCAGGCGGCGCATGGTCTTGGCCACCTTGCGGCCGCGCGCCGTGCCCTGCTGAGGCTCCTCATTGCCGATCGACCACAGGATGATGGACGGGTGGTTGCGGTCGCGGCGGATCAGCCGCTCCATCTCGTCCAGCGAGGTCGGATCGCTCGACATGCGGCGCGTCTCGGCGATGAACAGCATGCCCAGGCGGTCGCAGGCGTCCATCAGCTCGGGCGTGGCCGGGTTGTGCGAGGCGCGATAGGCGTTGCAGCCCATCGACTGCAACTGCTCGATCCGCCAGGTCTGAAGGGTGTCGGGGATGCCCGCGCCGACGCCAGCGTGGTCCTGGTGGTTGCAGGTCCCTTGCAGCTTGACGTGCTTGTCGTTGAGGAACAGCCCTTCCTTCGGGTCGAAGCGCACCGAGCGCACGCCGAACGGCGTGGCGTAGCGGTCGACCACGGCGCCGCCGACCTTCACCTCGGTGACCAGCGTGTAGAGGTGCGGGTTCTCCAGCGACCACAGCACCGGATTGGCCAGGGTCACGGTCTGCGACAGCGACTGGCGCTGCCAGCCCGGCAGGCGGCCAGCGGCCGGGGCCACGGCCAGGGCCGGCTTGCCCGCGCCGTCCAGCACGGTGTGGACCAACTCGAACGCGACAGCCTCGTCGCCTTCGTTGGCCAGGTCGGTCTCGATCTCCAGCGTGCCGTCGACCTTGGACTTCACGAACACGCCCCATTGGGGCACGTGCACCGGGGCGGTCTTGACCAGCCAGACGTGGCGATAGATGCCCGCGCCTTCGTAGAACCAGCCTTCGCCCAGGCTGGCGTCGACGCGGACGGTGATCAGGTTCTCAGCCCCGACATTGGCGATGTCGGTGATGTCGACGCGGAAGCTGGCGTAGCCGCTTTCCTCGTGCTCGAGGACGTAGCCGTTCACCATCACCACGGCGTCGCGCATGACGCCGTCGAACTCGATCGACAGGCGCGTGCCAGTCTCGACGGCCGGCAGGGTGAACTTCTTGCGGTACCAGCCGATGCTGTTCTGGGGGAACTCACGGCCGATGGCCTTGTAGCCGTGGGCGGCGCGCAGGTCCTCGTCGTCGGGCTTGCCGCTGGGCTTGTAGTCAGGGTTGTTCTCGAACGGCAGGGTGACGGCCCAGTCGTGCGGCACGGTCACCGGGGTCCAGGCGCTGTCGTCGAAGTCCTTCTGGGCGGCGGCGGCCACCCACCAGTTGGGCGCGTCGGCGCCGGCCTTGGCGTAGGTGCGCTGGTTGGCGCCGTAGCCGAAGTCGCGGGCGGGATCCTGAGCGTGGCCGAGGTGGAACTTCCAGTCGAAGTCCAGGCTGGTGCGCTCGCGCGGGCCAAGATCGACGACGACCGGGGCTGCCTTCTTGGCGGAAGCGGCGGCGGGCTTGGCGGCTCGGGCGGCGTGGGCGGAAGACGCGGCGGCGAAAGCGGCGACGCCTGCGGTGGCGGCCAGGGCTTGCCGGCGGCTGAACTCGACCATCGGGGACCTCTCAAAGCAAAAAAGAAGGGAGGAAACCGGCGAGGTTTCCTCCCCCAGCAAAGGATCGTCGGGGAGGAATGACGTCCTGGAAAAGACCCCCTCGCCGAAGCGAGGGGGAGGATAGACGGATTTAGAACTTCACCGTGACGTCCATCAGGAAGCGACGACCATAGATGTCGTAGCGACCCAGGCGGTTCTCGTCGCCGTCGCGGTAGGTGCGCATGGCGCGGTTGGTCAGGTTGTTGGCCTGGAAGCGCACGCCGACCATGTCGTTGATCTGGTACGAGGTGCTGAAGTCCAGGGTCTTTTCGGTGCCCAGGGTCTGCAGTTCCGAGCCGTTCCAGCCGTAAATCACGGTCATCGGGCTGTGGTACTTGTAGCCCAGGCGGGCTTCGATCGGACCGTTGGAGTACCAGAGGTCGACCGTCGCGGTGTGCTTGGCCAGGCCCGTCAGCGACAGCGGCTTGGTCGAAGGCGTCATCTCGTTCAGGTCCGAGTCGACGAAGGCGTAGTTCGAGTAGATGCCGAACTTGTCGAGGCCCGACGGCAGGAAGAAGAACGGCGTCTGGAAGGTCGCCTCGACGCCCTGGATGTAGCCGCCGCCGCCGTTGACCGGAGTGGCCACGGCGTAGGTCGTGCCGTTGTAGGTCTCGGGCGTCTGGGTCCAGCCGATGTAGGTGTCGACGTCCTTGTAGTAGTAGGCCAGGGCGACCAGGGCTTCCGGACGGAAGTACCATTCGCCCGACAGGTCGAACTGGACGGCCTTGAACGGCTTCAGGTTCGGGTTGCCGCCCGAGCCGGTGTAGGGCGCCCAGGTGCTGAGGGTCTTGCTGGCGCGCAGCTCGTCCAGCGGCGGACGGGCCACGACCTGGGCCAGGCCCACGCGCACCACCTTGCCTTCGCCGAAGTCGAACTTGGCGTTCGCCGAGGGCAGGACGTCGGTATAGTCGTTGTCGACCGTCACGGCGCTGAAGGTGCTGGCGCCGGCGTTCTGGCGGTAACCGTCGCTGCTGGTCTTGGTGGTGACCACGCGCACGCCGACGTTACCCGTCAGCCACGAACCGGCGAAGCTGTCGGCGGCGAAGTTCAGCTTGGCGTAGGCCTCGCCGACCTTCTCGTTGACCTTCCAGCGCTGGGCCAGGTTGTCGCGGGCGTTGGCGTAGTTGAAAGCGTTGTCGCCGTAGATCGCGCGGGCGACGGCGTCGAGGTCGCCGGTGATGACCCCCGGAACGTTGAAGCCGCCGATGTTGTACGAGGTCAGCAGGCTGGACGGCACGGTGGTCGACTGCAGGCAGTTGCCCCACTCGTCCTGCAGGCTGGCGTCGTAGATGTTGCTCAGGTTCGACGGGTTGGCGCAGACGAACCACTGGCCTTGGCTGTGGTCCTTGGTGCGGTCCGACACGCGGAAGCCGAACTGCACGCTCTTGAACGTGCCTTGCAGGTCGCGGGTGAAGTCCAGGGCCCCGGCGACCAGTTCGTCGTTCAGGTGCTCCAGGCCGTCGTTCTGGCCGCCGTTGTTGCCGGCCGAGCCGCTCTGCACGGTCTGGGCCAGCGAGATCGGGTCCTGCGAGGCGGTCACGAACGGCTTGGCGCCGGCGCGCACGTCATAGCTCAGCGACGAGGGCCAGCTGTCCATCCGGACTGCGCGCCAGTTGTTCTCGCGCTCGGCCTTCGAGTACGAGATGTCGCCGGCCACGGTCCACAGGTCCTTGGTCCACTTGCCGTTCAGGCCGGTGGCGAACAGGGTCTTGTCTTCGGTGTAGCGGGCCAGGATCGAGGTGATCGAGGCGTACGGCAGGGTCGCCGCGACGACGGTGTTGTTTTCCAGCACGTAGGACGCGCCGGCGCCGTTGTAGTCGCCCCAGTTGCCGTTGTTCCAGTTGCCGCGGTTGCGGGCGTAGACGGCCTGGTCCTGGTCTTCGCGGATCTTGATGTTCGAGTAGAGGGCGTCGAACTTCAGTTCGAAGTTGTCGGTCGGCTTCCATTGCAGGCCGGTCGAAACGCCGTCACGCTTCTGCTCGAGCTTCTTGACCTCGAGTTGCAGACCCCACGGGGTGGCGTCGGTCTTGCCGTCGCCGTTCAGGTCGCCGCTGTAGTCGCTGGCGCCGACGGGGGTGCGGATGTTGGAGTCGTTCCAGCCCCAGCCTTGGAACGACACGTAGCCGTTCTTCTGCTTCTGCGAGGTCAGGCCCAGCACCATGGCCAGGTCGTCGTTGAACTTGTGCACGAACGAGCCGCTGGCGCGGTAGCCGGTCTGGCCGTAGTCCGGGATGTCCTTGCCGCCGTCGTAATAGACGGGGCCGGCGCGCAGCACGACCGACGGACCGCGGTAGTCCAGCGGGTCGATCGTCTGAATGTTGATGGTAGCCGCGACGCCGCCGGCGATCAGGTCGGCCGACTGCGACTTGTAGACCTGCACGCCCTGGACGACTTCCGAGGGATAGACTTCCCAGCGGACGTTGCGGTCGGGCTCGGACGAGGCGACTTCACGGTTGTTGATGGTGCCCAGCACGAGGCGGGCGCCCAGGCCGCGGACCACCGCCTGGCTGTCGTTGCCGCGGTCGCGGGTGGCGTTCACGCCGGGCAGGCGGGCGATCGACTCGGCGATCGTCACGTCAGGCAGCTGGCCGATGTCCTTGGCCGAGATCGCCTCGACCACCTTGTCGGAGCCTTGCTTCACGCCCAGGGCGTCGCGCAGGCTCTTGCGCACGCCGGTGACGACGACTTCCTCGACCTGAGTGTCGGAAGCGGGAGCCGCGTCCTGCGCCCAGGCGGCGGACGAAACGGCGAGCAGGCTCAGACCGCTGGCGGCGGCGAGCAGCATGGATTGTCGGGTCATCTAGTTCCCCCAATTAGGACGCGACGCCTTCTGCGGGCGTGGCTGTCTTCTGGTTTTGCGGAGAGGACCGGCGTCAAACGGCCGGATCAGTGAGGCGCGACGGTCCGCGCCGAAAGGAGAGCCGCGCCTCTGACGGGCGCTGGCGCGCCGGCTCTGCGGACCGGCACGCCAGGGCTATTTATCATATCAATCACATCTGACAAGTCGTCAGGGCTGGACGGGCAGCCGCACGGCGCTGGGCTTGGCCGAGATGGTCGCGGTAACAGCCGAAGCCGCCTCGACCGCTTCCGCCGTCGGGGCGGTGGCGACGGTCACCGACGCGCCCGGCATCAGGCGGGTGCGATAGACGAAGTCGGCGCCCTCGCGAACCATCGGGCGCGGGCCCGCCCCGCCCAGGAAGTCGCCGTCGATGAAGGCCGAGCTCTTGTCGCCGGCCGCCACCTTGAAGGTGGTCTCGACGGGCATGACGTAGGTCGAGGACAGCCACTTGATCCCTTCGACCGGCTGGCCCTTGAAGTCGAACAGGGTCGAGTTCTCCCAGTTGGAGCCCGTACCCCAGCGCGTCTTGCACTTGGTCGAGACCCAGGCCGGCTCCCAGTAGAAGACGCCCGTGCCGCCGCTGGCGAAGACCAGCTGGGTCAGGTCGATCAGGTACTTCTTCTGGCCTTCCTGAGTGGCCGGATAACCGGCGATCAGCGAGTCCTCGCCCAGCAGGTTGGGCGAGCTGTCGGCGCCTTCGGTGGTGAAGGGATAGGACGTCTCGACCACGACCACGTCGGCCGAATAGGTGTGGCGCAGGCGGTTGATGGACTCGCCCAGCTGGGCCATCGAGCGCTTGGACCACTTGCTGTAGTAGCTGATCCCGATCATGTCGTAGTCGGTGACCCCGGCCTTGGCCGCCGCCGCGAACCAGTCCTCGACGGTGTCGGGCTGGGCGATGTGCAGCATCAACCGCGGGTTCTTCGAGCCCTTGGCGCCGGCGTCGCGCACGGCCTTGATGCCGGCGTTGAACAGCAGCGCGTTGCGCTCCCAGTTGATCGGGTCCTTGGCCTTGGCCAGCGTCGAGACGATCTCGCCGTTGGTCTCGTTGCCCACCTGCACGAGGTCGGGCATCAGGCCCTGGGCGTCCAGCTTGACCAGGGTGTCGTAGGTGAAGGCGTAGAGGGCCTTGGCCTGGTCGGGCGTCGACAGCTTCTCCCAGGCCTTGGGGGCCAGCTGCTTCTCACCGTCGGCCCAGTCGTCCGAATAGTGGAAGTCGAGCAGCACCTGCAGGCCGGCGGCCTTGGCGCGCTTGATGCTCTTGGTGACGTCGGCGATGTTGGAGTAGTTCGTCCACTTCGGGTCGTTCCACAGGCGGATGCGGGCGATGTTCGAGCCGGCGTCCTTGAAGAACTGGTACTGCTCGACGGTCTTGTCGCCCGAGCGATAGACCGCGCCGCAGTCGTCCATCTCGTTGGCGTAGGAGATGTCGACGCCGAGATAGGTCTTCGGTTCCGCCGCGACGGCGGCGGTGGAGGCCATCAGGCCGGCGATGAGTCCCAGGCCGAGTTTTCTCAGGCCCAGCTTCCGAAGATGTCCCGACATGGCGAATGCTCCCGTTCTGTCTTCCCGGCTGCGATGAAGGCCCGGCCGGGATTTTCGGGGCGGAATATCTTCGTATTGATATTACAAATCAACCCTCGGAGCCGAGCGCGATCCTGACAACGTTTTGCAGGGCGGGTGACGGCGTTTTCCCAGTAACCAGGCTGAGTTGCGCGATCGGCGTTCCGCCGGCGATCGGCCGGAAGACCACCCCGTCGAGGGCCAGTCGCGCCATCGAGACGGGCACGATCGACACGCCGAGCTCGGCCGCGACCAGGGCCACCAGCGACAGCATCTGCGGGGCGGGCTGGCCCAGGATCGGCTCGAAACCGCTGCGCCGGCACGCCTCGACCGCGGCGTCGAACACGGTGGGCCCCAGGCCGCGCGGCGTCAGGATGAAGGCCTCGCTCCGCAGGTCATGAAGATCGACCGCCTCACCGGCCGCCGCCGGATGCGAAACGGGCAACACCGCCACCATCTCCTCGCCGTCCAGGTCGTGGATCCGCAGGCCCGCGAGATCGACGGCCCCCGGTCGCAGGAAGGCCGCGTCCAGCGCCCCCTGCGCGACCTCGACGGCCAGGTGCGTGCTGTTGGTCTCGGTCAGCGACAGCTCGACGTCCGGATAGCGCCGGCGATAGGCCCGCACCGAGGCCTGCACCGCGCGGTTCAGCACGGCCGATCCCGTGAAACCCAGGCGCAGCGACCCGCTCTCGCCCCGCGCCGCCTTCTGGGCCTGCACAGCCGCCGTCCTGGCCTGGTCGGGCATGTTGCGGACGGCGGCGTGGAACGCCCTGCCCGCTTCGGTCAGTTCGGCCCCGGTCGGCAGGCGTTTGAACAGGCTCACGCCCAGTTCGGCCTCCAGGTCCTTGATCTGCTGGCTCAGCGGCGGCTGGCCGATGCCGATCCTCGCCGCCGCCCGCGTGAAGTGCCCCTCCTCGGCGACGGCCAGGAAGTAGCGGATGTGACGCAGTTCCACATCATCTCCAAAAGCTATCGAAAATCCGTTCGCCATATATTGGACTGTCGAAAGGCGGAGTTCTAGATCACCGCCATGACCGCTTCAGCCGCCATCGCCGCCTCGCCCGCCCGGGACACGGGACGTCTGCGCCGGATGTCGCTGGCCCTGTTTCTCGGCGGCTTCTCGACCTTCAGCCTGCTCTACTGCGTACAGCCCCTGCTGCCGACCTTCGCCCGCACCTTCGGCCTGTCGCCGGCCCAGAGCGCCATGGCCCTGTCGCTGAGCACCGCCACGCTCGCCGTGGCCATCCTGATGGCCGGAGGCGCGGCCCAGCGGCTGAACCTCAAGACGCTGATGTTCGGCTCCATGGTTCTGGCGGCCGCCTGCAACCTCGCGGCCGCACTGGCCCCCACCTGGCCCCTGCTGCTGCTCGCCCGAGCCGCCGAAGGCCTGCTGCTGGGCGGCGTGCCGGCCGTGGCCATGACCTATCTGGCCGAGGAAACCGAAGCCTCGGACCTCGCCGCCGCCATGGGCCTCTATGTCGCCGGCACGGCCTTCGGCGGCATGGCCGGCCGGGTCGGCATGGGCCTGCTGCTGGCGACCTTCGACTGGCGCATGGCCATGGCCGCCATCGGGGCCATCGACCTCGTCGCCGCCATCGCCTTCTTCGCCCTGCTGCCCAAACCCCGCCACGTGCGTGCGCCAGCGCCCGAGCGCCTGTCCGACCGCCTGCGAACCTGGAACGAGGCCTGGCGCCGCTCCGGCCTGCTGGCCCTGTTCGGCCTGGGCTTCTGCCTGACCGGCGTGTTCGTTGCCCTGTTCAACTATGTCGAGTTCCGCCTTGAGGGCGCGCCCTATCACCTCAGCCAGACCCAGGTCGGCCTGATCTTCCTGGTCTACGCCTTCGGGGTCTGGTCCTCGTCGACCGCTGGCCGGCTGGCCCAGCGCTACGGCCGTCGCCGGCTGCTGCTGGTCGGCCTGGCCGTCATCCTGGCCGGGATCGCCCTGACGCTGCCGACCAGCCTGGTCGCCATCATCGCCGGCATCGCGCTGGTAACCACCGGCTTCTTCATCGCCCACGCCGTGGCCAGCGGCTGGGTCGGACGCCTCGCCGGACCGGCCAAGAGCCAGTCGGCGGCGCTGTACCTGCTGTTCTACTATGCCGGCTCGAGCCTGGCCGGCGCGGCCGGCGGCTGGTTCTGGCGGCACGGGGCCTGGCCCGCCGTCGCCGGCTTCACCGCCGTCCTCGTCCTGGCCGGCGTCGCCCTGGCCCTGCGTATTCCCCGGGAAGACCCGTTATGACCGATCGCCAAGCTCTCGTCTTCCTGCCCGGCCTGCTGTGCGACGCCCGCCTGTGGCGCGACCAGGCCCGGGATCTCGCCGATCTCGCCGACCCGATCATCGCCGATCTGACCCTGGACGACAGCGTCGCGGCCATGGCGGCCCGGGTGCTGGCCGCCGCCCCCGAGCGTTTCGCCCTGGCCGGCCTGTCCATGGGCGGCTACGTCGCTTTCGAAATCCTGCGTCAGGCGCCGGAACGCATCGAACGCCTGGCCCTGCTCGCCACCAGCGCCGCGCCCGACACCGCCGCACGCGCCGAGAACCGCCGCCGCGCCATGGCCGCGCTGGAAGTCGGCCGTTTCCTGGGCGTCACGCAGCGGATGCTGCCCCAGCTCCTGCACGCCTCGCGCCTGGACGAGCCGCTGGGCGCCGAGGTCAAGGAGATGGCCGCCCGCGTCGGCGGCCCGGCCTTTCTGCGCCAGCAACGCGCCATCCTCGGCCGGCCCGACTCCTGCCCGCTGCTGCCGTCGATCACCGTCCCCACCCTGGTGGCCGTGGGCGACTCCGACCAGTTGACCCCGCCCGCCGAGTCCCAGGCGATCCACGCAGCGATCCCCGGTTCGCGCCTGCACGTCTTCACGGCCTGCGGCCATCTGCCGGCCATGGAACGCCCCGAGGAGACGACCGCCCTGCTGCGCGCCTGGCTGACGAAGGCCTGAGATGATCCAGATCGACCGCCTCGACCACTTCGTGCTGACCGTCGCCTCCGTCGAGGCCAGCGCGGCCTTCTACGAGCGCGTGCTCGGCGCCGAACGGGTGACGACGCCCGGCAAGCCGACGGCCGTGCGGTTCGGCCGCTGGAAGATCAACCTGCACCCGGCCGACGCGCTCTTCACACCGAAGGCGGCACGGACGATCGCCGGCGCCGGCGACTTCTGCCTGATCACCCGCCAGCCGCTCGACACAGTGGTCGTCCACCTCGCCGCCTGCGACGTCGCCGTAGAACTGGGGCCCGTCGACCGCAACGGCGCGCTCGGCCCCATGACCTCGGTCTATTTCCGCGATCCCGACCAGAACCTGATCGAGATCAGCCGCTATGCCGACCGCCCCGTCCAGCGCCTGGCGGTCTACGGCTCGCTGGCGCCCGGCCGCCCCAACCACCATCACCTGGCGCCGCTGGGCGGAACCTGGACCTCGGGCGTCGTGCGCGGCCGCCTGGTCGCCGAGGGCTGGGGCGCGGCCATCGGCTTTCCTGGCCTCGCGCCCGATCCTAAGGGCGAGGCGATCGCGGTGCAGGTGCTCGAGAGCGACGCGCTGGAGGCGCACTGGTCACGCCTCGACGCCTTCGAGGGCGCCGGCTACCGCAGGGTAAGCCTCACGGTCGAAACCGAGGCCGGCTCGGTCGAGGCCTGGATCTACGTCCTGGCCTGACCTCCTGGCGGGCTCGTCATGCCACCGGTGGCAGCATCGGCCCGCTCAATCCCCGAAAATCGTCGTTCGCAACCCTGCGTTCCACGAAAGTTCCCCTTTACGTAGGTCGCGAGGCGCCTGCCATCATCCCCCGCAACGATCAGCCGCGCAAAGCGGCGACGCTTTCGAGGAGGATACGAGTATGGCGGACGCCGTCGCGACGTCAGGCGCAAAGAACGGAGAGACCGTTCAGCGCAAGGACGCATTGGTCATCGGCGCGGCGTCGGTGGGCACGGTCTTCGAGTGGTACGACTTCTACCTGTACGGCTCCCTGGCCACCTACATCACCCATCACTTCTTCTCGGGCGTGAACGAGACCACGGGCTACATCTTCGCCCTTCTCGCCTTCGCCGCCGGGTTCGCGGTGCGCCCGTTCGGGGCGCTGGTGTTCGGACGCCTCGGCGACCTCTGGGGCCGCAAGAACACCTTCCTCGTCACCATGCTGCTGATGGGCCTGTCGACCTTCGTGGTCGGCCTGCTGCCCAGTTACGAGCAGATCGGCGTCGCCGCCCCAATCGCGCTGGTGCTGATGCGCCTGCTCCAGGGCCTGGCGCTGGGCGGCGAGTACGGCGGCGCGGCGACCTATGTGGCCGAGCACGCCCCGCATGGGCGTCGCGGCTTCTACACCAGCTTCATCCAGATCACCGCGACCTTCGGCCTGTTCCTGAGCCTGGTGGTGATCCTGGCCACCCGCTCGACCGTCGGCGAGGACGCCTTCCAGGCCTTCGGCTGGCGCATCCCGTTCCTGATCTCGATCGCTCTGCTGGGCGTGTCCCTCTGGATCCGCCTGCAGCTGTCGGAAAGCCCCTCGTTCCAGAAGATGGTCAGCGAGGGCAAGGGCACCAAGCAGCCGCTGAAGGACAGCTTCGCCCGCTGGGGCAACCTGAAGATCGTGATCCTGGCCCTCGTCGGCCTGACCGCCGGCCAGGCCGTGGTCTGGTACACCGGCCAGTTCTACGCGCTGTTCTTCCTGGAGAAGATGCTCAAGGTCGACGGCGCCGTGGCCAACACCCTTGTCGCCATCGCCCTGCTGATCGGCACGCCGTTCTTCGTGGTCTGCGGCTGGCTGTCGGACAAGATCGGCCGCAAGCCGATCATCATGCTGGGCTGCGCGCTCGCCGCCCTCACCTACTTCCCGCTGTTCAAGACCCTGACCGCCGCGGCCAATCCGCAACTGGCCGCCGCCACGGCCTCGGCCCCGGTGACGGTGATCGCCGATCCGGCCGACTGCTCGTTCCAGTTCGACCCCGTGGGCAAGACGGTGTTCAACACCTCGTGCGACCTGGCCAAGTCGTATCTCGCCAAGGCCGGCGTCAACTACGAGAACCAGCCCGTCGCCACGGGCGAGGTGGCCGAGGTCCGCATCGGCCAGACCACCCTGCCCTCTTTCCGCGGCGAGACCCTCTCCAAGGAGCAGTTCGCCGTCGAGAAGAAGGCCTGGGAGGCCAAGCTCGCGCAAGCTCTGAAGACCGCCGGCTATCCCGAGAAGGCCGACCCGGCCAAGATCAACAAGCCGCTGGTGATCTTCGTCCTGACCCTGCTGGTGATCTACGTCACCATGGTCTACGGCCCGGTGGCGGCCATGCTGGTCGAGCTGTTCCCGACCAATATCCGCTACACCTCGATGAGCCTGCCCTACCATATCGGCAACGGCTGGTTCGGCGGCTTCCTGCCGACCACGGCCTTCGCCATGGTCGCGGCCACCGGCAACATCTACTACGGCCTCTGGTATCCGATCGTCGTGGCCGCCGTGACGGCGATCATCGGCATGCTGTTCCTGAAGGAAACCAAGGACGTCGACATCGAGGCCTGATCACCTCGACTGACTTCTCGGAAGGGGGCGCCGCAAGCGCCCCCTTCTTCGTTTCAGGGGCGCAGCGAGAACGGCACCCAGCGGCGGTCGTCCTCGAACACCTCGAAGGCGCGGTCCACCGGCGGGAAGGCCCGCTGGGAGCAATCATCCCGCTCGCAGATCCGGCAGCTGACCCCGATCGGCGCCGACGGCCCGGCGAGATCCAATCCATCCGCATAGACCAGTTGGTCGGCGTAGCGGGTCTCGCAGCCCAGGCCCAGGGCGTAGCGCCGCTCGGCCTGGCGATAGGCGCCCGACGGCTTCACCACCCCGCGCGCGATGCAGACATAGCGGACGGCGTCGGGCATCTGCGCCAGTTGCACCAGCCAGGCGTCGGGCCGGGCGAAGGCGTCGTGGACGTTCCACAACGGGCAGGCCCCGCCGAAGCGGGCGAACTGCAGGCGCGTGGCGCTGTGGCGCTTGGTGATGTTGCCGGCCCTGTCGAGCCGCACAAAATAGAACGGCACCCCCCGCGCGCCGGGCCGCTGCAGCGTCGAAAGCCGATGGAACACCTGCTCCAGGCTGGTCTGGAAAGAGAGCGCCAGCCGCTCGACGTCGTGCCTTGCCGCCCGCGCCGCCTCGCGGAACCGCTCATAGGGCAGGACCAGCGCGCCGGCGGCGTAGTTCAGCAGGCCCGTGCGGCAGACCTTGGCGGCGCTGTCGCTGCGAAAGCCGGCAGCCGCCAGCTCGGCCTCGACGATGTCGGGCAGGGTCAGGGCGGCGATCTGGTAAGCCAGCTGGAAGCTGCGCGTCGCCTCAGGATGGGCCGCGCCGATGGTCACCGTCCGGCTGGCGGCGTCCCAGTGACGCAGCAGGTCCGGCTCGTCGCCGCGCACCACCCGCACGCCAAGGCGGTCGGCGAGATACGTCTCCAGCGCCCGCTCGCCGCCCCCGCCGATCTCGACCGCCAAGGCCTCGGCGGCGACGTCCAGGCTATGGATGTAGTTGTTCTTGTAGTGGAAGAAGTCGCGGACCTCTTCATAGGGCAAGAGCGCGCTGGCCGCCCCGCGCTCGTCCAGCGACACGGCCTCCTCCGTCGCCTTCAGACGCTCGTCAAGGCGGCGATAGGCGCGGTGCAGGTCGAGATATGCCTTGGCGAGGTTGGGCGTATTGGCCACCGCCGCCTTGATCTCCGACAGGGCCGGCGCATCACCGCCTACCGGCGCGTCGGCCGTGGCCTCCCTAAGGTCGGCGATCAGTCGCTGGTCGTCGGCGGCGTCCAGCGAGGCGGCGTCCACCTCGAACACCCGCATGACGTCGATCAGCACCCGGGCGGTGACCGGCCGCTGGTTGGCCTCGATCTGCGACAGATAGCTGGCCGAGAGGCCAAGCTGCGCCGCGCAGGCCTCCAGCTTCCAGCCCTTGGCCTGGCGTAGCAGCCGCAGGCGCGGCCCGATGAACAGCTTTTCTCCCATTTCGCAACTTTGCTATTTCACAAGATGCAAGTTCGCAAGCCCTCGCCGCAGCCTCAATTTTCTTGAGCCACGCGCCCGAAGCCACGCAAAATCTCCTCTTTGCGACGTTCACAGCTCGGTCGGAGTAAGCCTTGCAACACATCCTGGAAGAGCTGGAGCGTCGTCGGGAGCAGGCGCGGA